>JBBQVT010000024.1:0-38615 GCA_038211245.1 Desulfobulbales bacterium | reverse complement strand
CTTGGCAAGCTCAACGAAATCAGGGACGACATCCATAGTTGTCGAGGCATATCGCTTGTTATAAAACAGCTCCTGCCATTGACGCACCATACCAAGATAGCCGTTATTGAGGATGGCAATTTTAACCGGGCACTTATATTGTTTAGCGGTGGCCAGTTCCTGGATATTCATCTGAATAGAACCGTCTCCGGCGATATCGATGACCGTGCGATCGGGGAAAGCCATCTGGGCACCTATGGCGGCAGGGAGGCCGAATCCCATGGTACCCAAACCACCGGAGGTTACAAAATGCCGTGGATAATCAAAAGTGTAAAACTGGGCCGCCCACATTTGGTTTTGGCCGACCTCGGTGGTAATGATCGCTTTGCCGCCGGTAAGCTGGTGCAGTGTTTCAATCACGTACTGCGGTTTGATAATGGTATCATTATCCTTGTAGGCCAGTGGATGCTTTGTGGTCCACTCGCTGATCAGGGCAAGCCAAGGTTGCAAACGCCCGGCCTGTTCCGCCTGTTTAAAGTTTGACTCAGCGTCAAACCACTTGTTGATGGCAGTAAGGGCATTCTTGCAATCGGCAACAATGGGAATATCAACCCGCACATTCTTACTGATGGAGGTCGGGTCGATATCGATATGAATTATATCTGCCTTGGTTGCAAAATCGGCAAGTTTGCCGGTGACTCTGTCATCAAAGCGAGCACCGACGGCAATCAGAAGATCACTTTCGGCAACAGCCATATTGGCGGTATAGGTGCCATGCATTCCCAGCATTCCCATGGACAGTCTTTGGCTGCCGGGATAGGCTCCTAAACCCATGAGCGTCATGGTAACCGGGATGCTCAGTTTTTCGGCGAGTTCCGTGAGTTCCTTGCCGGAGTTCGACAGAATGACTCCACCACCTACGTAAAGGACCGGCCGCGTTGCCTTCAAAATCCGTCGGCAGGCCTTCTCAACCTGCACCGGGTGGGGATTGAATGTCGGCTGGTAGCTTGATAAATGGATCGGCGTTTTTTCCGGGTAGGTGAGTTTGGTGGCGATCAGATCCTTTGGCAGATCGACAAGTACCGGTCCGGGCCTGCCTGTGCGAGCAATGTGAAAGGCCTCTCGCAGGGTTGAAACCAGGTCCTCAACGTTACTCACCAGGTAGTTGTGTTTAGTACACGGCCTGGTAATTCCCACAATATCAACTTCTTGGAAGGCATCATTGCCGATCAGGGGGCGGGGTACCTGCCCGGTCAATATGACCAGGGGAATTGAGTCCATATGGGCGGTGGCAATACCGGTAACGCCATTTGTAGCACCTGGCCCGGAGGTCAGGAGCGCGACCCCAACCTCACCGGTAACCCTGGCAAAACCATCTGCGGCATGCACTGCTCCCTGTTCATGACGAACCAGCACATTGGTAATATCGGAATCCATCAAGGCATCGAAAAGGTCGAGAACGGCACCTCCCGGATATCCGAATATTGTTTTCACACCCTCTTCCTGAAGACACCTGACGACTGCCTGGGATCCAGTAATTTTTCCCATGAATCCATTCCCTTGTAAAAGTTGAAACTGTTCGTGACACATTGAAGAACTTCTTGAAACGGTTATATATTTTAGATGAAGTAGAAATATATATGTGAATACCCCATCTGTCAACGGGCAAAGGCTGGAGGCACCGTGTCGCAGTACGAAAAAATCGTTGAAAAGGTTGTGTTGCCTCTTGCTGCTATCATATCGGCTGTCATTGCAACATGGCACCCATTTTCGATGAGTGAAGAAAAGCTGTCAAGATCATGTGCCGGTTGGCTGAGGTTGTGAGAAGGTTTTCCGACAATCGAGAAAACCCGCTTGACAACATCAGGTTGCGACGTGTAGTCTCAAAAAAATAATATTAGTTGTCCTCTGAATTTTTATATCTGAAGAACATGGTCATCGCCAACTCGCTGCTTATTCTCCTACAAGGCTATCCGCCGGTTGATTCCGTGGCTGATACGGAGGGGTTGTAGCTTGTTTTAGAAATAACTCTGTTACCCCAAAGGCCACGGTTGAAAAACCGTGGCCTTTTTTTTTGAGTTTTGATTTTCTCAGCAAGGAGAACCAATGGATTCAAAATTAGTGCAAAAATATCGGCCATATCCACCGATCAATCTGACTAATAGAAAATGGCCCGGGAAAACTCTTGTCACCGCCCCCACCTGGTGCAGCGTTGATTTGCGTGATGGCAATCAGGCGCTGGTTCAACCGATGAGCCTTGAGAGAAAATTGGAGATGTTTCATCTCCTCTCCGATCTCGGATTTCCCGAAATTGAGGTCGGTTTTCCTTCTGCTTCCCAGATAGAATTTGAATTTACCAGGGTTCTCATTGAACAAAAACTGATCCCTGAAAACGTTTGGATCCAGGTTCTGACCCAGGCCAGAGATCATCTGATCACCAAGACCTATGCTTCTGTTGCCGGGGCTGAGAGAGCTATCATTCATCTGTATAATTCCACTTCGACCCTGCAACGTAAAACGGTTTTTAAAATGAGCCGAAAGGAAATCGTCAAGCTTGCCGTGCAGGGAGCAAAATTTCTGAAGGAAGAAGAACAAAAATATCCGGAAACCGCATTCCGTTATGAATATTCGCCTGAGAGTTTCACCGGCACTGAGCTGGAATTTGCCATGGAGATATGTGAGGCAGTTATGGAAATCCTCCAACCCACGCCCCGGAACAAAATTATTCTCAATCTCCCGGCAACAGTTGAAATGGCCTCTCCAAACGTCTATGCCGATCAGATTGAGTGGTTTTGCACGCATATGGCCGATCGACAATCGGCAATCATAAGTCTTCATGCGCATAATGACAGAGGCTGTGCGGTTGCTGCAACCGAGTTGGCGCTCCTTGCCGGCGGCGAACGCGTCGAGGGTACATTGTTTGGTAATGGCGAGAGGACCGGGAATGTCGACATAGTGACACTCGCCCTCAACATGTTTTCGCAAGGGCTTGATCCGGGGCTTGATCTCCACGATATCAATCATTTGGTAGATGTGTATGAGCGGGTGTGCGACATGCCGGTGCATGCGCGGCACCCTTATGCCGGAGAGCTTGTTTACACGGCCTTTTCCGGCTCGCACCAGGATGCAATAAATAAAGGCATGCACGAGTATCAGACGGCTGGATCGGGTGTATGGGAGGTTCCCTATCTCCCTATTGATCCTTCCGATGTCGGCCGAACCTACGAATCCATTATTCGGATCAACAGCCAGTCGGGAAAAGGTGGGGTTGCCTACGTGATGGAAAAAGAATTCGGCTTCCGTATGCCAAAGGCCATGCACCCGGAATTCGGAAAAATCATCCAAGGTGTTACCGAGAAAGAAGGGCGGGAGCTGCGCCATGCTGAGATCTACAACGCCTTTGAAAAGGAGTATCTTGCCGTTAGAACTCCGTACGAACTCAAGGCATTCAATGTTGTTAAGCGCCACGTCAGTGCCAATGATGAAGCCTCACATGCGGCTGTCGAGGCCATCCTGCTGGTAAATGGGCACGAGGTGACGGTAGCCGCCGCCGGTAACGGACCACTCGATGCATTCTGTTCTGCACTGAAAAACGGTGTAACCGGAGAATTCAAGTTAAGCAGTTACGACGAGCATGCCTTAAATGGAGGATCCAGTGCCAAGGCGGCCGCATACATTGAGCTCGAAAGCCCGGATGGCAAAGTGAGCTGGGGCGCGGGAGTTGATACCGACATCATCATTGCGTCTATTAAAGCCGTACTGAGCAGTTTGAATCGACTGTAGAAATGGAATAAGCCGTTGTCCGCAAATAACTTGGTTAATGTAGCCGTGGAAACGGCATAAGGATCCGTAGTGAAGAGACTAATGCCTTCGTCGTTTACCCTTCAACCCTCCAAAACTTTGGCCTCGGCGGAAACGACGCCGGGGTCGACCAGTCCTTGGCTAAAGAGCAGAATAAAGAGTAACCTGCCGTAGCAGAGTACCGCCACAATGGCGGCCACAGGGTAAAAATAACCCAAGGGGCAGAGTACGAAAACAGTCAGCCAATGCAGCAGGATAACCTGTCGTGAATGGAGCTGAATAGGGAAGTCGCCATGTCGGCTGATCACCGCCAGGCCACTGAGATTCCAGCCGTACAGGGCGGTGAAGGCATGCATCCGCAGGAGCGGCAGACTTTTTTCCGGGTCATAGGTGGCGGAAAAGGCCAGGAGGATATAGAGAATGCCGGTTATCGAGGTCACCAGGAGAAAGAGGATGCCCGAGGTGAGAAAGGCCTTCTGCTGTGATTGGATTCCCTGTTGCCAATAGAGATAGAGGATGAGAAAAACGGTTAGGAAGAGTGTTGCGGCTATGGCCACCTGAGGAACGAACCAGTTGGCGAGGATGAATAAAAAAAAGATGATGACCCCAAGATTGATAATCCAGAAAGACAGCTCTTTGAGAAAGGTGATGAGCGGCGCGGCCTGTTTTTTCATGAGAGCGAAGATTACCGACATACTGATCAGGGAAATGGGAAATGAAAATCCGAGAAAGAAGGTGTCCAGTTTGAACTTTTTCAAGATAAACCAATGGACGAATTCGCTGTTGTAGATTGCCAGGCTGGAGAATATCAGGCCGAGAGACAAGCAAAGCAGTGAGGCTTGGTGAAATTTTCTTGAGGTACTTTCCTCGGTGGAAAAAAGGGCGATGGGAATGCATCTGCCGAAATGGCGCACCCGGACATGCTCGATGATCGCCAACAGCAGAAGGGGGATCACCAAGGTTGGAGTGTACCACTTGAGAAAGGCACAGAGGGCAAAGGTCAGGGCCAAAAGGAGAAAGGCGCGACCCTGCACACTGAGGTGCGGTTGTCCTTCGGTAAAATAGATGAGCATGGTGCCGCCGCTGCACAGGTTGAAAAAAAAGATGTGAAGCCGCTCAAAATTCATTACACCGGGGGCTACCAGATGATGGAGGAAGCCACAGGTCATAGCCACGGTCATGATGATCCACAATGTTACTTTGAGCTGCCGGCTCATGGTCTCTGTGTCCTTTGCATTTTCTCTGGTGTTTTCATCTTTTTGCCGAGAATAGCTCGCAATGCCATCTCCAGGTTGGGGTGTCGGAAGCAAAAGCCTGAATCTGTAAGTTTTTGGGTTGTAACGCGACAGCTGGAAAGTAATATTTCCGAGGCCATCTGTCCATACATGATATGCAGCAGCTTGGCGGGTAGGGGACAAAGCAGCGGCCGCCCAGTCACCCGAGCCAGGATCTGCATAAACTGGAGATTAGTCACCGGCTCCGGAGCCGCTATATTCAAGGGGCCGGTAAGTGATGGGCAGGTCAGGGCGTGGAGCATGGCGGAGATCATGTCATCGCTACTGATCCAGCTGATATATTGTTGCCCCGTGCCGAAACGACGGATATAGCCGAACGGCGATGCGGCTAGAATGCGCCCCAGCGCCCCACCTCTCGGAGTCAAACCAACACCCAAACGCAGGAGGACGGTGCGGATACCAGCTTGGCGGGCGGGTTCCGTGGCCTGTTCCCAGCGACTGCAAACTTCGGAGATAAAACCCGAACCGGGTGGTGCAGCCTCCGCGACCTCTTCATCGCCACAATCGCCATAATAGCCGGTCGCAGAGGCGGAAAGGAAAACCTCCGGCGGCCTGTGCATTGCCGCAAGGGTCTGGGTGAGGAGTTCAGTGCCATTGACCCGGCTGTCGATGACCCGTCGTTTCTTATCTTCCCGCCACCTGGCAAGACCAATGTATTCCCCGGCCAAATGGATGACGCCGTCGAGTTTCGGGAGGTCGTCGCCACAGAGGATATTTTCAGCCGGATCCCAGAAGATTTCTCCTTTCATCGGATCGGGGCGGCGGCGGACCAGGGTGAAGACCTGGTGGCCACCGGTTGTGAGAAGAGGCAACAGATCTCGGCCGAGAACGCCACTCGCCCCGCTCACCAGGATTCGCAGCGGGCGAGTGGCGCAGCGCTTATGCAGAAGAATATCCTCTCGGAGTACGGCTTCCCGGTAACGAAACATTCTCCGCAGACTTTCCGTCACCAAGTTCCTGATCCTTTTAGGGAGGAGGGGGTGTCCGGGCAGGGTGTACGCCACCTCATCCCGCAGTTCTGCACCCCCAGGGATGTCCTCGAAAAAATGGCTATGTGACCAATGGGCAAAGGGGCCTTTTTCCTGAATATCGCGGAACATCCTGCCGGGAATGTTTTCAAGGTGACGACCCTGGTAATGCAAGGGAAGGGGGCCAAGATGCATCTTCAGGAGAACCTGCCCTCCCGGTTCGATGCCGTCGTTTCTGGCCAGCACGGTTGTGTCATCCCAGGGTGGCAGAAGTCTCTCCAGTGCCCCTGCTCGACTGTGCCAGGCATGCAGTTCGGCAGCCGAACAAGGATAGATGGAACGGTGCGTGAAAAGGCTCCTGGGCTTGGCGTTCTTCATAGGTTTATTCATGGCGCAGTGCCTCGATCGGGTCGAGCCGGGCGGCTTTCCGCGCCGGAAAGAAGCCGAAGACGATACCGACACCGCCGGAAAATACAAAGGCGAGGGCCACTATACCGGAATTGAAGATAAACGGCATATTCATTGCCCGGGCGCCGAGGGCAGCGGCCCCCAGACCAAAGGCGATGCCGAAGAGGCCGCCGAAGGATGAGAGAACCACCGCCTCCACGAGAAACTGCATGAGGACATCCTGCTCCATGGCCCCAATGGCCAGGCGGATACCGATCTCGCGCGTCCTTTCGGTGACCGAGACGAGCATGATGTTCATGATCCCTATGCCGCCGACCAAAAGACTGACCGCCGCCACCGCTCCCAGGAGGGTCGTGAGGATACGGGTGGTACCGGTAAGGGTGTTCATGATCTCCTGCATGTCGCGAACAAAAAAATCGTCCTCCTGGCCGTCGCCTATATGCCTTCGTTCCCGCAGCAGCTGTTCGATGTCTTCCTTAATCTTGGTGGTGGAGACCCCGTCCTGGGCGGAAACGAAGATGGCATTGATGTCGTTGTTGCCGGCCAGTCGCCGATGCAGGGTGCGAAGGGGAATAAGGATAAAGTCGTCCTGATCATTGCCGCCGCTTGATTGTCCTTTGGCCTCGAAAACACCGACTACCTGGCAGGTGATGGTGTTGAAGCGGACCGAAGCGCCCACGGGATCCTGGTTCCCGAACAGTTCTTTTTTCACGGTATTGCCCAAGATGCAAACTGCCTTGCCGGAGCGGAGTTCACTCTCGGTGAAGGAACGTCCGACCGCCAGCGACCAACTGCGGACGAAAAGGAAATCGTTGGTACTGCCGGTAATGCTTGTCGACCAGTTGGTATTGCCGGCGATGACCTGGGCCGAGCGCGAGGCGTTCGGGGCGACTGCGGCAATGCCGCTGATCTGCTGGGCGATTGCCTTGGCATCGTCAAGCTTGAAGGCTTTGGCGCTGCCGCTTG
The DNA here is from genome assembly GCA_038211245.1 of Desulfobulbales bacterium. Classification (GTDB taxonomy): domain Bacteria; phylum Desulfobacterota; class Desulfobulbia; order Desulfobulbales; family Desulfocapsaceae; genus Desulforhopalus_A. Next base: position 31,198 of record JBBQVT010000024.1, on the reverse strand, counting down.
CCCCGCCGGGACCGCGAAATCCCTGTCCGGCGCGGATTTGCAGGAGGTTACTGCCGAGGCTTGAGATCTCCGCGGCCACCTGGGCGGTGGCGCCGCTGCCGAGGGTCACCAGGGTGATGACCGCGGCAACGCCGATGACGATGCCGAGGATGGTAAGCGATGAACGGAGGACATTGCGGCGGATTTCCCGGAATGCCAAAATAATAGTTTCCCAGAACATCAGGTGGTCCTCCCGGTGGCGATGGAGGTGTCGATCAGGCCGTCGATAAAATGGATCCGGCGCCCGGCGTAGGCGGCCATGTCCGGTTCGTGGGTGACCATGATAACGGTCAGGCCCTGCTGTTTATTAAAGGATGTCAACAGATCCATGACTTCACGACTGCGGGCGGAATCGAGGTTGCCGGTGGGTTCGTCGGCGAGCAGCACCTTCGGTTCGGTGACAATGGCCCGGGCGATGGCCACCCGCTGTTGCTGGCCGCCCGACAGTTCTCCGGGCGAATGGCTTTCCCAGCCGCCAAGACCGACGGTCGCCAGAGCCTGCCGCGCTCGCCGATGCCGTTCGGCAAGGGGAACGCCGCGATAGATCAACGGCAGTTCGACATTTTCCAGGGCCGAGGTGCGGTTCAAGAGATTGAAGCCCTGAAAGATAAAACCTAGACAATTGCGGCGCAAGAGGGCCAATTGGTCGCGGGACAACTCGCCGACACTTAAACCCTCGAACAGAAAGGTGCCGGAAGTCGGTGTATCGAGACAGCCGAGGATATTCATACAGGTTGACTTGCCGGAGCCGCTTGGTCCCATGACCGCCACAAATTCTCCGGCCTCTATCCTGAGATCTATGCCGCGCAGGGCCTGCATGGCGGCGCTGCCGGTACCGTAGATCTTGGTCACGGCCCGTAGCTCGATCAAGGGCGGGGTGCCTCTTGCTGGTGCGTCGGGTGTTTTCATTTTTTACCGCTCTCTTGACCCACCACCAAGTCCATGCCGGGTTGCAGGTCGCCACTGAGAATCTGGGTGGAGGAGCCATCGGTGAGACCGATCGTTACCGGGAGAGCATCTGGTCGGCCATCCACCAGGGTCCAGACCTTTTGGAGCCCTTTCGGTCCCCCGGTAGAGTCTTTGCGCTTGCCGCCGCGCGGCGGTGGCTGCGGTATGAGCTTGCTGAGAACACTCCCGCCACCTCTGTTGCCCTTCGTGTCTTCAAGCCATTGAGGAACAAAGCGCAGTGTCGGGTTGGGGACAAGCAACGCATCGACGACTTTGGTAACGGTGATGTCGGCGGTGGCGGTCATCCCCGGGCGCAGGGACACATCACTATTATCGACTTTGAGGATGGTCTCGTAGGTGACTACGCCATTGGTGGTTTTTGCCCCGAAGCGTACCTGGGTAATTTCCGCAGGATATTTCCGGTCCGGGTAGGCATCGACGCTGAAAGTCGCTGTTTGCCCAGCCTGAATCTTGCCCACATCCGCCTCGTCGACATCAACGTGCAGTTCCATCTGCGCCAGATTCTCGGCGAGAGTGAACAGTACCGGCGCCTGGAGCGAGGCGGCAACGGTCTGGCCGGGCTCAACCGATCGGGTTAGAACGAGGCCGTTGATCGGTGAGCGAATCTCGGTTTTGGCGAGATCGATCAGGTTCAGCTTGAGACTGGCCTCGGCCTGGGCTACTGCGGCCAACGCACCGGCAGAGTCGGCCTTGGCGCGGTCAAGGGCGGCCAGGGCGGAATCGAGATCCTTCTGCGATAGCCCCTTATTATTGCTGAGTCGGCCGACCTCCTGCAGACGTCCCAGTGCAATGTTGGTTTCCCCCACGGTCGCCCGGGTTTGCAGAACCTTGGCATGGGTAGCATCGAGGGCGGCCTGGGACTGAAGGATCTGTGCCGACAATTTTGCACTGTCCAGTCGGGCCAGGACCTGCCCGATGCGCACCTGATCATTGTAGTCGACCTCGACCGATTTGATGGTACCGGACAGTTCGCTGCCCATAATCACCTGATTGGTTGGCTGGAGATTACCGGTGGCACTGACGGTGATAGTAATATCGCCGCGGTGTGCAGGCTGAGTTTTGTAGCGAATGGTCTTGGTTGTGTCGCGCATTGTCCATACAATGCCGGTAGCCGAGAGCAGGAGGATGGCAATGAGCCAGCTCAACCGTCGTTTCCACCTCTTTCTTTTGTCTGTTTTTTTCTGCAGGTCGAGGATTTCGGCCAGCCCGTTTGATTGTTCATTTGCTGGAGTATTCGTCGCCATTATTGTTGTTTCCCGCTGAATGGAGCTGTTTCTGGGAGAAGAGATGTCCAGCCCCCACCGAGGGCCTTGTACAGTCGTACCAAGTTGCCGGCCTTGGTCGCCGCACTCGTTGCCAGCTGATCTTCAAGCGATAGTCGCGACCGTTTTACATCAAGGACCTCGGTGAAATTGATCAATCCCGCTTGATATTGCAGATCGGCCAGCGTCGCTGCACGTTCTGCGGCTGCCACTGCTTCCAGCAAGGCCTGATAGCGGTTCTGCTCCTGGGCGTAGGCGACCAAAGAACCTTCCACTTCTTCCAGAGCCGAGAGGACCGTGGCCTTGTATCTGGCAGCAGCTTCCTGTTGCAGAGAGGATTGCCGGCGAATGTTGGCGGCTGTCGCACCACCATCAAAAACCCTCCAGCTGACACTGGGGCCAAAGGAGTAACCGCCGCTGGCGGAGTTGAAGAGTTTGCCTGCTGAAAGGGCGTCAAGGCCGATGGAGCCGCTCAGTTTGAAAGATGGATAGAGTTCGGCGGTCGCTACGCCGATCTGGGCGGTTTGGGCGGCGAGCTGGCGTTCGGCCTTGCGGATATCGGGTCTTCGCTGCAGGGTATCCGCCGGAATGCCGACGGCGACCGAAGGTGGCAGAGCGGGAAGTGCCACCGCGTCTTGGAACTGCGCATTCAGCGAACCGGGTGGCTGGCCGAGGAGAACCGCCAGTTGATTGGTCGCTTTGGTGAGGCCGGTCTGCAGGGTGGGGATCTGGGCACGGGTGCCGGCCACCAGGAATCTCGCCTGCTGCAGAGCGAATTCGCCGACAAGGCCGCTTTGGTATCGGGCTTCGACCAGTGCTAAGGTCTCTTCCTGGGCGGTAAGGTTGGCATCGGCAATCTGCAGGCGGGTCTGAGAGGTGCGGACTTCGATAGAGTTCAGGGCAACTTCCGCAAGAAGGGAAACTAAGACATCACGGAGGTCCTCTTCGCTTGCTTCAAGTTGCGCCTGTGCCGCTTCCACGGTGCGTTGGTTGCCACCAAAGAGATCAATCTCCCACCCGGCATCAAAGCCACTGGAATAGCTCGTTGTCTCGGTGCCGCTACCGCGATTGCTGCTGCTCCGACTTCTCGTCACCGAACCATTGGCGTCAAGGTTTGGGAAAAGACCTGCCGAACTCATATCGCGTTTGGCCCTGGCTTCCAGGAGTCGTGCCCGGGCTTGTTCAAGATTCAGATTGCCGGCAATAGCCTGGTGAATAAAACTGGTCAGGATGGGATCACCGAGGATTGTCCACCACTCAGCGATGGTCTGTGGATCCGAAGGGCTGGCGCTCAAGCCTTTTTCGATTGGTGCCTGCCATACGACTGGCGCCATCGGGCTTGCTTTCAGATAATCGGGTCCGACCTTGGCGCAGCCGAAAAGACCATACCATACAAAGAGTGCCGCAAGACAGAGGAGTGTGCGATGTATTGGCATAGTGCTGAAAAAAACTGATGCATTTAAAGGTGAAAACCGGAATGAGTAGGGTAATGCAACGAGATCATACCGCAGTTTCTTTGTTCGTCAAGCAAGGATAAAGAATAACTCGAAAGCCTATCTCTTTTTATGCAATATGAGGCCGCAGAGTGACGCTGGATAGCAGGCATTGAGTCAGAAGACGGCATCATAGTTGAGCCTTTTTGCAGCCAACTGATGGTTTCCGGGGCGAGAAACTGGGTTCCTTCCAGTCCGTTGAAAAAATAACCGGAGAGGATCTCGCCGGACAATTCCATCAGCCGCAGGGTTTTTTTAGATGCTGCGCCTTTGCAGGTGCCTCGATGATAAAAGGCGGCAAGGGCGGTGCCGCTGCCGGTTGGGGCGGTGAGGAGGAAATGGAAGTTTTCCTTTATTCGGCGTCAGCCGGTTCCGCCAACTGGTGTGGTAGGACATCGAGGAACTTGAGTGCCTCGTTCCGGGACTGGAAGATATCGACGATGATGTTGCACAAATGAGGCAGCCGACTCATGTCGAAAGCTTTGTGTGGTGTATCCTGACAGGTACAAATCGCCCACTTACGCACCGGGGCGGTTTTTTGCAGGGTTTCGAAAAAACTCCGATATCGAGAAATACCGTCGGTTGCGGTATTGACGATGGCTTTTTCAAAATCGATAAAGGTGTTGAAGCTGAAACTCCATTCGGGATGCATGTGCAGTTGTCGAATCACACTGATGAGCATGTCGTGTGAGATATCGCCCAAGCCCTGAAAATGTGCCAATTTGAGATGAAGGTAAATCTTGAAGGAAATAGTGCCCATTCTGCCACCTTGGTCGTTTGTTACATTTGGATGGAGGAGGGAAAGGTAATGTAAATCTATTCTCTATATTTTGCTGGGAGATAGCAAGGACAATTTTTCCTGTTCAGGTCGACCAGCTATTATTTTGATGATCGCCATCCGACCGGCGGTATCATGGCGCGAGAAGAACAATGCAGAGCAGTGTGCCGGTGTGGAATTGTATTGTTGCTGCAGGCTCCTGCCGAACATTACTGACCCCTTGTGTTGAACCGAAACGGATGGTGGCGTCTTGGAGCGGGTATTCGAAGCCACGCAGGGTAAGGCCATGCACGTCGTCTGCCAATGGCAGGAGTGAGATCTTTTGGCCGGGAACGCCGGGCAGGATAAAGGCTTCGCCGGGATGGAGGATATGCATAATACAGCCCGGCCCGGGCACGGTGAAGCTGAGTGTTTTGTATTTCTCGGCGGCAAGGAGCAATACATTGGCAAAACTCATATCCCATCTGCCGCCGAGCCCGGCGAGCAGCCAGACCTCTTCTGCCCCCTTGCTCATGGCCAGATTGAGGGCCAATTCCAAGTCGGTGGCATCTTTCCGTGGTGGATGACGATGGATGGCAACCGCCTTTTCCTGGAATTCTTGAAGAACGGCCGGGGCAATGGAATCGAGATCGCCAATGAGGGCATCGGGGATAATGCCCAGTCGTTGGCAATGGTTGGCCCCGCCGTCAACGGCAAGAATGAGATCAACCCTCGCTAATAGATCCGGCAGTTCGGGGATCTCGGTGAGGTCTCCGTTGGCGACAATAAGTGTCAGCATTTTGTGTAAACCATTGTTTTTATTATGCAATTAAGTATGTTTTGAGATTCTCTTCGGATATTTAGTGCGCTGCGAAAAACACCTTGCGGCCGGACGTGGTCGTAAGGATTCTGCCTTTCACCGTAGCGACTATACTGAGGGCGGGGCGGTTCTTCAAGGAACCTTTCCGGTAAGATCATTGCGGCTCACCTGGAAAAACCGAAAAATAATTCGAACATTATGATTTTTCAATAAAAAAATAATTGAGAAGCGTATACTGATATGCTAGGCTGGACGGCGGTGGTTTTCGGCCTTTTTCCAGAGGGGATAAGGTGAGGGCATAACATTAAGACCAAAGGCCGAATAGCCGGCCATATGGGAAAAGGAAGGAAGAGCATGGACGCGCGAACGAATCAAGGGCGGAAGACAAACGGAGATGACCTACTGCAGACACCATCAAAGATCGGCCTGGTGATTGCCCTGGCCGGGGTTTTGACGACAGGCACCATTGTCGCAAAACCGGCATGCGCAGAGGAAGAATGGCGAGTCGGGGGTATGCTCCAGATACCATTCGGCGGGAGCAGGGAAAAAACATTTGTGCACTTTGCCAATACGCGGATCGGGATCAAGGTTCAGTATGCTGAAGTTGACGATATTATTAAAAGAAATGAGCAGACCGTCGAACGGGTTTATCAAGGTGATGTGCTGCAAAGTTCGACTGTCACTTCCGAGGCTGTTGTGACTGTCGATGAGGGTGGCAAGGTCATAGGCGGGGAGGGTTATCTGCTGGTTGCACCATTTAACGGTTTTTGGGATTTTTCAGGTGGATTCAATGGGTTCGCCGGTCAGGAGACAGTTCAGGGGGCGGCTGGTCTAGGCTATGATCCGTCTTTTGGGGTCTACCTGGGGATTGGTGCCTTGCTGCCCTATAGCGAGGCGGGAATTCGTTTTAATTTCCGTTATATTGACTATTTTGTCGGGGCGACCTCTCTGCCAAAATTTGCATCCAAGACGGTTTGGCAAGAGGACAAGGCCACCTATAATGACATTTCGCAGGTGTCCCCGGAGCCGGCATCTCCCGTAGAGGAAGTGGTGTCCGAAGAGCCTGAGGTCTGAAGCACCAGCATCTCTTGAAATCTCCTGGGGATGACTTCCGGTGCAATTCCCGTTGTTATCGGAACAACCCCTTTTTCATGGAATGAAATATCGGTTGCACTGCGTATTCAGGAGAAAAATATATGAAAGAAAATATCCGTTGGGACGCCCAGCTCAAGGTTGGTTCCGAGGTCATTGATAATCAGCACAAGGTTTTGTTTGAGTTGATCAAAGACCTGAATAATGCAATGCATGCCGGGGCAAGTGTAAGGATTGTCGATGTTCTTCTTGGCGTGTTGCGAGATTACGCTTTTCAACACTTTCAGACCGAGGAAGACTATTTTGCAAACCACGCCGATTTTACCAGACACTGCCTCGAACATTATGCGTTGATAAAAAAACTAAACGTATTTATCCTCGACTTCAGGAATAATAGAATACAGGGTGTCCAGAAATCTTCAGCCTTTTTGGATGACTGGTTGTTCGAACATATCAATCGTTTCGATATCCCGTTTTTTTTCCATGAAACAGTAAAGGTGCGCCTTTTGCATGAACATGAGCCGATAGATGAGTTTGATGCGGATAGAGAAAAAAGACGCCTGCACAAACGGCTGCCGCATAATGAAGTTGTTGATGACGACATCCTTGCGTATGTGTACAACGCCACAAAGCTCAAAAGCGGCAAAGCGAAAATTATTAATATGAGTCCCGGGGGACTGATGTTGAGTTCCGCAAGCAATCACGCCATCGATGATCTGTTGATTGTCAGCTGCAGTATCGGCAAAAATTTTAAAATGGAGGAAAAAGTCAAGGTGAAAGCTGCCCATGACCAGATGTATGGTGTCCAATTTGTTGCACCCGCCCCGGAGACCATCGAATTTTTCACAAAACTCTATGGCGCTGTTCATCTGAACCGTTCCAAGATTGACTGATTCTGCCACCCCTGCACCACAATAATACGAGGAATATCAATGTCTCAAGAAACAGCTCAATTGATCATCGACGGCACTACCTATACCTTGCCGATAGTTGAAAGCAGCACTGGAGAAAAGGCTCTCGATGTAAGATCGTTGCTGCGGCAAACCGGATACATCACCCTCGACAGCGGTTTTATGAATACCGGTTCCTGTGAGTCGAAGATAACCTATCTCGACGGCGATAAAGGTATCCTCAGGTATCGCGGCTACGATATCGCCGATTTAGCGGCAAACTGTGTCTTTATAGAGGTAGCCTATCTTCTTTTGACCGGTGAGCTGCCAACCGCCAAAGAACTCGATCGTTTCAAGTACGACATGACCAGGTATGCCCTGATTCATGAGGATATGATCCATTTTTTTGACCATTTTCCACCAAATTCCTCACCCATGTCGATACTCTCGACGATGGTCGGCACCCTCCATGATTTTTATCCGGAAATGGACAAGGAGGAAGACCCCTATGGCGGTCTCACCACCACAACCGCCCGCCTGCTGTCAAAGCTTCGGACGATCGCCGCCTTTTCCTATAAAAAGAACATCGGCCATCCCTTGGTTTACCCGCGCGCTGATTTAAGCTATTGCGCTAATTTTCTCAATATGATGTTCGACCGGCCCAATATGCCGTATCAAGTTGAGCCGATCAATGTTATCGCCCTGAATAAACTGCTGATCCTCCACGCCGATCATGAACAGAATTGCTCCACCTCGACGGTACGGCTGGTAGGCAGTGCCGGCGTCGGCCTGTATCCCTCCATTTCGGCCGGCATTAATGCCCTGTGGGGACCGCTGCACGGCGGGGCCAATGTTGCCGTCATTCGCATGCTTGAGAGTATTTACCGAGATGGCGAAGATTACGACAAATACATCGCTAAGGCCAAAAATCCGGATGATCCTTACCGGCTCACCGGCTTTGGCCACCGTGTTTATAAAACCTATGACCCGCGGGCAACACTGATCAAGGAAGTCTGTCAGGCCGTTTTGGGAACCCTCAATGTTGCTGATCCGTTACTGAATATCGCGCAGGAACTGGAATATCGGGTGAGTCGGGATGACTATTTTATTGCACGCAATCTCTACCCGAATGTTGACTTCTATTCCGGTATCATCTATCGGGCCATGGGCATACCCACCAACATGTTTACCGTCATGTTCGCTTTAGGCAGGCTCCCCGGCTGGATTGCCCATTGGCAGGAGATGAACTCAGACAAGGAGAGCAGTCGGATCGGCCGACCACGGCAGGTGTTTAAAGGGATCACAGACCGGCCGTTCGTGAAGATCGAGGACCGGGGATAGGAATCGTTACGCAAAAATACTCCCTCAAACAGTATTGTTGAGGAAATAAGGAGCAGGATCGTGCTGGATATTGTGAATCTCGGGGTTTTTGTTACGGCGGGTTTGCTCCTCAACATTACCCCCGGGGCTGATATCCTCTATATCGGCAGCAGGAGCGCGGCCCAGGGGACGAAGGCCGGGATTGTTGCCGCTTTGGGAATTGGCGCCGGATGTCTCGTGCATATCCTCCTGACGGCCTTAGGCTTATCGGTTGTGCTGGCTACCTCAGCCCTGGCTTTCACCCTTGTTAAACTTGGCGGTGCAGGGTATCTGGTCTATCTGGGCCTGGCTATGTTATTTTCTCGGCGATCTGTATCGGGTTCCAGGTTTGCGGCGGCGGGGAGCACCGTTGCCCCGTTGCCGTACCGTCGGATATTTCGTCAGGCCATTCTCGTCAACACCCTCAATCCGAAAGTGGCATTATTTTTCATGGCGTTCCTGCCGCAATTCGTAGCCCCGGATGCCACTCATCCAGCTCTTTCCTTTCTCTTTCTAGGCTGTCTTTTTAACTGGAACGGCACCATTGTCAATATCCTCTTCGCAATGTTTTTCGCGAAAATTGCCGACAGATGGAAACGGCATGGCATACTCGGCCGCCTCATCAAAACCGCCGTCGGCAGCCTCTTTATCGGGTTGGGAGTGCGCCTTGCCCTGACTGTACAGAAATAATTGCAAAAAAAGGCGGGGAAGTGTAGCCTCGGTATCTTGAAGACAAGCCAATGGTGGCGGCTGTCAACACTGATCAAGGACAATAACAGCCGCCGGATTGACGGCCAGGTGAATACGCACGCCGACCTCTGGTGGCGGCGGGTCGATGGGCAGGTCGAAGGTGAGGGCGTCACCTCCGGCCTGCAGGGTAACCCGGTAACTGCCGCCCTGGAACAGCCGGCTGGTGATTATGCCGGCGACAGTGAGGATGGCAGGGTCGGTGGTCGCCGCTGGCAGGATCATTTTCGATCCTTCCGGGCGGAGAAGAAGAGTGATTTTTGTCCACGGGTGTTTTGCCTTCCCTGGAAAGGGCAGGCGACCGAGCAAGCAGTGGATAAAGCCCTCCTCATCGAGGCTGCCGTCGACAAGGTTGGTAAAACCCAGGAAGGCGGCAACGGTTTGGTTTTGCGGATACCGATACAAGCCCTCCGGGCTGTCGAACTGTTGGAGGACGCCGTTATGCAGTACGGCAACCTTGTCGGCGACGCTGAAGGCCTCGGCCTGATCGTGGGTGACGAAGATGGCGGTGACCGCAAGTTTTTTCAGGATGCTGCGGATCTCGCCGGTGAGGTGGTCTCTCAGGGTTCGGTCAAGAGAGCCGAGCGGTTCGTCGAGGAGCAGCAACTGCGGCTCGGGGGCGAGGCTTCTGGCCAGGGCTACCCTTTGCCGCTCGCCACCGGAAAGTTCATCGATACGGCGATCACCGAGTCCCTGTAACCCCACCAGATGGAGCATGACCTCAACCCGCTGGAGGAGTTCGGCTGGCGGGCAATGCTGCATCTCCAGGCCGAAGGCGATGTTTTGCCGGACATTTTTGTGGGGAAAGAGCGCGTACTCCTGAAACATCATGCCGAAATTACGCTTATGCGGTGGGATGTGCCGGATATCGCGACCGCGAAAGGCAATAGTGCCGGAATCTTCCTGCTCAAGACCGGCAATCAAGCGCAGCAGGGTGGTCTTGCCGGAGCCGGAAGGGCCAAGCAGACAGAGGATTTCGCCTTGACGTAGAGAAAAGCCGATGTCCCGGAGAATCGGAGTTCCTTGGAAACTATTACAGAGGTTTTTCACCAAAAGGATGTCGTCGGCGTTTTCGCTCATGGGCGGCCTTTGTAGAGGAGTCATCAGGAAATATGGTCCATATCTTTTGACAGCGGCTTGGCAGGTGCGCTGCGCCGGACCTCAAGTCTTGCCAGTAGCCAAAAGGCGGTGCAGGTTACCAGCAGGAGGAGAGTGCTCATTGCCATGGCCTGGCCGTAATTCATTTCGCCCGGCTGGCCGAGAAAGCGGAAGATGGCCACCGGCATGGTGGCGGTGTGCGGTCGGGTGACGAAGGTCGACGCCCCGAACTCGCCCATACTGATGGAAAATGCGAACACCGCTCCGACCAGGATGGCCCGGCTGATGATCGGCAACTCCACCCGGCGAAAGACCTGAAGCGGCGAGGCGCCGAGCAGGGTTGCCGCTTCTCGCAATGTTTGGGGAATCTGCCGGAGGCTCGGCAGGATGCAGCGGACGACGAAGGGAAAGGCCACTAGGGTATGGGCAATGATCACCAGTGCCAGGGAATCGCGGAGGTTGATGGGCGGTCTGTTGAGCGAGATGATGTAGCCGAAACCGAGGGTGACCGCCGAAGTAGCGAGAGGCAGCATGATAACTGCGTCCCAGAAGGCGGTCGATCTGCCACGCGCCGAGGCGAGGAAGACCGAGGCGATAAGACCAAGGGCAACGGCCGCCACCATGGCCGCCAAGGCGAAGCTTATGCTGTTGGCTACGGCAGCAATCGGCTCGATAAAAAACAATGAATCCTCGTCGCTGCGGAAAAGGGCCTGGTAATAGGCGAGGGTGGGGCCATCTTCACCGCTTATCGAGCGTACGGCAAGGGCGAGCAGGGGCGTCACCAGAAGAAGGAAAATAAACAGGAGGTTTGCACCGACCAAGGATTTTTGCCAAGAAGTCGAAGGCCGGATAGCTGTCCCGGAAGATGTGTCGGCGTAAAAGGCCACCGGCGATTTCCGGCTCAACTTGGCATGCAGCCACATGAGAAGAAAATTAACCGCTATTTGCACGAGAGAAAGCGCCGCCGCCATCGGCAGATTATAGAGCTGCACCGCCTGGCGGTAGATTTCCACCTCAAGGGTTGCGAATCCCGGCCCGCCAAGGATGAGGACCACCCCGAAACTGGTGAAGCAGAAGATAAAGACCAGAAGGGCCGCCGAACCGACGGCGGGCATGAGAAGCGGCAGGGTGATGCGGAAAAAGGTCTGGCCGGGCGAGGCACCGAGCATCCTGGCCGCAGCCCGCAGATCGGCATCGAGTCCGGCCCAGTAGCTGCCGACGATGCGCAACACCAGGGAATAGTTGTAGAAAACATGGGCAAGGAGAAAAAAAGCCAGGGTCTGGTCGAGGCGAATAGGCGGCCCAGCCAGATCAAAAGCACGCATCAGCCAGGTGTTAACGAGGCCGTTTGCTCCCAGCAGGGCGCCAAAGGCCGCAGCTGTAACGACAGTGGGCAGGACGAAGGGCAGGGTCAGCAGGGCCTGGAAAAGGTTCTTGCCGAAAAAACGGTAGCGGGCAAAGACGTAGGCGCCGGGCAGGGCGAGAAGCAGGGTGAGGATGGTGGAGAGTGCCGCCTGCCACGTGGTGAACCAGAGAATGCGCCAATAGGTCGACGAAGTCCAGAGATTTTCGAGTTTTTCCGGGCTCCACAGGCCGTCCGGGAGAAAGCTCTGCAGGACGATTCGCAACAGAGGATAAAAATAGAAAAGGAGCAAAAAAACGAGAGGCAGAGAGAACAGCAGGGTACGGGGTTTCATCTGCCGTTCTCCCAAGGGTGTGCAACGGTCGCCAAGCGATCAGCGGAGAACCGCATTGGTCCAGGCCTCAAGCCATTTGTCGCGGTTGGCCTCTATTTCGCTCGGTGCGATTTCTGCCGGTTTTTCCGGAACCACTGCATGTTTTGTGAAGACCTCGGGCAGACGCGCCGCTGAGTTAGCGGGGAAGACGAACATCTGCAGCGGGATATCCTCCTGGACAGGGATGCTCAGCATGAAGTCGATGAGCTTTCCAGCCAGTTCAGGTTCTTTACTGCCTTTCAAGATGCCGATGAATTCAATTTGTCGAAAGGCTGTGCGGTCGCCGACCACCGCCGCAGTCGGTGCTTCGGTAAGGGGGATTTTTGCATAGTGGACTACCGCCGCAGGACTTGAAGCATAACTGACGACGATGGGTCGGTTGCCTTTTGATGCCGAGGTGAAATGGCCGTAATAGGCATCCTTCCAGCCACTCGCCACAAGCACATCGTTGGCACGGAGATTTTTCCAGAAATCAAGATACCCGTCGGCGCCGAAACGGCCGATGGTTGCCAGTAAAAAGGCCATGCCCGGTGAGGAGGTAGCCGGATTTTCAACCACCGTCAGTCCTTTATATTCAGGTTTGAGGAGATCGATGAGGTCGGCAGGCGGGCTAAGGTTATTTTTCTTGAACCACTCCTTGTCATAGTTGAGGCAGACGTCACCATAGGACAGGGGCAGCAGTCGATTTTCTTTGTCGAGTTGCAGGGAGGGAGGGATCGTGGTGAGCAGCGGTGACCGGTAAGGGATAAAAATTCCGGCAGTAAGTGCCCGTGACAGGAAGGTGTTGTCGACCCCAAAAAAAACATCGGCGAGAGGGTTGTCTTTGGCGAGAATGGCTTGGATCAGTGCTGCTCCGGCATCGCCGCTTTTCAGGAAACGGAGTTTGACATCATTGTCCTTTTCAAAGCTCGCCACCAGGGTTTTGCTGATGTTGAAACTGTCGTGGGTCATCAGGGTGAGGGTTTTCTCCGCAGAGGCGGCAGTCATGGTGGTCAGCAACAGGCAAAGGCCCACGGACAATTGTATCGAAATTTTCCTAAGCATACATACCTCTTTTAACGTTGCAGGATGTTGCTTGCGGGGGGAGGCGGAAAAAGAAGCAGCCTCCGGAAAAGGAGACGGCTGTAGTGTCACACTGGTCCCTCCGCCGGCATTATCCGGATCAGGTTAAACGGTCGGGTTTACCTCATAAACCCCTCTCAGCCCGGTTGAACCGAGCTCCCGCATTCCAGTTGCAATGATAGGGTATCCTGTCTGTCTTTGCAACAGGCAAATAATTCAGGCGTGGATCGCACTTATTGAATCTACTCCCGGCAGAGGTCGTCGGCTAATACCTGTGGGTGCGCATGACGGCGCTTCAGCTTTTCACCAATGCCGATAAGGAGATCGGCCAGAGCTAGAAAGAGTTTGTCGGTTTTTTTTGGAAATCGGGCGTTGCAGAGGTTGACAAGGTGCCGGCGCTCCGCTTCGGTAAGCATTTCCCGGCGCCGTTCTTTGACTTCGAATTCTAATAGATAGGGATTCATATTCGTGCACCAGCTATAAAGTGAGAACGCAGTATCAATAGGGCCACTATTGATAACTGCCGAGACCGCTCAACCCCGAGTCTCCGGGTGGGCGGCTGATGAATTCTTCTACGGCGCTGGCCAGCAGTTCGATACCTTCTTTGATCTCCGCTTCATCCGACCAGGCATAGCTTATCCGGCAGCAGTTGACAAAGCGTTGGTCGATATCGAAAAGGGGGCCGGGCAAAAATGACACCCCTTTATCAATAGCAAAAAGAAACAGGGCGACGCTGGAATATCCCCGCGGCAACTCAAGGAGGAGAGAAAAACCAGCGTCCGGTTTGCTCCAGCTGACCTGGCGCGGCATAGAGCGGTCCAGGGCCTTTATCATGGTTTCCCTGCGTTGTTGGTACATTATTGCCATTTTCCGGGTGTGCGCGGTAAATCTGCCCGACTGGAAAATGGTCAGGGCCAGGCCTTGGATGAGAGTGGGGCATGAATGATCGTTGAGGCGTTTCAGCTGCGCCAGCTGTTGAATGCGTTGCGTCGAGCTGATTATCCAGCCAAGTCGCAGCCCGGTCATGATTGATTTGGACAGGGAGCTGACCACCACCGTCTGCTCCGCCCCAAGATTCTTTAGAAGACTGGGAGGATTGTTGTCGGCCCAGGAAAGATCCTTAAATAGTTCGTCGGCGATGATGGTGCTGCCGGTTCTTTTCGCCCAGTCGACCAGGAGTTGAGCACGTTCCGGACTGAGATGCGTACCCATAGGGTTGTGCGCATAGGGGCAGAGGTAGAGGAGGTACGGGCTGCCGTTCGGCAACTGATTTAACAGGTCCGGCATGGGGCCTTCGTTGTCCCGGGTAATGGTCTCCACCCAATGGCCCATTGCCGCAAAGGTGTCGGTAATCCCCTTGAAGCACGGAGTCTCACAGATCACCCTGTGACCGATCTCGCGATTTTCCTGGGCCAGCAGGGTCACTCCCTGGATTGAACCGTTGGTGATCAACACCTGTTCCGGGCTCACCGGCGTTCCTTCGGCGCTGAAGCGCTGGGCGATTTCCGCTCGCAATTCGTACCTGCCAAGAGGATCGGTGGCCTCAAGAAAGTTGGCTGTCTTGTCCGCCAGGGTCTCGTGGATAATGTCTTCGAGAAAATTCTCCGGCAGAAAGGCGGGATCGGGGACGCCCTTAGTGAGATGGATGATTCCCGGTTTATCGGCCAGCGACATGATATCCCGCAAGGCCTTGTCGACGCCCATGCGCAAGCGCCGTGCCGCATATTCCAGGGGGTTGTTGGCGGCAGAAGGATTATTTATGCCAAGGCTTACAAGGGGTTTGCGGCTGTCGCGGAATTCTCCCGGGTTTGTCTCGGCACTGCTGGGATTCTGGATAAAAGTGCCGCGTCCGACATGGCAGCAGGCCTGCCCGGCGTCGCTTAAATCCTGAAGGGCACGACGAACGGTGGCTTGGGTGACCCCTATCTCTTTGGCCAGGCTGGATACCGACGGCAGTCGGTCGCCGGGGTGCAACTCGCCCTGGCGAATGGCCTCTTGAATGACATCGCGGATCTGAATGTACAGAGGGGTATCCGATTCTTTGTCGATTGCGTACTTGACCATTTGTATCTCCTTGTTGTGAATTGATACCGTATTGATACAGTAATGATTTTAGCTGGTCAAGGACAAAAATTGTCAGGAGGAAATAATATTGACAAAAGGCGATATCTACTCGATGGGCACCGGAACATTTGTGCAATCCCTTGCCGACACAGTTGTACTGATGACCGACGTCATTGTAAAGGGTTAGGGTTTACCCAACACCGGAACTTCGTTCACAGGTTGCCGAGTCCTTTTCATTTGCTAACGAGTGGCAACCAATCGGCCTTCCCTTGGGATATTTTCCGCTTGTTGCTGGAGGCCGTGATGCCTTCGTTACTCAGGGAAACTCCATCGTCAGTCATGGCGGTATTTCCATCGAGGAAGTCATCGTCCCCCTTGTGAAATTTGAAAGGAAGGCACGGTGATGGGTACAAGACATGACGCGATAGGTATTAAACAGGTTATCCGTTTTCAATGGATGCAGAAGACTGCTAATCTTCTATTATTCTGGCTTGATGAGAAACAGATTCGTCTTGAACTCCATGATTTATTGAGTGTAAAACAAGGTAGCGGTTCCTCCGACGAACGTGGCGCAACTTCTCGTTCTCAAGCTGTAAATATATTGATGAAAATTTGGGTATCTCCCGCACCCGAACTGGTCGCTCTTCGTGATGAGGCTTTGGCACTTCTCAGAAAGTATTCTTCAGACAATCTCAGCATTCATTGGAGCCTGATTTCAGCCGCATATCCATTTTGGTTTAATGTTGCTCGACAAATTGGCCGCCTGCTGAATCTACAAGATCAAGTCTCTCAATCTCAAATTTTCAATAGGCTTAAGGAACAATACGGTGACAGAGAAACCGTTGCTCGATATGGCAGAAACACTGTTCGCTCAATGGTTGCCTGGGGGGTATTAAAGGATTCTGAGAACAGGGGTTGCTATCAGAAATCAGTTCATGTCAACTTAACTGATTTGAAGGTTTCTATTTTAATGATAGAGGCTGCACTTCAAGCCACCCCAGATGGAAAAGTGATGCTCGGACTTCTGTTGAACAACCCTGCCTTTTTTCCATTCCATCTACCAGTTATGACAGGAGACTACGTCTCACAGCTCAACAACCGAATAGAGGTAATCCGCTATGGGTTGGATGATGAATTGTTGAAATTGAGGTAAACCTCATTGTTTTTTCGAACTGAGGTATGGAAAAGGCTGGAGCCGGATTGCAAAGGGTGTGCTCAAAGCTCAACCTTGAAGAAATTTTTGGAGCCGCCTTTCGCGTTGAGTCCGATTATGTGAAAGCGGCTGAATATTTTGAATAAACCGATGGAGGCGAAGGGCGCTATTTTTCCAGCAGAACCACAGTCTCAATATGGTGGGTCTGGGGAAACATATCGATCGGTTGGATTTTCCGGAGAGCAAAACCATGGTCGATCAGGTCGGCAAGGTCCCGGCACAGGGTCGCCGGGTCGCAGGAGATATACACCAGTCGTCGGCCGGCAAGTGTTGCCAGCTGGCGGGCAAGATCCGGCGTACCCTGGCGGGGTGGATCGATGACCACACAATCGAAGCGGGCACCGCTTGCCGTAAGTTCAGAGCAGGCGGCGTGGATCGGACTTTGCTGAAAACCAGCCTGAGTGAGTCCGGCCCTGGCGGCATTGCTCTTGGCGCTGCGAATCGCCGAGCCCTGGCCTTCGATGCCCAGGACCTCTGCCCCGAGGAGTGCCAAGGGCACAGTAAAATTGCCCATGCCGCAATACAGATCAAGGACCCGCAGGCCTGTATGTACCTTGCAAAAATCCAGGACTGTTTCGATAAGAGCTCGATTTTGCAGAAGGTTTACCTGACAGAAGCCACCGGCTTCCCAGCTCAGCTGAAGATCGAAAGAAAGCCCGGCAAAAGGAGGATACTGCACGGCAAGTAGATTACCGGCAACCGTTCCTGGTTCTTTGCCATAGGGGCCCATGAGGGAAAACTGCTCCCCGGCAAAAAAAACCCGCTCCACCGTATCGTTTTCCCGAGCGAACCGTTTTGCCGCCAGGATATCCGCCGGGCGAGGCTTGCGCGGCAGCCGGAAAATGACAACGATTTCGCCGGTGCGGGGATTCTCCTGCAATTCCACTTCCGACGACATGGAGGTAAGCTTGCGGCCATCAGGCCCTTGTCGCAGGGCGGCGAGGGTATGGTTCAAGGTCGCTCCGGCCAGCAGGCACACTCTGATCGGGATTAGGGCATGGGTCCGGAAGCGATGAAAGCCGAGCACGCCGTCCTCAACCTGCAGGCGGAGGCGCTGCCGGTAACCGAACTCTTCGGGGGCGGCGATCGGTTCCGCCGGCAATGAGTAGGCGTCCTGTAATTCTTCCCGGTTACTGCGCAGGAGGAGGTCCCTTATAATCCCTTTTTTAATCTGCACCTGTTCGGCATAGCCGCAATGCTGCAAATCGCATCCGCCGCACTCGCCGGCATAGGGGCAGGGTGGTGTGCGTCTGGCCGTATGGGGTGTAACTATTTGCCGGAGCTGTCCCAAAAGGTAGTTTTTTTTCTTTTCCTCAATGGATACAATGACAGTTTCGCCGGGAAGGACATGGCGGACGAGGACGGTCAGCCCGGACGGCAGATGGGCGAGGCCATAGCCGCCATTGACAATTTTTACTATATCGATTGTTTCCAGTTGCATTTTTTTTCCTGGAACCGTTAGATAAAGATCTTAAGTTTCTGACTGTTTCGCCATGCTTTGTTTGCCATGGCGGGTGGTTTCATGTTACCATTCTTCAGTTGAGCTTTGTAGCCTCGTCCATGCATCCGCATCATAGCGAAGCGGAGACTGCACTCTGAAGGTCAGCCCTTTCATAATATAACATCCGTGTTCTGTCGAATCATATTCCTTTTACTGACGTTTATCCTTTTCCTGTCTGCGACGGCACCTGCCTCGGTACACCTTGAGGTAACGGTAACCGGGGTCAGCGACCCGCTGTATCGTAACGTCCTGGCCCGCCTGACAATCCTGTTGCAAAAAGATAATGAGCGATTGCAGGACAGTGCCGTCCGTCGCCTGCATCGTCAGGCGGAGGAAGATATTCGCTCCGCCCTGGCCCCGTTCGGTTATTACAATCCGATCATCAAGGGCAGCCTGAATAAAAAAGATGAGGTGTGGCAGGCCGAGTATGTCATTGACCAGGGGCCGCCGGTTGTGCTCGAAAAGATCGACCTGGAATTGACAGGGGCAGGCATAAATAATGCACCCCTCATCGCCGCCCTCGCCGACTTTCCTTTGAAGAATGGCGATGTTTTGCAGCAGGAGCTGTATGAACAGGGCAAGAAAAAACTGGCTAACCTCGCTTTTAAGGAAGGTTTCCTCGACGCCTCCTTTAGCGAACGTTCACTGCGCATAAATTCTGCAACCAACAGTGCCTCGCTTCGGCTGATGCTGGACACCGGTCGCCAGTATCTCTTCGGGGCAACGAACAGTGTCCAGAAGATCTTGAAGCATGACCTGCTGGCCCACTATCTTCCTTACAAAGCCGGCGATCCCTATAATCCGGCAAAGCTTTTCGAGTTACAGTCAATCCTTTATCAGACCAACTATTTCAGCAAGGTTGCAGTCCGGGGGCAGCTCGACCGGGTTGAGGATCTGGCCATTCCCGTGGAGATTGATCTGACCGCCCCGGAATATCTCAATAAATACAGTTTCGGTGTTGGCTATGCCACCGATACCGGGGTGCGCGGTAAAATCGACTGGGATAATCGGCTGTTCAATTCGAGTGGTGATAAGGCCAGTGCTTCATTACAGGTGGGTGAACGGGAAAACACTCTTGCTTTACGCTACCGAATGCCGGTTGATGAGGATCCCAGGTATTATTCTCTGGCCAATAGCCTTGCCTATCAGAACAAGCAATGGGAAAACACCGCGACCCAGCTGTTCACCGCCTCTATGGCGCGGGAATATGCGGATCCGCGCTTTAAACTCAGCACCGGCATTGAACTGCGCGACGAGATCTATGACGTCGGCGATACCAGCGGCGAATCGACCCTGCTTCTGCCTTCATTGAATGCAGGCGTGGTCTTCGCTGACGATATTCTGAACACCAAAAATGGTCTGCAGGCGGCGGTGGGTTTTCTTGGCGGGGCGCAGGGAGTGGTTTCCGATGTCACCTTTCTGCAGGCCACCGTCAACGGCAAGGCAATCGTTTCGCCGTTTCAGGATTGGCGGCTCATCGGTCGGGGTTCCCTGGGGGCTACCTTGGTTGACAGCATCGATTCCCTGCCGCCGTCGCTGAGGTTTTATACCGGTGGCGACAATACCCTGCGCGGCTACCGCTATAAGTCCATCGGTACCCGGGACGCTTCCGGAGTGGTCATTGGCGGCAGGTATCTGGTGGTCGGCAGCATTGAGGCGGAGCGGGTTGTTTATAACCAATGGAGCCTTGCCACCTTTTGGGATGGTGGCACGGCAAGCGACGATTTGACTCTGAATTTTCACCAGGGTGTCGGCGTCGGGGTGCGATTCCGTCTGCCTTTCGGACAGATTCGCTTCGATGTCGCTTCAGCCATCACCGAAGACGGCACCCCCCTGCGGGTCCATCTGACGGTGGGAGGTGATCTGTGATAAAGACCGCCCGTAGTTGGATGGCTCTCGCCTTGATTCTCATCATGCCCTTGCTCGTCGCTCTCCTGTTGGGCAGTGCGGCAGGTCTGTTTGTGGTGCAAAAAAGCCTGCAGCTGCTGAGTGGCGGCAGAGTCACCATCGGGACAGTGGAAGGAAAACTCCTTGGCCACTTCACCCTCGAAAAAATTCACATTATCACTCCCGGCACTGATATAAAGATCAATACATTTACCGGCAACTGGTATCCGGCCAAGCTCTTTGCAGGTGAGCTGCGTATCTCCGACCTTGATGTCTCGGGGGTAGTGATCGGCCTGCGCGACAGTCCTGCTACCCCGTCCACCGGCGGCGGAGCGGTAGCGTTGCCGCGGCTTCTTCTGCCCCTAACCCTGGTGCTTGATCGGGCAGCTCTGAGCTCGCTTACGATCCAGGGCAGTGACGGCAGCGAATTGCTGGTTTTTGATCGCATCGATGTCCAGTTGCAGGCCAATGGCGGCCACCTGAGCATCGGTAACCTTTCTCTACAGGGTCCGGAAATTGGTCTGGCTGTGCACGGCACCGTTGATTTCGACCGCAGCCGGCGTGTCGATCTCCTCGGCAACTGGCGGCTCATCAATTACGGTTTTCACCAACTTCAGGGCACGTTTTCCGCCAACGGGCCCCTTACTGCACCGCATGCCACCTTTGCCGTCAACAGCCCAGCCGATATCCGGGTTGAAGGGGATGTTGCAAATCTTCTGGAAAAACCGGAATGGACCGCCACCCTTGAGGCGCGGGATGTCGATCTGGAAGCACTCATACAACATTGTCCGAAGATTGATCTAGCCACGGTAAGCGGCCAATTGTCAGGTAATAGCGACGGCTATCAGGGCTTGGTGCAGGCCCTAGGTACCTGGGGCAAACTTGATAACCTGCAGCTGCAGAGTTCCATAACCGCCGGTCTGTGGGGCATCGACTTTGCGGCCCTGCGCATTGACCGCGGCGATGGCTGGGCGGTGGCCGAAAATGCCAAGATCAACTGGAAAAGGCTCTTCGACTGGGAAGGCCTTTTTCATTTTAAAAATTTTGATCCTTCCGCCTTTTTTGAATGGTTGCCGGGGAAATTGAACGCCGATCTCACCAGTGTCGGAACAGTCAGGGATGACCTGGGTGTCGATGTGGCGTTTGAGGTCTTTAGGCTTGACGGCAGACTGCGGCAACAGCCGATATCCGCCGTCGGCAAGATAGCTCTCACCGAAAACGATGTGCGGACCGATAGCCTGATAATCCGCAGCGGTGAGGTGGAGGGCAGTGCCCGCATTGAGAAGGGGATGCTCTCATGGGCGGAAAAACTTACGTGGTCGGGGGAGATTCGTTTGGATAACTTCGATCCGTCCGGTATCTATCCCGATTTTCCGGGACAAATCAGCGGGTTGTTGGCTGGCGAGGGTTTTCTCGGCCCTGCCGGGGCCGAGGGCTTTTTAAAAATCAGCGATATTGCCGGAAATCTGCGCGGCAACGCCCTGTCCGGCAGTGGTGAGATCAGTCTGTCCGGGGAAACCATTCGCAGCACCGGCCTGTTCCTGCAGAGTGGCACTTCGCAGCTGGTGCTGCAGGGGCAGGCCGGTGATGCCTTTGCCCTTGATTTTAGCCTGACTTCTCCGGATATCGGCACACTTGTGCCGGAGTCGAGGGGTGCCGTCAATCTCCTTGGCACGTTGCGCGGCAGTTATCGGGCACCGCTGTTTGACGTCGAAATTCGTGGGCAGGGGCTTAGCCTTGGTGCCGGCAAGGTCTCGCGGTTGGAGGCCAAGATCCATTCGCAACTCGGCAAGGAGGACCGGCTGCAAGGCACCTTTCTCGGGGAAAAAATGATGCTCGCCGGTTTGCCGGTTGACATGGCGCAGATTGATTTTTCCGGGAGTTTCAAGGAGCAGGAGCTGAGCGCAAAGGTAGCGGGTGAGTTCGGCAGATTGCAGTTTCGGGCGCAAGCCGCAAAAGCGGACGGCTGGATGGGGGAAATTACCGATGTTCATCTGGCATCTTCTTCCTACGGCAACTGGCGGCAGCAGGATCATGCCGCCTTCAGTGCCGGCAAGAAGGGAGCGGTCGTTGACGATTTTTGTCTTGCCGAGGGTGAAGGGACCCTCTGTGCCGGGGGCTATGTACAGTTGGCGGAAGAGATCGGCTGGCGAGTCAAGAGCAGGTTCTCGGCACTCTCCTTGAGTTGGTTGAATCGATTGAAACTCTTAGCCGTGCCGGTCAGCGGCTTGTTTGCCGGCGAGATTGTCGCATCCGGTGCAGACCGCCGGGTGATCTCCGCCCAGGCGGAGATCAGGCTACCGGAAACCACCTTTGAACTGGGCGTCGAAGACGAGGAATTTCACGCCATCCATTGGGAGGACACCGTTTTTAATCTGGTACTTACCGACTCTCTTGTGCAAACAAACCTCGTCACCGGGATGAAAAACGGTAGTCGTCTGACCTTGAATGCAGCCGCCCAGGGGGCTGATCTGTTTGCCGGATCAACCCGGACCTCACCGCTCTCAGGGAGCCTTGACCTCGAAAATTTCGACCTGGCAATACTCTCCGCCCTCACCGGATACGGTGTCGACCCAACCGGTCGAGTGAGCAGTTCCTTCACCCTTGGGGGGACGGTCGGAAGACCGGAACTCGCTGGTGAGGCCCGGATTGAGGGTGGTGGTATCTCCTTGCCGTACCAAGGCATTACCCTGGAAAATGTGCGGGTGGCAGTAGTTGCTGCGGAAGACGGAGCGAAGATTGTCGGCCATGCCGTTTCCGGACCGGGGGAGATGAGCGCCGAGGGCCTCCTTCGCTATGGCGATGCGGGAGTGGAGGGTGATCTGCATGTTGTCGGCAAGAATTTCCTTTTGGTCAACCTGCCGGAATATGCCATCAGGGTAAACCCGGATGTGCATTTTCTGTTCGCCAGGAAAAAGGCGGCGATTAAGGGTTCGGTACAGATTCCTTACGCTCGAATAACGCCTGAAGAGATGAAAGATTCGGTGCAGGTTTCCCGGGATGTTATTGTGGTTAATGGCCGGCAGGAAGTCAAAACGTCGGGCTGGCCTTTCTCCCTTGATCTGGATGTCCTTATGGGGGAAGACGTGCACATAAATGGCCACGGTCTGAACGGCAGGCTTTCCGGGGAACTCCGGGTAAAAACCGTCCCGGACGAATTTCCGACGGCGCAAGGGGAGCTCGATCTCAGCGAGGGAGTTTTTACCATCTACGGTAGAACCTTTGATATCGAAAGGGGCCGAATTCTCTTTACCGGCGGTCCCATAGACAATCCGGGAGTGGATGTACGAGCGCAAAAAAAGTTCAGTGATGAGGAAGCCAAGAATCGGGGTTACACGGTCGGAGTGGATATCAGCGGTTTGGCCCAGGATCTCAGTTATCAGCTCTTTTCCGATCCGTATATGGATGACACGGAAATTCTCTCGCAGATGATTGTCGGTCACTCCCTGGCCTTTTCCAATAAAGAGGAAGGGAGTCTTCTTGAAGCGGCTGCGACGAGCCTTGGTTTGAAAGGCGGCGCCGATTTGTTCCAAGGGATTGGCAGCATTCTGCAGCTTGATGACATGCATATCGAAGGCAGCAGCAAAAAGGAGAATGTTTCGCTGGTAGTCGGTAAAAGGGTAACCAAAGATCTGTATATCGGTTACGACATGAACATGTTCAGCCAGCTCGGGCAGTTTCGGGTGCGCTATGATTTGACTCGAGGTTTCGCCGTTGAGACCAGAAGCTCTTCCCAGTCAACCGGTGCCGATTTGCTCTATTCCTTTGAAAAATAATCTACGCCGCTGTTTGTTTGCCATCTCTTCTTTATTTTGATTTGGAATTAGAAAACGTCTAGCGGAGGGCGATGACAGGGATATATGGCTACGAAACCACCGACTTGCCGTCGTTGTGGAAAAAGCCGAAAACAGCGTATTGCCGTTAAAATTTGGATGATCAGGGGCAGGGTGCTCATATGGCTCTTTCATAGGAGCCGAGGATTTTTACCCGGCTGATCTTGCCGATTTCTTCAAGGGCGTTTTTAACCCGTATATCCTTTTGGCTTCCGGCCAGTCCGACAAAAAAATGGTAGTTACCGAACTGTTCCTTGGTCGGTCGCGAGGTAATGGCCAGGAGATTGATCCTTTGTTTGGAAAAGGACGAAAGAATTTTTTCCAACAGGCCGGGATGGTCGTCATCGTTGATGATAATAAGCGAGGTCTTGCAGCCGGGCGAGGTGCAATCTGGAATGCAGGAATTTTCCCCCGCCAAAACGAAGAAACGTGTTTGGTTGTTCGGATAATCATTAATACTTTCAATCACTAAAGGAAAATCGCCTGGCTTGACAAAATGTCCGGGAACTATTGCACCACTTCTTCCTGGATCGCCGGTCATGCGGGTAAGCGCCAGGGTGTTGGAGTCGGTGGTAACAACTTCGACATGTTCACCCAGACTTTCAATAAAGTCGGAGCATTGACCGCGGCTGACGAACTGCACAAATAATTTGTTGATGTCGCGGGTGTCGGTGACCGAGGAGATACAGGAAAAATTGATCGGGATGATCTTTTCCCCGATTATTTTCAGCTCGGAGGTGACCAACAGGTCAAGGACCAAGGGAATGAAGCCTTCCGACAAATTTTCAATGGGTACGATACCGTAGTTGCAGCCATCGGTTACCGCCTGAAAGACCTTCTTGATGGAGCTGCAATAGCTGATGGCAACATCACCACGAAGCGATTTGCGAAATTCCTTGGCGACCTGGTCGGAAAATGTTCCAGCTGGCCCCAGTGTAGCGATAATGGTCATGGTATGTTCAGATTTATAATTCCTCGAATCTGTTTAAGGTCAGATTCTTTCTGACCTTACCCTCGGTAAATATCCGACCGTTCATGGCGATATATACCCCTGGCGGAAGCACCTGCAATGCCCCGATGGCGCAGCCGATATTGAACACCGCATCACTGGTTTTGAACAGGGCCGGTTCAAGTGCCCCGGTCAGGACAATGGTTTTGCCGGGGATGTCCTTCAGCGCCCCGGCGGTCTCGACCATGGTGTCGGTACCGTGGGTGATGAGGATTTGCGGGCAAGGGTCTTCGGTCACCGCTGCGGCGATCCGCAAGCGATCGTCGTCGGTGAGGTCAAGACTGTCCTTGCGCATCAGCGAGGTAACTTGGTAGGTGATCGACAGGTTCAACTCGGACAAAACCTTCTCGACATTCGGTGGTCCGACCTCATACTCACTTTTGGCATCGAAATAGATTTTGTCGATGGTGCCACCGACGCTGATTATGGAAATGCTGTGCATGCATGCCTCCGAAAGAGAGGAGATTCTGTACCTTTGGTAGTGCCACAAGAAACTTCCGGGGCCGGTTATACCCCGGTCTGGGGGAAATTCCAAGTTTTTGCCTTGCTTTTCCCGCAGGATGGTAACATATAATGTCTTCTTAGCGAAATACTATCATTTACCTATGCATCGATGACGGTATCGAAAATACCAAGGGAGAACGAACAAGGTGACGGGAAAAAAAGGGCCGATAACCATCCTGGTGGTTGATGACGACCAGGTGCATCGTTTTATGCTCTGCTCTCTCATCAAGGAGTGGGGTTGGCGCTGTGTCGAGGCCGATGACGGGGTGACGGCGGTTGCCGCGGTTGCGGAACACCCTTACGACGCGGTGCTTATGGACGTGCGCATGGCAATAATGGATGGTCGTGAGGCCTTTTCCCGGATTCAGGCTCTGCAACCTGCCCTGCCGGTGATCATCATGACGGCCTATTCCTCAGTGGACGATGCGGTGGAGGCGATCCAGCAGGGGGCCCATGATTATCTCACCAAACCCCTTGATTTCGATCGACTGCGTCTCGCCCTCATGCGGGCTGTCGATCATCAGCAGGTGGTGAACCGCAGGCAGTTACCGGCGGCGGAGCGGCCGAAACTTGAAACGGCGATTATCGGCTCATCCCCGCCGATGCTCGAATTGCTGGAGATGGTCGGCTATGTGGCGGCTACTGAGGCGACGGTGCTCATCTACGGTGAATCCGGTACCGGCAAAGAGTTGGTGGCCGAGGCCCTGCACCAGAACAGTGAGCGGCGCGACAAGCCCTTCGTCAAAGTCAACTGTGCCGCCCTGGCCGAGGGGTTGCTCGAATCTGAACTTTTCGGCCATGAAAAAGGCGCCTTTACCGGTGCCGATAAAAGGCGGGAAGGAAAATTTGTCCAGGCCGACGGCGGCACCCTCTTCCTCGACGAGATTGGTGAGACCTCCCAGGCCATGCAGGTCAAGCTCCTTCGCGTGCTGCAGGAACAGGAGTTGCAGCGGGTCGGTGGCGAGGCAACGATCAAGGTCGATGTGCGCATCATCGCCGCCACCAATCGCGACCTTGAGGACGAAGTGGGTCGCAATGCCTTCCGCGAGGATCTGTATTACCGGCTCAACGTGGTCATGCTCACCGTCCCGCCGTTACGCACCCGGGTGGCCGACATCCCCGAACTCGTTGACCATTTTTCCAGGAAGTTCGCCGAAAAAAACCGCCGTGTCCTCGACCGGATCACCTCCGAGTGCATGGAGTTGCTGATCAATTATCCCTGGCCCGGCAATGTCCGGGAGCTGGAAAACGCCATCGAACGTGGAATTATCCTCATGCGCGGCAGCGAACTGACCGAAAAGAGCCTGCCGCTGTCCATCCAAAAAAAGCTCAGCAAGCAGCCGGAAAAACCCTTTTTCGCCGACGAGAGCGAATCCGGATCACTCTTTGCGGCCGAAAAGCAGATCATCTTGAAGACCCTGGAGGAGACCGGTGGCAACAAGAGCGAGGCCGCCCGAAGGCTGGGTATTACCCGCAAGACTCTGCTTAACAAATTGAATAGATACCACGTCGAATAGGGACACGGTCTCGCTTCAGGTCCTACCGAATACTCTGCAAACGCCCCTCTGCCGCTACCGTTTATATTGAATTTATTGTATTTTTTATTCCTGTCAAAGGCATGAATATTGATTTCCGGCCACTTGACAAGAAAAATTCGGCTACTTATTGTTCGCTCAAGTTTGAATTTTGCAACACCGGGCATGTACATTCCGGAGCAGGATAAAGGAATTGCAATAAAAGAGGGAGAAAGTGGTGAGTAAGGAGAAATTAAAAGAAAAGCTTCAGGATAATTCTGAAGTTGCGGTTGAGGTTGAAAATGCCGCCGAAGCCCCCGGGGAAGCACCTGACGCCATGGCCCAGGCTGAGCTGGATGCTGTCGATCCTGAAAAAGAGCTTCTTGATGCCCGTGATGAGGTTGCCGGTCTTCGCGACAGGATGCTGCGGATGGCTGCGGAAAATGAAAACTTCAAAAAACGGGTGGAACGGGAGCGGTTGGCTGGGTTGAAGTATGCCGGGGAAACCATTTTTCGGGAGATTCTTCCGGTTGTCGACAACCTGGAAAGGGCCATAGGCCAAGGCATAACAGATGGCGCTGATGCGGAGAAAAATCTTTCAGCCCTGCTTGCAGGTGTCCAATTGACCTTGAAGAGCCTTCTTGCCACCCTGGAAAAATTTGCGGTAAAGGCGGTGGAAAGCGTCGGCAAGCCCTTCGACCCGCAGCAGCAGGAAGCTTTGACCATGGACGCCAGCGATACGATTCCGGCCAATCACGTTATCCTCGAGTTTGAAAAGGGCTATTTTTATAAGGACCGGTTGCTGAGAGCCGCCAAGGTGGTGGTTTCCTCCGGACAAAAATGATCGAGGTTGTGTTGCTGAAGGTCATTGAAAAATGCGCAAATCCCTTGACAAACAAGGGAAAATGACAACTTTACAGGAGGTTGCCACTGCCACCGGTAGGGCAATCGACAAAAAATTGAATAATGATGGACGGATAATTAATCCGCTGAGAAAGATTTAAGGAGAGAGAAGATGGGCAAAATTATCGGAATAGATCTAGGGACCACCAACTCATGTGTGGCGATTATGGATGGCGGCGAGCCGAAGGTAATTGCTAATGCCGAAGGCAACAGAACGACTCCGTCGGTAGTAGCCTTCAATGACAACGATGAGCGTATGGTCGGACAGATAGCAAAACGTCAGGCGGTTACTAACCCGACACGGACCCTCTACGCCATTAAGCGCCTTATAGGCCGCAAATTCACCGATCAGGAAGTCAAACGGTCGATTGAAATCAGTCCTTTCAAAATTGTTGAAGGAGCGCATGGCAGTGTTTCCGTCGATGTCAACAGCAAGACCTATCGACCGGCGGAGATTTCGGCGATGGTATTGGCGAAAATGAAACAGACCGCCGAAGAATATTTAGGCGAAGAGGTCACCGACGCGGTTGTTACCGTGCCTGCCTACTTCAATGATTCACAACGTCAGGCCACCAAAGATGCCGGAAAGATCGCCGGTCTCAATGTTCTGCGCATCATCAACGAGCCGACCGCCGCTTCCCTTGCCTACGGTCTCGATAAGAAAGTGGAAGAGAAAATAGCTGTCTATGACCTTGGCGGTGGTACCTTTGACGTTTCCATTTTGGAAATCGGCGACGGTGTTTTCGAGGTCAAATCGACCAACGGCGACACCTTCCTCGGTGGTGAAGATTTTGACATGCGCATCGTCAACTGGTTGGCCGACGAATTTAAGCGTGAGCAGGGAATCGATCTGAGAAATGATAAGATGGCTCTGCAGCGTCTGAAGGAAGAGGCGGAAAAGGCCAAAATGGAGCTTTCCACCACCAAGGAAACCGACATCAACCTGCCGTTTATCACCGCCGACGCCTCCGGCCCGAAACATCTCAACCTCAAGTTGAGCCGCGCCAAGCTGGAGAGTCTGGTGGAAGATCTGGTTGAACGTACAGTTGGTCCCTGTCGCACTGCCTTAAAAGATGCCGGTCTCAACGCCTCGGAAATTGACGAGGTAATTCTCGTTGGTGGCATGACCCGTATGCCGATGGTGCAGGCGAAGGTCAAGGAAATCTTCGGCAAAGAACCGCATAGGGGTGTCAATCCCGATGAGGTCGTAGCCATCGGCGCAGCTATCCAGGGCGGTGTCCTGCAGGGCGACGTAAAAGACGTGCTGTTGCTCGATGTTACCCCGCTTTCACTTGGTATCGAGACGCTCGGCGGGGTAACAACCAAGCTCATAGAGAAAAACACCACCGTACCAACCAAGAAAAGCCAGATTTTCTCAACCGCCGCCGACAACCAACCAGCGGTTTCCATCCATGTTCTGCAGGGTGAGCGGGAAATGGCGGCGGACAATAAGGCCATCGGTCGATTTGAACTGGCCGATATCCCCATGGCCCCGCGTGGTGTGCCGCAGATCGAGGTGACCTTTGATCTTGATGCCAACGGCATACTCAGCGTTTCAGCAAAAGATCTGGGCACCGGCAAGGAGCAGTCCATCCGCATCACCGCTTCCTCCGGCCTCACCAAGGATGAGATTGAACGAATGACTAAGGATGCCGAACTGCATGCCGAGGATGACAAGCGTCGCAAGGAACTGGTGGAGACCCGTAACTCGGCCGATGCCATGGTCCATGCCACCGAGAAAAGCCTGAAGGATCTCGGCGACAAGGTGGATGTCCCGACCAAGGCCAGTGTCGAGAAGGAAATCGCCAACGTCAAGCAGGTGAAAGACGGTGACGATATTGCAGCCATCAAGACGGCGGTTGAAGCCCTGACCCAGGCCTCGCATAAATTGGCGGAACTCATGTATCAGCAGGCTGCCAAGGAAACTCCCGATGGTGGCGGCGATGCCGGTCCGGGTGCTGCCGGCGGTGCAAAGGGCAAGAAGAAAGATGACGATGATGTGGTAGACGCCGACTTTGAAGAGGTTAAATAGTACTCTTTAACGGCTGAGCCGTCGTTGGTACAAGGGGAGTGGGGAAGCGTCGTTTCCCCACTCCCCTTTTTTTGTTTTTTACAGTATGGTATCGCACGGAAAAACAGTTAAGACAGACCTCGTAAACATAGCATAATTGCAGTTTCGCAACTATTTGATATCTAACAACATAGTGTGTTAATTGGACAGCTTGAGTTCGGGTAATTGGTGATTTTCGGCATTTTTACCGCAAAATGCAACATTTTTTGTTCTATTATTGCTTAAGTGTGTCCAGTATTTCCACCTGTTTTGGGGATCAGGAATGCCACCGAACGGTATGCACTTTATTATTCCATTGTAAAATGGAATGGGTTAGAAGGCAGCACAATAAAACGACTTTATAATAAAACCATTTTAGAAACAAATATCTCGTTACCGTCCACAAGAGAACAATCCCAAATCGGCACCTTTTTCAACCATATCGACTCTCTGATCATCCTCCAGCAGCGCGAACTTGACAAGTTGAAGAACATCAAAAAGGCTTGTCTGGAAAAAATGTTTGTCTAGCAAAGGATCTGCAGCATGACCGAATCCCAAATCATCCTCTACACCACTCCCGACGGTGACATTAAAGTTGACACCGTCTTGCAGAATGAAACCATCTGGCTGACCCAGACGGCGATGGCGGAGCTTTTTGGTGTCAATGTGCCGGCTATTTCCAAGCACCTGGCGAATATTTATGAAGAAGGAGAATTGAGTCGGGAGGCAACTGTTTCCAAAATGGAAACAGTTCAAAACGAAGGGGGGCGGCAGGTCACCCGTAACAAGGATTTTTACAATCTCGACGCCATCATCGCCGTAGGCTATCGGGTCAACTCCAAGCGCGCCACCCAGTTTCGCATCTGGGCTACCAGCATCCTGAAAGAATACATCATCAAAGGCTTTGCCATGAATGATGAGCGGCTGAAAAAAATCGATACCTGGGACTATTTTGATGAGTGGTTGGCCCGCATCCGGGATATCCGGGCATCAGAAAAGCGTTTTTACCAGAAAATCCGCGATATCTATACCACCGCCATTGATTATGACAAAAGCTCCGAGCAGGCTCAGTTGTTTTTCAAGAAGGTTCAGAACAAGATGCTCTGGGCTATTACCGGCAAGACCGCCGCAGAATTGATCGAATCGCGCAGTAATCCGGAGCAACCCAACATGGGGCTGACCTCCTGGCAGGGTTCCATTGTCCGCAAGCCGGATGTGGCCATTGCCAAGAACTATCTGCAGGCCGATGAGATGACAGACCTAGTGAAAAACCAATCTAGCCTATCGTTGAATTGCCCGCCACCAGGGCATTTTTCAACAAAATTGGACGTTGATGTTCCTAGCTAAATGATTTATTGTTTTAATTCATGTATTGATGTTAATTTTTATTTATTTT
>JBBQVT010000023.1:0-39222 GCA_038211245.1 Desulfobulbales bacterium | reverse complement strand
GAACAGCGGCAGATGAAGAAAATGATCAATGCCGGGTTTTCCGCCCCTGCCCAAAAGCCCGGAAAACGTGATCGAAGAAAGATCAGGTCCTTTACCAGAAAAGACTAACGAGAGAAAAAATATGCAGAAGATTGAACGAGCACTGATAAGTCTTACCGATAAATCCGGGATCGAGGGTTTTGCAGGAGAACTGGCAAGACTCGGTATTGATCTGCTTTCAACCGGCGGAACAGCCAAAAAACTGCGGGATTCAGAACTTACGGTCATGGATGTCTCAGAATTCACCGGCTTCCCGGAGATGCTTGATGGGCGGGTGAAAACCCTGCACCCGAAGGTGCATGGCGGCATCCTCAATCAGAGAGATAACGGCGATCACCAACGACAATGTGCCGCCCACGGACTACGCAACATCGATCTCATTGCTGTTAATCTGTATGCCTTTGAGAAGACGGTTGCCGATCCGAACTGCAGTCTCGCCGAAGCCATTGAAAATATCGATATCGGTGGACCCACCATGCTACGGGCGGCGGCCAAGAATTTTCGCGACGTGACGGTTGTTGTCGATCCTTCCGATTATCCGCTGGTTCTCCAGGAGATCAAAGCAACCGGCAATACCACCTTGAAAACCCGCTTTTACCTCATGAAAAAGGTCTTTGCCCTCACCTCTGCCTATGACACGGCGATTTCCCGGTGGCTGGAAATGGTGGATGTGCAGGCGAACGGATATTTCCAGGAGAATTCATAATGCTGAAAATGGCTGTTTTACTGTCGGGAAGCGGCCGGACGCTGGATAACTTCCATGAACGGATACAAAACGGCAGCCTTGCCGGGCAAATCCAGGTGGTTGTCGCAAATGTTGAAGGTGTCCTCGGGCTCACCAAGGCCAAGAGATATGGTTATCCCGCCTTCTATTGCGACGACAATGCCGGAATAAATGCCATTTTGCAGAACTATCATATTGATATCGTTTGTCTTGCCGGCTATCTGGTGCTTTATACCCCACCGCCAAGACTTGCCCGGGCGGTGATCAATATCCATCCTTCGCTTATTCCCAGCTTTTGCGGCGACGGTTTCTACGGCCATCACGTACACAGCGCGGTCAAGGCGCGCGGCTGCACAATCAGCGGTTGCACGGTCCATTTTGCCAACGAAAATTACGATGAGGGGCCCATTATTCTGCAAAGAAGTGTCGAGCTGGCCTATGATGACGATATCGATACCATTGCCGGCAAGGTATTCGCCGTCGAGTGTGAAGCCTTCCCCGAGGCGATCAACAGGGTCAATGAGAGGGGAATTGATTTCTTTTGGCAAAGGGTAAGAGGTTCTGTATGAGTAAAAGAGTTGTCATGTCGGCCCAGGATATCGACTTGGCCATTCAGCGGATCGCCTTGCAGATTCTCGAAAAAAACCACGGTCGCGGCTCCATGGCCATAGTTGGCATACATACCTGCGGCGTCTATGTGGCCAAGAGAATTCATGCCAAGATAGAACGTCGGATTCAAGGAACCATCCCTCTCGGATCCCTTGATATCAACCTGTATCGCGATGACTGGAGTTTGATCAGCCAGAATCCGGTGGTCAAGACCACGGAAATCAGCTTTGACGTCGAAAATACCAATTTGATCCTCGTCGACGACGTGATTTTTACCGGCCGCACCATTCGTGCCGCCATGGATGCCATCATGGATTATGGTCGTCCCAACACCATCCAGTTGGCGGCACTTGTCGACCGTGGGGGCAGGGAACTGCCTATCCAGCCCGATTTTATTGGTTTGACCACCGGTATTCTGCACAATGAACGGATCAAGGTGGCGCTCAATGGTCAGGGCGAGGATGGCGAGGTCATCATAGAAAGCTGATGGCGGCTGTCGAACTTCTCGCCCCCGCCGGAAGCGTGGAAACCTTCCGGGCGGCTCTCGATAGCGGTGCCGATGCCATCTATGTCGGCGCCCCCGGTTTTAACGCGCGCAATTTGGCAAGAGACCTGCGCCTTGAAGAAATTGGTGCGATGATTCGTGCCTGCCATAAGCTCGGCAAGAAACTCTTTGTCGCCGCCAATAGCCTCATCCTTGAAAAAGAGCTGCCGCTGGTTATAGAAAATCTGGCACTGCTCCAGGAATTGCAGCCGGATGCATTGATTGTCCAGGATCTAGGTATCATCCGGCTGGTTAAAAACTATTTTCCGGCGCTGAGAATGCACGCCTCGACCCTGATGCTGGCCCACAACTCGGACGCGGTCGGGTTCCTGGCAAGTCTCGGGTGTCATCGCGTGGTCCTTGCCCGAGAGCTTACTTTAAAGGAAATAACGGCGATAAGCGAACGGCGTGGAGCAACCGAGATTGAGGTCTTTATCCACGGGGCCATGTGTTTTTCCTACTCCGGTCTCTGTATGTTTTCTTCCTACCTCGGTGGCAAAAGCGGCTTGCGCGGACGCTGTGTTCAGCCTTGTCGGCGGGCTTACAGCGAGGGAAGCCAGGGCCGCGGCCGTGGCAAAAAAAGTGAGGCGTCTCGCTATCTTTTTTCCATGAACGATCTGAGCGGGCTGGATATCCTGCCGGCCTTGCTGCAAACCGGCATCAGCTCCCTGAAAATTGAAGGACGATTACGATCAGCGCATTATGTGCAGTGCATTGTCGGGGCCTATCGTCAGGTGCTCGATGCCGCCCCCGAGGATCAGCAACATGCTGTTATTGCGGCAAAGGCCTTGGCCGAGCGGGCGATGAGCCGCAAGACTTCTCCCGGCTATTTTTTTTCCCCGCAGCCGGCCGAGGCAATTACACCGCATCATTCCGGCAATATGGGCATGCATCTTGGCCGTTTTACCACCATCAAGATGGCCGGGGGACAGCACATTTGTAAATTTGTCCTGAAGGGCGATTTGACGGTCGGCGACAGACTGCGGCTGCACCGGGAGCCGTCCGGCGAGCGTATGCCGTATCGACTGAAAGCCCTCTTTGTCGCAGGCGTTCAGCAGGATGCGGCGAGCATCGGCAACAAGGTGTCGATTGCCCTGCCGGAAAACTTTGACATGGAGCTGGGTGGCCACGTCGAGGTGTATAAGATCGACAGTGGTTCCGGTGGGCCGGTCAAAGCAAACTTTCTCGCCACCGCTGAAGTCGCCAGGGAGCTTGCCGGGGTACGGAAAAAACTTTCTCGAGAACTCATCAGGATCACAGGAAAAATATGTGGCACCGAGGAGTCGGATGTTGCGCCCGTGGCTGAGAGAAAAGGTGTAAAAAGTGGAAAACCCGGCGCTCGACCGAGTCCGAAAAAAGGATTGCCGCTGGAATGGTGGTTGAAGACCGACTCCATCAAAACTTTATTGGGTGACATGCCTCTGTCGCCTGATCGGATTCTCCTCGGTTTTGACAAGCAGATTCTCAGCCAGGCCGGGAAAATCAAGACGACCCTCGGTGCAAAAGCACGCATGGTGATCTGGGCTTTGCCGCCGATCATCATGGAAAGTGAACTGAGCCGGTATCATAAGCAAATCGCCTTATTGATGCGCACAGGTTTCAGGAGCTTCCAGCTTGGGCATATCAGCCAGGTGGTACTTTTTGGCAAGGAGAAGGTCCAGCTCTTTGCCGATTATACCTTGAATCTGCTGAATAGTCAGGCGCTGGCCATGGTTGGTGCGATCGGACTGAGCAGGGCACAGGCAGCAATTGAGGTGGATCGGCAAGCCCTACGCGACCTTCTTGCCGATAAAGGGGGAAAAGTAGTCGGTGGTGAGGATAACCGTAAGGAGCGCACCATTTCTGTCGGCCTCACGGTGTATGGGGCTCCCGCCCTCTATACATCGCGTCTTGCGGCCGGCCATTTTCATTATGAGCGGCAGATCCTCAGCCCAAAAAATGAGGGTTATGTCATCAAAAAGATGGACGGTTGCACCCAGACCTTTCCCGAGAGGCCTTTTTCGCTTCTGCCTTATCTTCAGGAGCTGCGGGATCTGGGTGTCAATTATGTGGTCGTTGATATCTCCGGCGGCACGATCTCCGGCAAAAATCTCCAAGAATTGCAAGATCGCCTTGCCAACACCGGACGGTACGGCAAACTCTCTACCTTCAATTACCTGGGCAGGCTTGAATAGGACCGAGCATATGCGCACGTGTCATCTTTTACCCTATTGAATTAATTGGTTTTTTGAGGTTTTCCTTCGTCCAGACGGCGCATGCCTTCCATGAGCAATTTCATGAAAAAGCCGATTTCCGGAGTGCTGAAATCCTCCGGGGCTATCCCCGGGGTAAAGCGGAAACGCCCGGATTTTTCCTTGAGAATCTGATAAAAGGCCAGATCTCCGGCATGGTCTGCGTATTTTGCCTTGATAAGAGAGCCTTGGCGAAAAGAAAAGCGGGCGGTACCCTTGCTGAGGTCGGTAATGGTGAGAATTCCGGTTTTGTTGTTCATGTTCAGGGTTTGAAACAGGGCTTCGGCCGGGATTTCCGCAAGGTTACCGTTTATGCCGGACGACAGGTCTTCGGCGCGGATTTTGTTGGATTTGTTCAGTCTTTCCGCCATGAGGCGGGAGAAATACAGTTGGATAGCCGGGTAAATATCTAGTATTTTATTGAAATTCGGCTGATTGATATAGAGTATGGAGGTTGCCTCCTTGACCTGGATCGTGGCGTTGACACTGTCATTGCAGATGAGGCTCATTTCCCCGAATACCTCGCCCTTGTCAAGGTTGGAGATGATGATGCCGGCGTCGTTCAACACATTGACACTGCCGGTAACGATGATAAAGAATCTGCCGCCCGGATCACCTTTGCGAATAACTATATCGCCGGTTTTATATTTGTTCAGTTTGAAATAACTGATGACCGTGTCGAGGTGTTTTCCTTCAATATTCTTGAAAAAGGAAAAGCTGCTGAGCAGGTGCACCATCGAGCCGAGTTCGTCGGACAAGCTATTGTCGCCGTTTTTTACCAGGTTTTCATCCTTGCTATGTTCAAGTTTGATGGTGCCGGTGCAGCCGCTGCAACTGATCATGCAGACCGGAATCTTGTCGGCGCGTTCATACTGGATGACTATTTTGCCAAGATCGCCATTGAGGATTTTGCAGATTTTCCGTTCCGCCGGGTATTTCACTATCGAGGTGGTAATAAAGCTGTTTTCCGATTCACTGGTGAGTGGGATGGCGATTCCGGAAAGTTCGAAGATATCACTATACTGATACAGCGGGCAGCTGCGATTTTCGACAATTCGAAAGAGTATTTTAGGAAAGCCCATACATTCTGCCTTGCAAGTGAGATTCTTTCCCATCAGTTGAGAGAAAGATTGTCGATCATTGACTGCCGTAAGTCTTAACCATAGCCTTCTTGGCTCTCAGTGTCAAATATCCTGCAACAATTAACGGAAAGCAATCGCAAGCAACTCCTGATGATATCTGTTGACATATCGTTTTTGTTGCATTATAAATTGCGATCTTTCCATGTGAAATGTTCCGCGCCGGTCATGAGAATGAAACATTCGTTGGCTGGCAGCTTAACAATACAAAAAAATCAACTACTTGAATAACTGATATATTTACAGGAGGAGTATCTACGTGGCAAATCATAAATCTGCTGAAAAAAGAAGTCGTCAGGCCCAGGCTCAACGTTTGCGTAATAGAATGAACAGAAGCAAAATTAAAAACGTAGTGACCAAGCTTGATGAAGCCGTTGCCACAGGTTCGACAGACGCAGCCCAGGAAGCTCTGAGAAAGGCTATTTCAGTAGTTGCCAAGACAGCGAGTAAAGGTACCATCCACAAGAAAACCGCCTCCCGGAAGATTTCTCGGCTGACCAAACGCGTCAACGCCATGAATACCGCCGTGTAGTTCGTCAGGCACCGAGCCCTGGGAAAGGGGCGAATATGTTTGCTAAAAGAGCCATGAAATCGTAGGATTTCATGGCTCTTTTTTTTTATTTCTGCCGCCGCTTGCGACTAGACAAGACCGTGCGGCAGCTGGTATGTTGCACCCTTGTCGCTCGTTATGGTGAAAAAAGAGAGAAACTTGAAGGTAACAGGAAACAATGGCACAGAGAATTTTCCGCCCGGACAAAGACCGGTTTAAAAGTGACATGCAGGTCAAGCGGCTGGTGCCGGTTTCCTCCTGGATAGTGGCTGATCTCGACACTCCTTTGACCTTATTTTCCAAAGTGGCGGAGGGGCGAAGTCATGCATTTCTCTTTGAGAGCATGGAGGGCGGGGAAAAATGGGGGCGTTTTTCTTTCATCGGTTACGATCCCCTGGTGACCTTCACGTCCACCGGCGATTCGTTGGTGGTTAAAAAAAACCACGGCGGCAGCACGCGAAGCTTCACGGCAAATCCTCTGCACGCCCTGAAGTCGCTTATAGATGAAATTGGTGCCGCCGAATACGAGCATCTGCCGCGGTTTTGCGGCGGAGCGGTTGGCTTTCTCGGTTACGATATGGTCAGGTTCATCGAAGACCTCCCCGATGACCGCCCGGCCACCGAGCTGCCCGATTTGTCTTTTATGGTGCCGAAGATCGTTCTGGTGCACGACAGCTTTAAGCAAACGGTGACCGTCGTCTGCTGGGTGCAGACTGATGACGGGGATGGCGACGCCCTGTATGCGCAAGCGCTTACCCTGATAAATGAGGTGATTGATACAATCAAGCGACCGGTGGCGCAGGCACTTCTTCAGGAAAGCAGCGAAGGCTGTGGCGAACCGCATATTTTTACCTCGAACATGGAGAAAGATCAATTTACGGCAATG
This sequence comes from Desulfobulbales bacterium, assembly GCA_038211245.1. Taxonomy (GTDB): domain Bacteria; phylum Desulfobacterota; class Desulfobulbia; order Desulfobulbales; family Desulfocapsaceae; genus Desulforhopalus_A. Next base: position 32,500 of record JBBQVT010000023.1, on the reverse strand, counting down.
GTCGAACGGGCCAAGGAATACATCCTGGCCGGCGACATTATTCAGGTGGTGCTGTCGCAGCGCTTTCATACCTGTACTCAATTGCCGCCTCTGGTGCTCTATCGGGCTTTACGACACATCAATCCGAGTCCATACCTGTTTTATCTGCGACTGGGCGAGGTGATCCAGATCGGATCGTCGCCGGAGATTCTGGTACGAAAAGATGGTTGCAACATTGAACTGCGGCCCATTGCCGGAACGAGAAGACGGGGTATCACGGCGGAAGAGGATATGGCTCTTGAGAAGGAACTGCTGGCCGATCCGAAAGAGACGGCGGAGCATTTGATGCTCGTCGACCTTGGCCGCAATGATGTGGGGCGCGTTGCCAAGGGTGGCCATGTGCGCGTAGAGGATCTTTTGGTAGTAGAACGCTATAGCCATGTCATGCACATTGTCTCCGGAGTGCATGGTGAGATTGCCGACGGTAAAGATCAGTTTGATGTTATGGCCGCCTGCTTTCCGGCCGGAACCGTCAGCGGAGCGCCGAAGATCCGTGCCATGCAGATCATTGATGAGTTGGAACCCGATAAGCGCGGCGCCTATGCCGGCTCCGTCGGTTATTTTGGTTTTTCCGGCAACATGGATTTCTGTATAACCATCAGGACATTCATTATGCACGGCAAGAACCTGTGGATTCAGGCCGGGGCAGGGATTGTTGCCGATTCCCAGCCGGATAAGGAGTTCGAGGAGACGGTCAATAAATCATTGGCCTTGCGTCGGGCGGTTGAACTGGCCGAAAAAGGATTTTAAAATGCTTGTTATTATAGATAATTACGATTCATTTACCTACAATATCGTGCAGACCGTGGCGGCCAATGCCCTGGCCGATGGGCGCATCGAAGATATCCGGGTTTTTCGCAACGACAAGATTTCCGTGCAAGAGATCGCCGCCTTGCAGCCGCAGCGTCTGCTGATTTCCCCCGGACCCTGTACTCCGAAGGATGCCGGTATTTCCATTGAGGCGATCACATATTTTGCCGGTAAACTGCCCATTCTTGGGGTCTGTCTCGGCCATCAGGCCCTTGGTGAGGCCTTTGGCGGCACGGTTCTCAGGGCCCGGCGAATAATGCACGGGAAGACCAGCCCGATGTTCCATGATGGTATTGGGGTTTTCACCGGTCTTCCCAGTCCTTTTGACGGCATGCGCTATCATTCACTGGTGGTTGAAGAAAGTGATCTTCCGACCTGCCTGGAGGTGACGTGCCGAACCGATGAAGGAGAGCTCATGGGCCTCAGACACCGGCAGTTGGCCATTGAAGGGGTGCAATTTCATCCCGAGTCGATCATGACCCCTGCCGGCATACAACTGCTGAAAAACTTTATGGATTCAGGATATCTAAAGATGCTTCGCCCGTAAGGTCGTAAGGCATCCGCTCTGAAACTTGCATCGGAAGAAGGAAAAATGAATATCAAACAAGCGATAAATAAGGTTGTCACCGGCACCGATCTGGCCGAGGCGGAGATGGTCGCCGTCATGAACGAGATCATGGGCGGGAATGCCACCGACGCCCAGATAGGCTCCTTTATCACCGCGCTGCGCATGAAAGGGGAGACCCTCGATGAAATCGTCGGGGCGGTCCGGGTTATGCGCGAGAAGGCTACCTTTGTCGATACCGGGATCGATACCGCTTCCGGACAGGTACTTATGGATATCGTCGGTACCGGCGGTGATGGTTCCGGGACCTTCAACGTGTCGACGACCTCCGCCTTTGTTGTCGCCGCTGCCGGCATCCCCGTTGCCAAACACGGCAACCGGGCGGTTTCCTCGCATTGCGGCAGTGCCGATGTCCTTGAGGCCCTTGGCGTCAATTTGAGTCTTTCGTCGGAAAATGTTGCCACCTGTGTGCGAACCGTCGGCATTGGTTTTCTCTTTGCACCCATGCTGCACGGGGCGATGAAACACGCCATCGGCCCGCGCCGGGAAATCGGTATCCGCTCAATCTTCAATATCCTTGGGCCGATGACCAATCCGGCCAGGGCCAATGTCCAGCTCACCGGCGTATTTGCAAAAGAGCTGACTACCGTCCTTGCCGAGGTTCTGGTTCGTTTGGGGATGAAACGGACGCTGGTCGTTTGGGGCGAAGGCAATCTCGACGAGTTGACCATTACCGGGACCTCGCATATCGCCGATGGTCATGATGGCAAGGTGACCAATTATACCATCGTTCCGGAAGATGTCGGGCTCGCCAGAGCGACACTTGCCGAAATACGCGGCGGAGCAAGTCCCGCCGAAGCGGCGCAGCAGGTGCGACAAGTGCTCGGCGGCGAGGCCGGGCCAAAACTCGATATGGTCCTGCTCAATGCCGGCGCAGCCCTCCATGCCGCAGGCAAGTGTCGTGACATAGGGTCGGGGGTGGCCTTCGCCCGTGAAGTCATAGGTTCCGGTGCTGCCCTTGAAAAGCTTGAACAATTGGTCGGTTTTAGCCGTTCGGTCACACGTACCTCGTTTTAAAATATCATGATTCTCGATACCATAGTTGCAAAAAAAAGGCAGGAAGTAGCCGAGTTACGGGCAAAAGGGTGTTCTCTGCCGGTCCAGTTTCGCGATAAGAAAATTGACGCTCCACGGGGGTTTCGCCGGGCTTTGCTAGCGTATCCTGGGGTTGCAGTGATTGCCGAAGCAAAGAAGGCCTCACCCTCAAAGGGGGTTATCTGCACTGATTTCCGACCGGTAGAAATTGCCAAGAACTATCATAAAAATGGAGCACAGGCCATTTCCGTTCTCACCGATGTGGACTTTTTCCAAGGTTCGCTGCTGTATCTCATGCAGGTTCGGGAAGCGGTACCGCTGGCGATTCTCAGAAAAGATTTCATCATTGATGAGCTGCAGATCAAGGAAGCGCACCTGCACGGTGCCGATGCCATTTTGCTCATTGCGGCAATTCTCGACTGCCGGCAAATGAAAGACTACCAGGCCCTAGCCGTTGAGTGCGGAATGGATGTCCTGGTGGAAGTCCATGATGAATGGGAGACCGAACAGGCTCTTTTGGCGGGCAGTGAACTGATTGGTATCAATAATCGTAACCTCAAGACATTTTCCGTCGATCTGGAAACGACCTTTCGGCTAAAAAGGCTCATCCCCCCGGAAATTCCTGTGGTCAGCGAGTCGGGACTGAAGACGGTAGAGGATTTTCGCCGCCTTAGAGAGGAAGGTGTCCGGGCAGCCCTCATCGGCGAAACGCTGATGCGGGCCGGTGCCGACAGCGATCTCCTGCGGTGTCTACGGGAAGAGCAGCAATGGCGACAATGACTCTTGCACCCCGGAGAACCCGAGTGAAAATGTGCGGCACTACCCGAATGGAAGACGCTTTAGCCGCCGTGCGTTTTGGCGTCGACGCCCTTGGCTTTATTTTTTTCGCGAAAAGCCCGAGATATATAGCTCCGGAAAAGGCCGCCGTCATTCTCTTGAACCTGCCGCCATTCATCGACCGCGTCGGCGTATTTGTTGATGCCCCGCTTGCGGAGATTGAGCAGACGGCGGGATTCGGTCTGTCATTTATCCAATTACATGGCAATGAATCCCCTGATTATTGCCTGCAATTACAGGCAATGTTGCCATTTTGCGGTATTATTAAGGCCTTCCGGGTGGGTGGTGAAAGTCGCAGCGCTACCTTTACGCCGTATGCATCCTGCGTTGATGCCTTTCTCCTCGATACCTACGTTAAAGGTACAAGCGGGGGAACCGGCCAGGTGTTCGACTGGTCGATCATCGACAGGTTGAAGCTGCAGCGACCGACCATACTCGCCGGTGGCCTTGCACCGGAAAATGTGGCGTGTGCCATTGCTGCTGTGCATCCCTATGCCATCGATATCAATTCAGCAATTGAGCTGCAGCCCGGGATCAAAGACCACCTCCGGCTGCAAGCCCTCATGCAGGTAGTGGCGGAGCTTGCCGGTCGATAGTTCCTTGTTTGATCAAAAGAGGTCGTTTGTATTGGTCATTTGGCAATGACAAATGCTCCTATATAGCCACTTTCCAGTAAGGCTTTTTCGGCAATTTTGGCACTCTGCAAGGTCTTGCCGACGTAGACGTGGACTCGGTAGAGAATATCTCGCGGATTAAAAGATTGATGGATGATGGCTGTATGGCCTGCATCGGCAAAACGCTTTTGCATTTTTACCGCATTAAATTGTTTGGCAAAGGATCCTATTTGTACATAAAACTCTCTTAATGCTAGGTCCTTATAATATAAAGTAGGCGCTTCCCCTTTGTTTTTAACCTCGCCCTCGGCGAGGGCGACAATCTGCACCTTGGCCATGCCATTGTCGACAAGCCCGAGAGCCCTTGCCGCCTTATAGCTGAGATCGATAATTCTTCCGCCGGCGAACGGCCCCCGATCATTCACCCGAACCAGCGTGTTTTTACCGTTATCGAGGTTTTTCACCAGCAAGACAGTGCCCAACGGCAGAGTTTTGTGGGCGGCAGTCAGCGAATGCATGTTGTACGCTTCGCCGTTTGAGGTTTTGCGTCCATGGAAAGCTGGGCCATACCAGGAAGCGAAGCCTTTCTGGGTGAAACCGTCGGAGGAGGGGATTTGGTAGTAGGTTTTGTTATCAGCAACATAGGCTTCCTGGTCATTTGACCATAAATCGGTTGCTGAAGTTTTGCCGACAAAAGAAAGAGAGCTGCTGATCAAGAGGAAACAGATAGCCAGTAACTTGGGGATCTGGCAACTCTTGGAAATAGAAAAATGTATCATTCTGGATTCTTGCAACGTTCGCTTTTCGAGGGTTTTGCTTCGATTGTGATAACCATATGCAAGTATGTTTGCCAATGTGCAACCAAGGATTGCTGTCTTTTGACAGATTGCCTTATTATGTTCGAATCGATTGCAATAGTCAAAGATTAGTAGCGTATTGGCAAATGAACATTGGCTGCTGGGCTTTCGGTTTGAGCAGAGGCGGCGGTAGGTCTTTGGTTCCAGATGTTGAAATCGAAGCTTTTCATAATGATTGAAATTTCAAGAATTACCTGATATATACCCCTACTGAAAACCGTCAAGGGACTTGATCTACAAGCACTTGTCAGCTCTCTCCGGTCCCAGCCAGCATAGCTCAGTTGGTAGAGCGGCGCTCTCGTAAAGCGCAGGCCAACGGTTCGATTCCGTTTGCTGGCTCCATTAAATTCAAGGACTTATGGCTTTTTGCTGTAAGTCCTTTTTTTGTTGTAGGACAGTAAATTTGAAGAAGAGTGTTCAAGCATGTAGCGCGTCGCGAGTTTTGAAACCACTTTTGAACAGATTTTGAAGGCACATTTGAAGCCGAAAAGTGACTTTTTCGTCGTCTCTTTCATTCCCCATTTAAACGAATTTTTAAAGAAGCTGACATTTATTGTTGGAATTAAGTATCCGGTCCCCGGAACTCCGGGTTCTGTCCAAGATAGAGGTGGATCCACTTGGCAAAGGTTTTTAAGTGGGCAAACAAGGGACACTGCCCTGTTTTTATCAAATAAGGGAAGCGTCCCAAATCTCCAGCCAATACACGTAAAAGTGGTGTTAACTATAAAAGCAAAAGATAAGATGTCCCCCTATTTACAGATGTCCCCCTATTTACCTGCATTTATATTATATTTGCAGGGTTGTGGTACCGATTTATCGAAATCTGCAAGCTTATTCTTTCCTTTAAGTACATCTTCTGTCAGTATTTTTAGCATTTTTTTAGGTTCTTCAAACAAGGGGCCATGCGCCGAATTCTCGAAGGTGTAAAAACCTTTCAGCGGAGCATTAACACAATTGTAGTAATCCTTTGACAAATCAACATTCACCGTTAAATCGTATTTACCGCTTATAAAGTATATGGGAATGTCGATTTCCGGATAAGCCTTGGAAAAATCGGTGGTTAGGGTTTCGTTTTTCAGGTTTGTTTTGGGTAGAAAGAAGATCTTTGATTTCCAAATATTGTATTTCTCCCGCAGTGTATAAGCCCTGCAGGTCCAAACTGGCAGAAAAATATCCTTAAAAACCGATTTCATACTTCGCATGGTTCCAATGCCCTGCTCGTGCATCAGGTTGTCGTGGGTAGACGAGTTGTAAAAAGAGATCAAATCTGCTTCTGTTTCCAAATTGTTGAACTTTTTCAACTTCTTAATTGAACTCTCGTTGTTACTTTCAGTAAATTGCTTTAGCATAAAATCGTAGGCAATTTTTTCAGACTCCCATTGCTTGGTCAACTGACCCATTGCAATGTAGGCGTGGAATAGTTCTGGAGCCTTCGATACTGCGGGCAAAGCAATGGTGGTTCCGCCCGACCATGCCAGAATATAAATCTTTTCCTTTGCGAATCGCTCCCGCAGGTAGTTGGTTACCTCAATTGCGTCGTTAGTAAGCTGGTTAAGTGTCATGCTTTCGATGGAGACTTTGGGAGCGTATGATAGCCCACCACCTCGTTGCTCCCAGTAGCAAACGGTAAAGGAATCTTCGAGTTCCGTGTTGAATTTGTCAAACAGGAAGTAATTCGGAAAGCCTGGTCCGCCGTGTAAGAAAAGTAAAACAGGTTTGTCAATTTTTTTACCTCTAATAAACATTCCTTGTTTAACGCCACCTATTGGGACAAATATCTTTTCGGAAATGCTACCAACTATTATCTCTCCATTCTCATCTCTAAAAGCATCGGGCTTGCCTGGGCTAACTATTGCCAGATACACAAGCAATGAGACTAATAGTCCAAAAAACGATAGTAGTATAAAAATCATCACTTTAACCCCATTTTTTACAGTTAATTGATTATTTTTTTTCATATTAAATTGATTTAATTGCAATTACAAGTACCCATCAAAAAGGCTATGTATATGGATGGGCCACTTAATTGCCGATTGTTTAAAAAGAAAACTTTGAACCGGTAACAAAACGATAGGTTAAGGTGATGAGTAATCGCTTTCTTCGGGTTTCCCTTCCTAAAAAAAGGCCCTTCCAATGAAGAGCCACCTGATCCACTGCTCAAAAACTATCCCTTCAATACAACTTTCGCCATATTTTTTCTGGCGACACCAATAATCGGCAAGGAACCAAGCTAACTCAGACTTTTTCCTACAATAACCGAACATTCAGCACCATTTTTGACAACAACAATGTGCAGCAGGTGATTTTCATGCCTGTACTAAGGGCAAACAAGGGACACTTCCCTGTTTTTATCAAATAAGGGAAGTGTCCCAATCTCATATAATGGTTTTTTAAAAGGACATGAACATGCATATCAAAACCACCCGTTTCGGTATAAAAAAAGAAAGCTGATTACCCTTTTCCAGAGGCAACAAATTTCCAATAGATCATAACCGAATGGCCATGTAATATAAAGAAGATAGCAAGGCTATGCGGCTTGGAGCCAGATCGGCAACCTCGAAAAATAAAAAACTTGAGGCTGAAAATCTGGCTCTTCAACCATATTTCAAAGATGATTTGATGAAACAAGAAGTTCATTGCGAAATTTTGACCTGCTCGCATGGGGAATGACACTCCCGGCATCATGATCGATATTGACAAGATTCCTGATTCCAGCATAAAGATCTGCCAAGAACAGAAAACACCACTTCCGTAACAAACAGGCGAGGCGGAAAGGAAAATGGTAATTGGTCAGATCACCGAATTATTTGGATATCAGAAGTGTCCATCTTGCTTCTTTATCCCCTGAATCGCAACAATTTTCACTTGGCCTATATCGCACCAAAAAAATACCCGGAAACGCAAGGCCTGTGCGTATCCGGGGCATTGTCTTTAATTCCATTTCTAAATCAAGCGTTAACTTCAGCGGCTGCGCTGTGCGGCTCCTCGCCGTACTTCTTTGTACTGTCTCGTCGTTGCTCGCTTGCCTTTTCGTTTCCATCTTGATTTAGAAATGGAATACAATGTCTCTTGTCGTAGGCGGCGTAAATTGTCGTTAATCCTCAGTGTCCCTAAAGAGCTCGCGACCAATAAGCATACGGCGTATCTCACTGGTTCCTGCGCCGATCTCATAGAGTTTTGCATCGCGCAGAAGTCGGCCGGTGGGATAGTCATTAATATACCCGTTGCCACCTAGACATTGTATTGCCTCAAGGGCCATCCAGGTTGCCCGTTCAGCGGCGTAGAGGATGACTGCAGCCGCATCCTTGCGGATATTGCCGCCGCCATCGGCAGCCTTGGCAACTGTGTAGGTATAAGACTTGCACGCGTTCCAGGTGGCGTACATGTCGGCGATTTTGCCCTGCATAAGCTCGAACTCCCCGATCGCCCGGCCAAACTGGCGACGCTCATGGATATACGGCAGAACCACGTCCATGCAGGCGCTCATGATACCCAAAGGCCCACCTGTCAGCACCAGACGTTCGTAGTTCAGGCCGCTCATCAGCACCTCGACGCCCCGGTCCAATTTACCGAGAATATTCTCTGCCGGTACCGCGCAATTATTGAAAATCAGCTCGCAGGTAGGTGAGCCGCGCATGCCCAGTTTGTCAAGCTTGGGGCTGGTTGAGAAGCCGGGCATGGTCTTTTCAACGAGAAAGGCAGTGATGCCCTGGTGCATTTTTTCCGGCGCGGTCTTGGCGTAGACGATCAGCACATCGGCATTGGGGCCATTGGTGATCCACATCTTGGTGCCGTTGAGAATGTAACTTTCACCTTTTCTGACGGCGGCGAGACGCATGCTGACCACATCGGAGCCGGCCCCGGCCTCGCTCATGGCCAGTGCCCCGATATATTCGCCGCTTATCAGTTTCGGCAGGTAGCGATGTTTTTGTGTATCAGTACCGTTCAGTTTCAGCTGATTGACACAGAGATTGGAGTGGGCGCCGTAGGCAAGACCGACGGAGGCCGAGCCGCGGCTTATTTCCTCCATGGTGATGACGTGTTCAAGGTAGCCCATCTCCGCACCGCCATATTGTTCGGCGACGGTGATTCCCAGGAGGCCCAAATCTCCCATCTTGCGCCATAATTCAGGTGGAAAATGGTCGTTGCGGTCAATGTCGGCCGCCAGCGGGGCGATCTCCTTGCCTACGAAGTCTCGTACCGAATCTCGAAGCAGATTCGCGGTGTCACCCAGGCCAAAATTTAAGGTAGGGAATATCTTCATACTTTCTCCCTGTTGATAGGATGTGGGGCGAGGAGCCTAGTGTTTGATCACTCCTTCAGTTCAGCGATGTCAGAGAAAAAGTCCAGGACGCCAGGGTTTTTCAGAGCATCTTTGTTTTTCACCTCGCGACCGTGAATCATTTTCCGCACGGCCAGCTCGACCTTTTTCATATTAAGGGTATAAGGAATATCCGGTGCCGAGAGTATCTTTGCCGGCAGATGCCGCGGTGATGCATTGATTCTGATAGCCTTTCTGATCTTCTCCCGGAGTGCTTCGGTCAAATCAAAACCTTCTTGCATCTTCACAAAGAGAATGATACGGATATCGTTCTGCCATTTTTGGCCGACCACGACACTGTCGGCAATTTCCTCTATCTGTTCAATGACCCTGTAGATTTCCGCGGTGCCGATGCGCACCCCGCCGGGATTGAGGGTGGCGTCGGATCTGCCGTACATGATAAGGCCGCCTCGCTCCGTGACCTCAATGAAGTCGCCGTGCGTCCAAATTCCCGGGAATCTGTCGAAGTAGGCCGAATGGAATTTCCTTCCATCCTTGTCGTCCCAGAAAGAGATGGGCATGGAGGGAAAGGCGGCGGTGCAGACCAGTTCGCCCTGCTGCCCGACGACGGGTGCACCGTTTTCGTCATAGGCAAAGACCTTCATGCCGAGGCCGCGACACTGGAGTTCTCCCTCGTAAACCGGGCCCATGGGATTACCAAGGGCGAAGCAGCCATTGAGGTCCGAACCGCCGGAGATTGAGGCAAGCTGTAAATCGGCCTTCACTTCCTTGTAGATGAAGTGGAAGTCTTCTTTCGACAGGGGAGAGCCGGTGGAGAGCAGGGTCTTTAAGCTCTGCAGATTAAAGTGCCTGGCCGGTTTGACCCCGGCGTTTTTCAGGGCCGCGATATATCCGGCACTGGTACCGAAAACGCTGATCTTTTCCTCTTCGGCCATACGCCACAGGGCATCGGGTCCGGGGTGGAAGGGGTTGCCGTCATAGAGCACCAGGGTTGCTCCGACGGCAAGCGAGGTGACCAACCAGTTCCACATCATCCAGCCGCAGGTGGTGAAGTAGAAAATGGTGTCTTGCCGTTTGAGATCGGTGTGGAGGATAAGTTCTTTCAGCTGGTGCAGGAGCACCCCGCCGGCGCTTTGCACCATGCACTTCGGCAGGCCCGTTGTACCGGAGGAATACATGATATACAGGGGGTGATCGAAGGGCAGTTGGGTAAACTCAATTTCTTCGGCATCATTTTTAAGGCAATCAGGGTAATGGATGGCCTTGGGCAGGCAGGTCAGATCGGGATTTTCCCGGGTGTAGGGGATAACGATGATCTTTTCAAGTGACGGTATTTCAATGGCTATATCGGCAATCTTGGCCAGGCAATCGAGGGGTTTGCCCTTGAAGAAATAGCCGTCGGCGGTAAAGAGAATTTTGGGTCTGGTCTGGCCGAATCTATCGAGTACACCTTTAATACCAAAGTCAGGCGAACAGGATGACCAGATTGCGCCAATACTGGTTGCGGCAAGCATGGCGATGATCGATTCGGGCATGTTCGGCATAAAGCCGACAACCCGATCTCCGGGGACGATTCCAGCCTTGCGAAGGAAAGCAGCGAGTTTTGCAGTCGCCGAAAAAAGCTCGTGGTAGGTGAGCGTCCGGCGCGTGACATCTTCGCCCCTAAAGACCAGCGCCGTTCGGTCATCTCGGAAACGCAACAGGTTTTCGGCAAAGTTCAAACGACTGCCGGAAAACCAGGTTGCGCCGGGCATTTTCGTTGGGTCGTCAAGCACCTGGTCGTAGGCTTTTGCCGCCTTGATCCCTGAAAAATTCCAGATTTCTTTCCAGAAATCGCCAATATTTTCCACAGACCACTGGTAGAGCGCAGCATAATCGGTAAACTGCGTTCCGTATGTCCGGTTCACATTCTGCATGAACCGGTACATATTGGACTCCTTAATTCGTTGCTCCGATGGTTCCCATAATGGTTGTAACATGCTCTTTCTCCTTCAACAATTGTCTTAGCGTTGCTGGAGTAACGTTTTAGCCAGTTCCCTCAGTTTGTATTTCTGGATTTTACCGCTCGCAGTTGACGGATACTCATCAACAAAGAAGACATATCTGGGGATTTTGTGATAGGAGATCTGATCTTTACAAAATGATATTATCTCTTGCTCGGTCGCCTGCTGCGAAGTTTTGAGCTGGATAAAGGCGGCCACTTCTTCCCCGTATTTTTCACTTGCAATGCCGACAACCTGGACATCTTTCACCGTTGGGTTGGTATAAAGGAACTCTTCAATTTCCCGTGGATAGATATTTTCTCCACCGCGAATTATCATGTCTTTAATTCTGCCGGTGATCTTGCAATATCCATTGGCGTCCATGATAGCCAGGTCGCCGGTGTGCAGCCAGTTGTCCTCATCAATGGCTTTTGCGGTAGCCTCGGCCATCTTGTAGTAGCCCTTCATGACATGGTAGCCCCTGGTGCAGAGTTCGCCTTGTTCGCCTATGGCCATTTCACGGTTGGTAGCCGGGCAGACGATCTTCACCTTGACATTGGGCAGGGCTCTTCCTACCGTGGTCGTTTTCAGTTCCAGGGAATCTTGATCGCGGGTCTGGGTGATGCCGGGGGATGCCTCGGTCTGACCATAAACGATGGTCATTTCTTTTGCCCCCATATCTTTTATCACCCGTTTCATGACCTCGACCGGACAGGTTGATCCAGCCATAACTCCGGTTCGCAGACTCGATGTATCATAGCTGTTTTTATCCATCTCTTCAAACTCGGCGATGAACATGGTCGGTACCCCGAGCAGGGCGTTGCACTTTGAAGCCTCAACGGTTTTCAAGACATTAGCGGCAGTGAAGGAGATGACCGGGGCCATGGTGGTTCCGGACACCATACAGCACAGGGTGCCGATAACACAGCCGAAGCAATGGAAAAACGGAACGGGAATACACATGGCGTCGTCGGGGGTGAGTTTCATGCATTCGGCCATGCTCAGGGCATTGCCTATCAGGTTGGTATGCGATAGCATAACACCCTTGGGGAAGCCCGTGGTTCCAGAGGTATATTGCATGTTGATGACGTCGTCCGGAGCAAGGGAGTTGAGGCGGGTTTTCAGCTGTTCATCCGACACCTGTTGCCCCATCGCCAGGACATCATCCCAGTTGTACATTCCGTCGATCTTTTCCTTGCCAAGATAGACAATATTTTTCAAGAACGGCAATTTGTCACACTTGAGTTTTCCCGGTTTGCTGTCGCCGATCATTGGGCAAACTGTGCTCAGTACTTTGATGTATTCATCAGGTTCCCGTATTCCTCCCGTCAGAATGAGGGTTGTGGTATCGGATTGCTGTAAAAGATATTCAAGCTCATTACTCCGGTAGTTAGTGTTTACCGTTACCAAAATCGCGCCCATTCGGGCGCTGCCATACTGGGTATATACCCACTCGGGAAGATTGTTGGCCCAGATTGCCACCTTGTCACCTTTGGCTATACCCAATGCCATCAGCCCTTTGGCGACTGCGTCGAATGTATTTCGTAACTGCCTAAAGTTTTCCCGGATGTCCAGGGAATAGTACTCGAGACCGATATTGTCACCGAAGTTTTCTGCTAGAATATCGACGACATTACCGATGGTTGTCGTGCCTACTGCAATGCCAGGCTTGTGCATCTGATCCCCCTTAACAAAAGTGATTGTAAGTATCAGTGATGATTCTCAAGTATCAACTTCTGACGGGAATCCGGGAAAAAGAACATTTCCGTGCCGGGAATCCCGTCAGTTTATGCCAAAGTGAAACCTTTACCGCCCAAAAGAAACGACTCCTAAAAACTGAAACCCTCCGGGAGTTGTTGTGCTTTTGTTCCTTCCGGAACCCAAGACAGATCGAGAATTGTGAAGGTCGGCCCACTGGTTTTAAAAATGGGAATCACCTTCATGCCAAAGGACGGTTCACCGATACTCAAATAACTCATGAGGATGGTGGCCACGCCGTCAAATTCAATATTTATAAATTTTATCGGTTTATTTAATAAGTTAAACGCCCCGGACCGCTCACAAACCATGAAGGTGTGAATCTTTGCGCTTTTTTTGGCATTCTTGGTTATGTCAATCACCTTGTTTTTGCCGAGACAATCCGGACAATGAATACGGAATGGCATATAAATCGTGCCTTTCGAATCACAGCCTTTGCTGTCACAACGGGTGGCCATGAGCTTTCCCTGGCTGAGGGATTCGAAAAATACCGCTTCCCCCCCGTAGGAATGCATATAGGTCATGTCTCTTGGATTGGTGATGCCGAGCAGTTTCCAGCCATCGTCGGCGTCACGGATCGGGGTGTTGGGGGTCAGGTGGTGGAAATTCCCTTTTAGTTTGTACTGATTATTTTTAACAAAAACCTGTCCGAACATGCTCATAGTAGGTCTCCTTTTAGCCCTTTTAGCGGGGTTAGGCGTCTTTATTTATCAAATGATCGGGGTCCATGAGGATGGTCGAGGTGACATGCGAACCAACCCCGGCATGGCTTATGGCCATGGCTCTCTTGGCACCTACAACCTGCAGGTTGGTCCAGTCGCTGGGTTTCTCCCGGTTAAAGGCTTTCCAGATTTTTTCGTCGCCGTGCAATTCTTCCCATCGGTTCCAGATATGGGTCGCAATTTCAAATGTCTGCATGATGCCGGTGGCTCCCACCGAGTGCATGCAGCCAATCAGACCGCCGGACAGATTGGACGGCAGTTTCCCGGGTTTGCCGGTATGCGGATTGGTGTGGTAGCAGTCTCCCGATTCAACGTAATCACGGCCATAGCCATAGGGGCGGATGCCGATATCCTCATAGGTTTGCACATCGCTGATGGTGAAGGCGTCATGGAGTTCAACGACATCTAGGTCCTCGACCGGATTGGTAATACCGGCCATACCGTAGCTGTAATAGGCGGCCATTCTGGCGGCCAGAAAACCGGTAAAACCCGGGTAGCGATCGCCACCCGGGAACCTTTTCCCGAGATCTTTGTATTGGTCGGCTGTTTCATTGGGGAGGAGAGGTATCTCCATGTGCTGACGGTCGGCGGGACGAAGGGTGTGTGAGCCTGCCGCCACCCAAATACGTAACGGTTTGTTTTTGCAGTTTTTAGTTAGTTTGACGGCGGTGTCTTCATCGCAGAGTATAGTACAGGCGGCACCGACGCTCATCAGGCAACAGTCGAGGGCGCGTAGAGGGTAGGCGACCACCGGCGAGTTGAGGACATCGTCGACGGTGATTTTCATCGGTGATTGGGCAAAGGGGTTAAACCGGGCGTAACCGTGATGTTTTACGGAGATTTCCGCCAGGGTTCTCCTGAAAGATTCTTCGGATTTTCCGAAAATCTGCCAGTAGCGTTGGGCCATGACTGCATAATAACCGGTATAAATGTGGCCGAGGGGCGATTCCCAGTCTTTGTCGGCGGCACAGGAAATAAGGAAATTTCCTTCATCGGTCGGTACTTCATCCATCCGCTCCCAGCCCATGACCAGAACGCAGTCGGAGTAACCGGATGCAACCGCCTTCATTCCCTCCCATATGGTCGATCCGCCGGTCGCACCGCCGGTTTTCACGCCGACATTGCCGAGGGGGTCGAGGCCAAGCCGGTCGTGGATGACTGATTCTCCAAGGAGCTGATCGCCAAAATGGTCGGCGAAATGGCCATAATAGCAGGTGTGTATGTAGCGTTTCAATTCGGCCGGCGAGATGTCGAGCAGTTTTGCCGCCATGACGAATGAGTCTACACAGAGTTCTTCCGTGCGCTTGTCCGGAAAGGCCCGGTCAAATTTCGATTGCCCGGCTGTCACCAGATATACCGGCCGCTGTAGTTTCGGTATTTTTAATTGCTGTTTGCTGAACGTGATCATACCTCGGTCTCCTTACTGGTTATGGTTGCCCTGGTTGAGAGTTTGCTAAAGCGTTCCTACCCACAAAACAAAGCTGATTGCGCCGCTGCTGTTGGTGATCTTCTGGTTGTCGGGGTTAGACAAAAAATGGATGGAGTCGCCCTCGACCAGGGAAAGTGTCTCGTCACCAAGGTTCAGTTCGACTGAACCTTTCAGCACACAAAGAACTTCCTGGCCGTTTTTAATATTTTTTCGAACTGGAATCGATTTGCCCGGCTCAATCACCAGGATCGATGAATCAATGACGTTTCTGCTTTCCGGAGGAAAAAAACGGCGGGTGACAAAGCCGGTATGGGAAAGATCGATGTCGGCCCATTCCGATTTTTTAATGAGGATGCTCTTCTCCTGTTTGCCGGCCCGGGAGATAAGGTCGCCGGCATCTACTCCAACAGCATTGCAGATCCTGATGAGGGTATCGACGGAAGGTGAGTTTACAGCATTCTCGACCTGACTGAGAAAGCCCTCGGAGATGCCGGCCTTTTCAGCAACGGCCTTCAGGGTCAGCTTGCGTTCCTTACGGCATTTTCTGATGAGTGTGCCAATATTCATGCAATTTCAAAATGGATGTCGAAAAAGAAAGGGGCGGTATTATGTTATATAAATATTATGTATAAGTTAATATTAACCTACACATAATATGAATATATTGTCAATATATATTTTCTGGCAGGAATGATCCTGGACCTAGATTCAAATCAGACCCTTCTGAGCCTGGGCCTGGATGGCGGTAATCGCCACGGTGTTGACGATATCCGGGATAAGACAGCCACGACTGAGATCGTTGACCGGTTTATTCAGCCCCTGCATGATTGGTCCTATGGCTACCGCTTTGGCAGAGCGCTGTACTGCCTTGTAGGTATTGTTTCCGGTGTTGAGGTCCGGAAAGATGAAGACGGTTGCCTTGCCGGCAACTTTACTGTTCGGCATCTTGGCCTTGGCCACCGTCGCATCGACAGCAGCGTCATACTGGATTGGTCCCTCGATCAGCAGCTCCGGTGCCAGCCGCTTGACGATCTCCGTGGCCTTTTTTACCTTTTCGACTTCTTCACCAATGCCCGATGTGCCCGAGGAATAAGAGAGCATGGCCACCATTGGTTTAATCCCGAAGAGACTCGCAGTTTTGGATGACTCTATGGCTATCTCCGCCAGTTGCTCTGAAGTTGGCCGGGGATTGACGGCACAATCGCCATAGGCAAGAACCCGGTCCTCCAGACACATCAGAAATATCGAGGACATGATCGTGCTTCCAGGCTTGGTTTTGACGAACTCAAGAGAAGGCCGAACGGTGTTGAGGGTGGAATGGACCGAACCGGAAACCATGCCGTCCGCGTGATTTTTGTAGACCATCATCGTGCCGAAATGGTTGACGCCGGACATCACATCTCGAGCGTTGTCCAAGGTGATCCCTTTGTGTTTACGCAATTCAAAGTAGGTTGCAACATAATCCTCAAAAAATTCCGACTCGGTCGGCTCAATAATCACTGCATCGGCAAGGTTCAATCCCAGGGTCTGGATCTTCTTTTTTATTACCTGTTTTCTGCCCAGCAGCACAATGTTGACAGCGTCCCGGGCAAGGAGTATCTCTGCCGCCCGCAGGATTCGTTCCTCTTCCCCTTCCGGCAGAACAATGGTCTGTTTGTACTCCCTGGCCCGTTTGATAAGACTGAATTCAAACATCTTCGGGGTGGTGAACAACAGGCTGTACCCTATTATTTTGTTACGGAGTTCTGTAGTGTTAACATGGGACTCAAAAAGTCTCAGGCCGGCTGCGATCTTCAGTGGAGCCTCCGGGGTAATGCAATGGTGGATTGTTTTAATTTTCATTGCCGTGGTGAAGGTATCTTCTTCAACTTTGATGATCGGTACCAGATCTTCCATCCCTTGAAGAAGATTGCGTAACAGATCATCAGGTTGCATATGGCCGGTTAAAACAATCCCGCCAATATTGGGCAAATTGTTTGATCGATAGGCAACCAGGGTTCCGAGGATGATATCCAGCCGGTCTATGGGGGTGATGACCAGGTTGTCATTGGCCAGTCGCGGCAGATAATTCTGCAGATTCATTGCCGCTATGACAAACCGCGTGACAGTCCGGTTGAGCTGTTCTTTGCCGCAAAGAACCTTTGCATCAAGGGCCTTGACAATTTCGCCCATCGTCGGTCTGTCAAGTATCTCCTCGTACGGTATGGAATATATAAGTTCTGGTTTCTGCTTGAGAATTTCCTTGAGAGATTGCAGTATTTGCTGCTGCAGATGCGGCGGGGTTCGATTAACAATGATCGAGAGAATGTTGCAACCTTTTTCTTCGAACGCTTCGATGGCAAACCGGCACGATTTTACAACGCCCTCTACAGAACCCTCATGGGCATTGGCCAGTAACAAAACCGGACAGCCCAGGTTGTTGGCGATCTCCACATTCAGATCAAATTCAAAGGCTGCCGATTCGCTTTCATAATCTGTTCCAAGGCAGAGGACAAAATCGTGTTCATTCTCAAGTGCCTTATATTTAAAAAGAATACCTTCGAGAAGCTGGTCGTTTTTTTTATCGGAAATCAGGTTCCTCGCTTCCTCAAAGGTATAAGCGTATAATTGATCACTGGGAATATTGAGATGGTAATGTGACTTGATTAAATGGAGGATTTCATCGACACCGTCGCTATACTGCCGGACATTGACGATGGGCCGAAAAAAAGCCACCTTAGCAAGGTTACGTACCAGAAAGTCCATAACCCCGAGAGTGATCAGCGACAAGCCGCTTTTTGGTTCAAGGGCGGTAATGTAAAGATTTTTTGACATGGTTTTTTAATCGTGTTGAGGATTGTTAAACAACCTTTACAGGAACAACATTCCCTTACGTTCCTTCAAACACCAATGACGCCTTATCCTGTTATTCCATTTCTACATCAAGCGTTAACTTCAGCGGCTGCGCTGTGCGGCTCCTCGCCGTACTTCTTTGTACTGTCTCGTCGCTGCTCGCTTGCCTTTTCGTTTCCATCTTGATTTAGAAATGGAATTATAGAACATTTATATGCAGTGTACGATATACTTTTAAAGGACTTTCAAAACCATGGATACCACTCCCCCCTGTAGTGAATTGGTGGCTCGGATTGCGGCACTGCAATCGGAAACCCAACGTCTCAAGATCGCAGAGGAAGCTTTCCATCGTCAAAACGCTTCCCTCAAAGCTCTGCATGAAACCTCCCTTGGTTTAATTGATAAACTCGATAAAGAAGAGCTCCTGGAGAATATTCTTGAGCGGGCGGCATCGCTCAGCGGCACGACGCATGGATATATCTATCTGCTGGAATCAGGACAAAACTTTATGCAAATGGTGGTGGGCAAGGGATTTTTTAAGGGTCAGCTCGGCCGCCGTGTCGCCATCGGTCAGGGTATGGGTGGCAGGGTGTGGCAGACTGAGAAGCCGGTGGTGGTTGACGATTATAAGATATGGCCCGGCCGCCTTGCCGACAAGGTCCTCGACGGTTTGCGATCTATTGTCGGGATTCCCTTGAAAAATGAGTTGCAGGTGCTTGGAGTCATAGGTCTTGCCCACGTGGAAATGGACAGGCAGTTCAGCGGTGAGGATATCACAACCCTTGAACGATTTGCTGCTTTGGCGCTTATTGCTCTCGAAAAATCGCGATTGTACGCCGATGTTCGCCATGAATTGGCCGAACGTCAACGAACAGAATCGATTTTGCGGGAAAGCGAGGAGCGTTATCGGACCTTTCTTGAATCTTCGCCGGATCCCATCGTCGTCTATGATATGCAGGGAATTGCTACCTACGTCAACCCTGCCTTTGAACAGACCTTTCACCTGTCGCGCGATCAATTGCTGGGTAAACAGATTGATTTTGTTCCGAAAGAAAGTTGGCCGGAGACCAAGGAGGCGATTGGGCGTATGCAGAGCGGCCAAAAAATTAATCTCTTTGAGACCAAGCGACTGACTAAGGAAGGAAAAATTCTCGATGTTCAGCTCAGTTCCACCCTGTATACCGGCAGTGACGGACAGCCGCTGGGGAATATCGTGACCTTGCGCGATATCAGCGCTCGGAAAAAGGCCGAAGAGGAGCTGGATAGATATCGTGGTCTCCTTGAGGAGCTGGTGACCGAACGAACTGCTGAGCTGGCGCAAGCCAATCTTAAACTGGAGCAGGAGATCGAAGAGCGGAAGCGGGCGGAAAAAGCCCTGATAAAGCGTGAAAAGGAGTTGGAAGCACAGTCCCACCACCTGGAGGAAGTGAATACCGCCCTCAGGGTTCTCCTGCAACAACGGGAGGTTGACAAGAAAGAGTTGGGGGAAGTTGTCATGCGCAATGTTCAGGAACTGGTCAGTCCCTATCTGCAAAGAGTAATGAATGGCCGGTTAGATACCCAGCAAAGAACCCTGGCGCGGATTCTCGAGACCAATCTCAATAATATCATTTCACCCTTTGTAAATAAAATGGCTTCCGGACTGACCCATTTAACGCCGGTCGAAATCAGGGTGGCGAGTCTTATCAAGGAAGGGAAGACCAATAAGGAGATTGCCGAGGTGCTGCTGGTATCAAAAAACACCATACTCTTTCATCGGTATAATATCAGAGATAAATTGGGCCTGAAAAACCAGAAAATTAATCTGCGATCACATCTTCTGGCAATGGAATAATAGTGGTTGTATCCTACTATTATACCGCTATTTAATAAACTTGAATTAATCGTTCATTTGAGTATGTTATAAGTATAATTAAAATTCATTATAACCCGTGCTGCTGAGAACTCTATGACCCATCTCATAGCTTCTGAGGTGACTCTTACCTTCGGCGGTCTGAACGCCTTGACAGGAGTCAATATTTCCATTGAACCCGGGCTCATCACCTCGATTATCGGCCCCAACGGCGCCGGCAAAACCAGTCTGCTTAATTGTGTTTCAGGTTTTTACCATCCAACTACTGGCGAAATTCGTTATGGCCAGCGCAACCTGACACATGCCTCGCCGCACCAAATTTCCACCATGGGCATTGCCCGTGCCTTTCAAAACCTCGAACTTTTTCGTGGTCTCTCGGTTCTCGACAACCTCCTTTTGGCGCGGCATAAGAATCTCAAATATTCGATATTTAACGCCATTATCTATCTCGGCAAGGCGTCACGAATGGAAGCGGAAAATCGCGTATATGTTGAGAAGGTTATCGATTTCATGGAGCTCGAACCCTATCGCAAGAAAATGGTCGGGAACCTGAGCTATGGCGTGCAAAAGCGCGTCGAGGTGGCCAGGGCTCTGACTCTTGCGCCAAGACTCCTGCTTCTCGATGAACCCATGGCTGGGATGAACATTGAGGAAAAGGAAGATATCGTTCGTTTTATCCTCGACCTCAAAAAAGAGTGGGGCATTACAATAGTATTGGTTGAACACGATCTGGGGGTGGTGATGGATATTTCCGACCAAATTTACGTGCTCGACTTTGGGGTAGTCATCGGTTCGGGAAAACCGCACGAAGTTGCAGCCAATCCTAAGGTGATTGATGCCTATATAGGAGAGGAGTAAATTTCCCATGGAAAACAAAGACCATCTCGTGCAATTCAGCATCCCGCAACTTTTGCGGTGGCGGGTCGAAACAACCGGAGAAAAAGTTGCTCTACGGGAAAAAGATTTCGGCTGCTGGAACTGCTATACCTGGAATCAGTACTATGATCGAGTGCGCAAGGCTGGTCTGGGCTTACGAAAGATCGGTTTTCAAAAAGAGGATAAAATCGCCATTATCAGCGATAATATTCCGGAAACGCTCTATATGGCCATTGGCGCCCAGGCGGTGGGCGGGGTTTCTTCGGCTATTTATCAAACCAGCCTGCCGGGTGAGATCGGCGGCATTCTTAACTATCTCGGGGTTACGGTCGTTTTCTGCAATGATCAGGAACAGGTCGATAAGGTTGTCGAGGTACGGGCAACCATCCCTCAAGTCAAAAGAGTCATCTATGAAGACCCGCGAGGTATGCGTGGCTACCAGGATGACCAGTGGTTCCTGCATATTGATGATCTTTATAAACTGGGCGAAGAACTGCACCAGGAGGATCCAAACCTTTTCAATGCCCTCGTTGATGACGGAAAGCCCGATGACGTATGCCATCTCTGTCTCACCTCAGGTACCACCGGGCTGCCCAAAGGGGCGATGTTGACCCATCGAAATTATATCAACATGGGCTTGCAACTCACCAAAGTTGATCCTCTGGAGGAAACCGACGAGTATGTTTCTTTTCTGCCGTTTGCCTGGATAGGCGAACAGATGAATTCCTTCGGGGTGGCAATGGCGACAGGGATTGCCGTTAATTTTCCCGAATCCGTTGAAACCAGCATGGAGGATCTGAAAGAGATCGGCCCGCACTTCATGTTCGGCGCGCCGCGAATTTATGAAACCATCCGTTCGCAGATCTGGCTGAAAATGGACGAAGCCTACTGGTTGAACCGCACGCTCTACACCTATTTTATGAAAATAGGCGAGGAAGCCGCCGGCTATCGCATGTCGGGGCAGACTATGCCGATGTTGCTCCGCTTTCTCGCCTGGCTCGGCAAACAAATTATTTTTCGGCCGTTGGTCAACCAGATCGGACTGCTCAGGCTGCGTCGGGCATATACCGGAGGTGCGGCTCTAGGGCCGGAACTCTTCACCTTTTATCAGGCCATTGGCGTTAATCTCAAGCAGATCTACGGCCAGACTGAGATTGTCGGTATTGCGTATATGCACCGGGATGGCGATGTCAGGTCGGATACCGTTGGCAAGCCCCTGCCGGGAACCGAGTGCCGGATATCCGAATCGGGGGAGATCCTTTCCCGCTCCGCCTCGGTTACTCCCGGGTATTATAAGCTCCCCGAGAAAACGGCCGAGTTGCTGGCGGGCGGCTGGCTCCACTCCGGCGATGCCGGGTATATTGACCAAAACGGCCATCTCGTGGTAATCGACCGGATTTCCGACGTAATGCACAATAACAATGGCCTTATGTTCAGCCCGATGTTCCTGGAAAATCGTTTGAAATTCAGTCCTTACATCAAGGAGGCGGTGATCTTTGGTAACCAGCAGAAATATGTTGCGGCGCTTATCAATGTTGATCCCATCGTCGTCGGCAAATGGGCCGAGGATAAAGGGATTTCTTTCAGCACCTATATGGACCTGTCAGCTCAGCCGGAGGTTGCCGAGTTGATTAGGGGGGCGGTTGTAAAAATCAATGAAAATGCTGAAAAAGACCATTTTAAGATTCGCCGCTTTGCCATTCTCTATAAACTCCTTGATATGGATGATGGTGAATTGACCAAAACCGGCAAGATCCGCCGTCAATTTGTCCGGGAAAAATACCAGGATTTGTATGAAGCCTTGTATGACGAGAAGGTGATGGAGAAAAGGGTCGAAGCCCATTTTCAGTACCAAGACGGCCAAACAACGACGGTTGAAACAACCATCTGCTTTTACACAATGGAAGAGAAACGATGAGCTATTTTTTCCAACTGGTGGTCAGTGGCATTGTTGTCGGATCGATCTACGCCCTCTCGGCACTCGGTTTTGTTCTCATTTATAAATCGAGCAGGGTGCTGAATATCGCGCACGGGCAGATTATCGCCGCCGGCGCTTTTATCACCTATGCCTTGACGGTCTGGGTGGATATTCCTATTGCCCTGGCTTTTCTCATGAGCATGGTCATTACCTTTTTCCTTGCCATGAGCGTGGAAAGGATCTTTCTGCGCCGCTTGATCGGCGAACCGATTATCTCGGTTATCATGGTGACCATCGGGCTTATGTCTATTCTTGATGGGTTGATCTATCTCACACCCTTTGGTACCGAAAATTTTTCCTTCCCGGCCTTTTTACCGACAACACCGATTTCTTTGCTCGGCGTCTCCATCTCCTGGACCCAGCTGGTCGGCGTCATTGTTACCTTCACCATGATCGGTGGGTTTTCCTGGTTTTTTAAGAAATCGACACTGGGTATCTCCATGCGGGCGGTTTCCGATGATCAGCTGGCCTCCATGTCCATCGGTATTTCCGTGCCCAAGGTTTTTGGTCTGGCCTGGGCCATGGCCGGACTCAGCGCTGCCGCGGCCGGTGGGATCATCGGTAATATCACCGGAATCAATTTTGATACCCTGCACGCCTTCGGCATTATCGTCTTTCCTGTCGTTATCCTCGGTGGGCTTGATTCGATTCTTGGTGCAGTTGTTGCGGGAATCATCATGGGACTGATCCAGCAGTTTGCCAGTGGTTATCTGGATGGCAATTGGGGACTCAACGGTACCGGGGAAGTCATGCCATATATCATACTTTTGGTGATTCTCCTTTTTAAACCCCATGGCTTGTTCGGCATACATGAAATAGAACGGGTGTAATCATGTCAGCAAATCGTTGGCTTGCCACAGGCAATTATTTCACATCCTATAAAGAGGAACAGCGGATTTTCTTCACTAGCCTCGACAGGACCGCTATGTGCCTGCTTCTCCTGGGGCTCTTCCTCTGGCCGCTGTTCATCCAACTCGATAACAAGTACATGCTGGTGATCGACAATATCCTGGTGGCGGTGGTTGCCGTCATGGGGTTGAACCTGGTTACCGGTTTTGCCGGCCTCATCTCCATCGGCCATGCGGCATTTGTCGGTATCGGCGCTTATACCATCGCCTCTTTTGCCAGAACATTAGGTGAAAACCATATTCTGCTGACCCATGCCTGGCCGCTTATGATCATTGTCGCCGGATGCATGGGTGCGATTTTTGGCGCAATTGTCGGTCTGCCTGCCCTCCGATTGAAACACCTGTATCTGGCAATTGCCACCCTGTCGTTCCAGATGATTTTTCAGTGGACCATCAATTTCATGAATTTTTTTAATCAGGGACAGACAATCTCGGTTGGCAGGGTGAGTTGGGTGACCGGGCAGGTATCGCGCAGTCAGCACTACACTTTTTGGTACTATGCGATAATGGCAGTCATTGTCCTCCTTGGTTTTGCGGTCCGCAACCTGCTGCGCAGCCGCTATGGTCGTTGTCTTGTTGCCGTGCGTGACAATGACCGGGCCGCCGATGCCATGGGCATGCATCCCGGATTCACCAAAGTCTATGCCTTCGCCCTGGCCGGTTTTCTGGCAGGCGTTGCCGGAGCCTTACATGCCTATTTATACCGGGGGGTCGGTGTTGAATCCTTTACCCTGCAACATTCCATCAGTTTTCTGGCGATGGCGATTGTCGGCGGATTGGGAACCCTGCATGGCTCCTTCTTGGGGCCGTTGGCGATTAAGCTGCTCGATCTTCAGGTAGAGAGGCTTTCCGAATGGGTGGGAAACCACCTCACCATTGCCACAAATCTGGCAACTGCCTTAAAGCCGTTGAGTTTTGGCCTGGTTATCGTACTGTTTTTGATGTTTGAACCACGAGGAATAGCTAATTGGTGGCGAATTGCCCGGTCGTATGTGAAGCTTTGGCCGTTCAGATATTAGGACCTTAAACATTATTATCCGGATGCTTTTTGCAGATAATAATGTTGTGAAGGTCCTTATCCCGCTCAGCGGGATTAACCGTTCAACCCCACGAAGAAAATCAACCTAATCCCAAGGAGGAGAAATGAAAATGAACAACGTGATCAAGTGGATGTTTCTGTTGGTAGCTGTTTTCACGGTAACCCTTCCCGTCAACGCGCTTGCCGCCGGTAAGGTGTATAAACTTGGATTGTCTCTGGCCATCACCGGTCCTACCTCGGATGCCGGTAACCCATATTCTAAGGGGGTTGAAGATTACTTTAACTTTGTCAATGATACGAAGATGCTGGGAGATGACAAGATCGAATGCACGATTCGTGATGATCAATACAATAACGATATCACCAAACGCAATTTTGAAGACTTTATCTCCCGGGGGATAGTCTTTTATCTGAATTATTCCACAGGCAGTACCATGGCTTTGAAAAAAGATTTTGACGAAGAGAAGATTGCGGTTATGCCCGCTTCCTTTCATGCCGGCAATCTGATTGATTCTCATTACATCTTCCTGCCGATCGCCTCCTATTCGGCGCAGGCCATCGGTCTTGCCGAATATATTGTCAAAACCCATCAGGGTGGAACGCCGAAAGTTGCCCTTTTCATTCATCCTTCCGCCTTTGGCCGAGGACCTGTTGAGGATCTGCAGAAGGCGGTGGCTGCCGGTCTGAAGATGGAAATCGTTGAGGTGGTTGAGCATGGCAAAGATCTTGATAATACTGCGATGCTGCAGCGCCTTCTCAGTAAAGGGGTGCAGTATGTGATCAGTCAGACGGTGCAGTCGCCGGTTGCCACCATGTTAAAGGATGCAGCAAGTCTTGGCCTCGTTGCAAAATCCTTCGGCGAAGCCGGGAAGCTGACCTTCTTGGGTTGTCATTATACTGGCGGCAATGACCTTGTGGCACTGGCCGGGCCGGCAGCTGAAAACTTCTATTGGACCACCTCCTACATAGTCACCAATGAACCGAGCGCCGGTGCAACCGCACAGCTTGACCTGGCAAAAAAATACAATCGTGACGAAAAAGCCGCAAACTCCCACAACTATGCCAATGGCATGATGGTGGCGCAGGTTGCCACCGAGGTGATCAAGCGGACGAAAGCCAATGGCAAGGAAATCAACAAAGCAAATTTGTATGAAGAACTTCAGGCAATGAACGGCGACAAGGCCTTTTCTCCCGGGACAACCGTTGGCCCCGTCACCTATTCAAAAACCGATCATGCCGGCGTTGATTCCTTGCAGCTGTATATGGTCAAAGACGGTTTCTTTAAGTCTACCGGCACTCCCTTTACGCCGGTCTATACGGGCAAAATTTAAGTACATGGAAATGAAAAAAAACGAGAGTCAACTGGAAGTCAATAATATCGAAGTGGTATATAATGATATTGTCCAGGTTTTGCGCGGTGTAAGCCTCAAGGTCCCCGAGGGGAGCATCGTCGCTCTCCTCGGCACCAACGGGGCAGGCAAGACTACGACCTTGCGGGCTATCAGCGGATTATTGAAGCCGGAAAACGGTTATATCAGGGAAGGGTATATTAAGTTCAAGTATACCGATATAACCAACATGACTGGAACCGAGGTGGTTAAACTCGGGGCAGTCATGGTTCCAGAGGGGCGGCGGGTTTTTAAACATCTGACGGTAGATGAAAATATCCGTGTCGGGTCCATTACCAGAAAGGATGGTGCGCAGAAGATCCGTGACGATCATGCCCTCATGTACACCCATTTCCCGAGGCTTGCGAACATCACCCATAGGATGGCAGGGTATTGTTCCGGCGGCGAACAGCAGATGATCGCCATTGCCAGAGCCTTGATGGCTTCGCCGCGCATGCTTATGCTCGATGAACCGTCTCTTGGCCTTGCGCCCTTACTGGTAAAGGAGATCTTTGCCAACATCCAGTTGATCAATCGAGAGATGAAGACCACCATCCTGGTTGTCGAACAGAATGCCAAGATCGCTTTGGGGATATCGGATTACGCCTATATCATGGAATCCGGCAAGATTGTCCTGGAGGGACCGTCTAAGGAATTGCAGGAAAATCCTGATGTCAAGGAGTTCTACATGGGGCTCACTCAGGGTGGTGGAAGAAAATCATTCAAGGAAGTGAAATCCTATAAGAGGCGCAAGCGCTGGATGTAAGGGCTGAAAGTATTTTTTTGAAGATGGAGTCGATAATGAAATTTTTATTGGGCTTTAACGGTTCTGAAGAGGCCAAGGCAGCCCTCGCCTTGGCCAGAACCCAGGCTGAAATATTTCAGGCTAAGGTGTATATAGTTACCTCAATGGGCGGAGGGAGGAGTGAAAAGCCTGAAGAAATCGGTAAGGCTGCAAGAGATCTTGCGTTTGCCGAGCTGTTTCTGAAAGAGAAGGGGATAGCCTGTGAGACATTTCAGCTGGCGCGAGGGATGTCACCCGCTGAAGATGTAGTAAGCTTTGCCGAGGAACATGAAATAGACCAGATTTTTATCGGAGTGGAAAAAAAATCGCGCACCCAGAAAATCCTTCTCGGTTCAACAGCCCAGTACATCATTCTCAAGGCGCCATGTCCGGTTCTGAGTGTCAATCGCTCATTTAAATTAAACTGAATACTTACCTCGCACGATTCGGGAGAATTTTCGCATGGGACTCTATGACTTTACCTTTTATGATCTGATTACTCGCAATGCTGTAGCGTATGCCGATTACCCCTGTTGGCGGGAAATTGATGACGGCCGGCAAGTGACTTTTGCAGACTATAAAAAACAGGTGGATCTGTTCGCTGACGGACTGACCGGCATCGGCATAAAAAAAGGTGATCGCCTTGGGGTCGTGGGCAAAAACAGTCTTGAATTTTTTCTGGTGTACGGGGCGGCTGCGGCTCTGGGGGCTATAGTTTTGCCGGTTAATTGGCGTCTTTCGGCCGACGAAATGATTTTTAATCTGAACGATTGCCAGGCGAAAATCGTTTTTGTCGATGCTGAATTTCAGCTGCAATTGGCGACACGGCGCAGTGGCTTGCCGACAGTGACAACTTTCTATAATTTAAAAGCTGATCTCGGAGAAGCGGAGACCTTTGCCTCTCTCCTCAATGGCGCAGTTCAGCAGGCCCGAGCCGATGTGACGAGCAGCGACGGCTTTGTTATCATTCATACCGCTGCGGTGGCTGGTCGTCCGCGTGGGGCATTGCTCAGCCATGGTAATATCCTGCTGGCTGGTATACATTTTAATTATTACTTAGGGTTAAGCACAAGTGATGTGCATCTGAATCTGTTACCCCTTTTCCATGTGGCAGGACTCTTTATGGCGACCAGTTGTTTCCATGCCGGGGCGGTGAATTTGAACATCAGTAAATTTGAAGCGAAGAGTGCCGCGAAGTTGATTGTAGAAAGCGGGGTGAGCCTTCTTTTTGACTTTCCGCCCATTCTCGATTCCTTGCTGAAAGCCGCCACCGAGGAACATTTAGTACTTCGCTCGCTGAGAGCTGTGGTGGGACTTGGCACGCAGGCGACGATCGAACAGTATCAGGAAACAACAGGAGGCTCCTATCATGCCATGTATGGCCAGACGGAGACCTCCTGCCTTACCAGTATGGGGAAATACAGCGATCGACCGGGGTCGGCGGGAAGGGTCGTGATGCTCTCCGATGTTCGACTTGTTGATGAACTTGATTGTCCGGTAGCGCCCGGACAGGTCGGCGAAATTACGGTAAAAGGACCCATGGTATTTATGGGATATTGGGGCTTGCCGGAAGACAATGGCCATACCTTTCGCCATGGGTGGCATCATACCGGTGATTTGGGGCTTTTCGATGGTCAGGGATTTCTGTTTTACGCAGGTCGAAAGGCTGAAAAAGAACTTATTAAACCGGGTGGTGAGAACGTGTATCCCGCAGAGGTCGAAAAAGTCATCCTCCAGCATCCGGCAGTGGCGAAAACGGTTGTCATTGGTGTGCCGGATCCGAAGTGGAAGGAGGGTATCAAGGCGGTTTGTCAACTGCATGAAGGGAAGGATCTGACGGCGCTGGAATTGATCCGCTTTGTCGGTGAGCGTATCGCTAGTTTTAAAAAACCCCAATATGTCGAATTCGTCGCCACCCTGCCGCAAAAAGCCGATGGTTCGTTGGATCGTGAAGCTGTGAAATCCCGATTCGGCAAAGTGTGAGGCGATGGCAGGGGTGTAAAATGTGCAGCTCATCAAGTAAGATAATAGGCCAAGAGAAAGGTGAAATATAAACCTTCTCGGGGTTTCTTGCCTTGCTTGAGAGCTTTCTCGGGTTATCCGCTCTGTTTTTGCCGTGCATTTCAGAAAAATGACGGGGCCATGTGCAATAATAGCCCCCCATTCCTGTTGACAACCACGGAAAATCTGTCTATATCTCTGCAACAATTTTTCATTTTTCGGATATTTTCTCCGAAAAAAATCAATGGGTGCGTAAATACTCAAGGAGTATCAGGTCAATAACAGAAGAAATCCAGCGGCAAAGAAAATCGCTGTATTTTGGTTTGTGCGGGTGCTTTTGCCTTTTTCGCAACTCAAAACACCACACTCTGGATATGCTGTAAGCCTCAACTGCAATAAAACAATCCGCTGCTTCCTGTTTTGAAGACATCAGATACACAGAACAGAGGGTTGGTTGTTGAGCATAATTTAATTGAAAGGACGGAACTCAATGAATGTAAATATTGAAGAGATCGGTAGTTTGACCAGAAAAATCACGGTTACATTGCCTGCGGACAGTGTTCAAATAAAACTGAATGAGGCCTATGATAAACTGAAAAAAGAAGTGAAGCTGAAAGGGTTTCGCCGCGGCAAGGTGCCTCGGACGATCATTCTCAAGCAATTCAAAGGCCAAGTCGAGGGCGAAACCAGTGAGAAACTGGTGCAGGATAATTATTTCGCTGCCATTGCAAAAGAAGGTGTCGATCCCATTGTGCATCCCGATGTTAAAAGCGTTCTATACCATGACGATGGAACCTTTACCTTTGTTGTTGAAGTGGATATTCGCCCGCAATTCACCCTTGCACAGTACAAGGGCCTTGAAGTCGAGAAAGTCAGTGTCGAGGTAACCGACGAGGAAGTGCAACTCGAACTTCTCGAAAAGCAGAAAAACATGGCTGCCCTGCAATCGGTTGTCGATAGACCGGCGCAGAGTGGTGACCTGATAGTCGTTGAGTTCCAGGGATACCATGATGGTCAAGAGATGCCCCAGGTTAAAAACGATAATTTGACCATCGATATCGGTTCGGGGGAAATGGATGTTGAATTTGAAGCAATGCTCGTCGGCAAAAACAGCGGCGATGAAGGTGCGCACGAAATAGATTTTCCGGCAGCCCACCCAAATCCGATATTAAAAGGCAAAAAGGTCGAATTTCGTATCAAAGTTAAAGATATCAAGGAACGTTTGTTGCCCGCCATTGATGACGAATTTGCTAAGGATGCCGGTGCAGAATTTAATAGTCTTGATGACTTGAAAGCATCGATTCGAGAGCGCCTTACTCAGCTGCGCCGGGATCGAGCCGAAGGTACTACAACCGATAGAATTATGCAGAAGCTGTTGGAGAACCATAACTTTGAGGTGCCGGTTCGTCTTGTCGCCTTTGAAGTTGAGCAGATGATCAAACAGACGCAAGAACAATTAGAAAAAAACGGTATGAGCCTTGAGGCAGCAGGCCTGAGCCGGGAAAAATTGGTTGAACAAAATGATGAAATGGCCAAAAAAAGGGTGCGAGGCGATTTTATTCTGAAGAAAATTGCTGAGGTTGAAGAGATCAAGTTGGTTGACGAAGACATGGAGCGAGGTTTCAAGCGGATCGGTGATATTTATAACATGCCGGTCGCCAAGGTGAAGGAATACTTCCGGAATCGCGATGATCTTCTGCCCTTTATCAACGAACTGCTTAATGAAAAAATCCTCGCTTTCTTAAGAGAGCAGGCGGTTTTCGTCGAGAGCGCACAACCCGAGGTAGCGGTTGCAGATTCTGCTGCAAAAAGCTGATAGAGGCGCTTGCATCCGACGGGAAAGATCTTATAATCAGCTAAGGCAGTGGGGAGCCTCATTGTTGGTGCTTTGACGGATTTTGAAAAATTGGCGACTGCAAAAGGCTCCAGGCCCTTTGCAGTCGTAGCTTTTTAGTCTCTTAAAAAAAATTATTTAAAGGTCTTTTGCGAAAATTTTTCGTTAAGAGACGTATCCCGGTTACCGGGGTTAAGGAGTGTGATTAAATGAATCTTGTGCCGATGGTAATCGAGCAAAGTCCTCGTGGTGAGCGTGCCTATGATATCTATTCGCGACTGCTCAAAGAACGCATTATATTTCTTGGTTCGGGGGTAAATGATGATGTGGCCAATGTCATCGTCGCCCAGCTGTTATTTCTTGAAGCAGAGGATCCCGAGAAGGATATCACCTTTTATATCAATTCCCCTGGAGGTTCGGTAACTGCCGGAATGGCCATATACGACACCATGCAGTATGTGAAGTGCGATATCGCTACGCTCTGCATGGGCCAGGCCGCTTCGATGGGGGCTTTTTTGCTGGCGGCCGGTGCCGATGGCAAACGGTACTCGCTGCCGAACGCCAGGATCTTGATTCATCAGCCAATGGGTGGTTTTCAGGGACAGGCCACAGATATTGATATCCAGGCAAAAGAGATTTTGCGGATGAAAAAGGATTTGAACCGTCTTCTTGCCCAGCACTGCAAGACGAGTCTTGAAAAGGTTCGCACCGATACTGAGCGCGACTATTTTTTAAGCGCCGAAGAAGCACAGAAATACGGTATTATAGATAAGGTTCTTACTAATAGGAAAGAGCTAGCTGAGGGAAAATAGAATGGACGATGTCGTGAGTAACGGACCTGATAGCCGGTGTTCTTTTTGCGGTAAAAAACAGGATGACGTTGATAAGCTTATTGCCGGACCGGATGTTTTTATCTGCGACGAATGTATTGAACTGTGTAATGAGATAGTGCAGGAAAAAAAGGAAGTCATTCTCCCTCTACTCGAGGCGGAAGCCGTCAAACCGGTGTCGCTTAAACCGATGGAAATCAAGCAGTATCTCGACGATTATGTGATCGGACAGGAATTTGCAAAGAAGGTTCTTTCGGTCGCGGTGCATAACCACTACAAGCGCATTGATGCGCCTGTAGATGCCGACTCGGTGGAATTGCAAAAGTCGAATATTATCTTGATCGGTCCGACCGGCTCAGGAAAAACCCTTATTGCCCAGACCCTTGCGAGAATCCTCAACGTGCCGTTTTGTATGGCCGACGCCACGACGCTTACGGAAGCAGGGTACGTCGGTGAGGATGTCGAAAATATCCTGGTCAATCTTCTACAAGCCGCAAATCACGAACTTGATAAGGCCGAACGGGGCATTATTTATATCGATGAAATTGATAAAATTGCCCGTAAATCCGACAGCCCTTCCTTGACGCGAGACGTGTCCGGAGAAGGAGTGCAGCAGGCTCTGCTGAAAATAATCGAGGGTACTAAGGCTTCGGTTCCGCCCAAAGGGGGAAGAAAACATCCGCAGCAAGAGATGATTCAAATCGACACCACGAATATTCTTTTTATCTGCGGCGGCGCCTTTGTCGGGTTGGACAGTGTGGTGAGTCGTCGGCAGAGTTCCAAATCCATCGGTTTTGGCGCCAAGGTCACCGGTGATGAGAAAAAGAAAATCGGCGAACTCTTGAAAGCGGTGCAACCTGAAGATCTCTTGAAATTCGGACTCATTCCTGAACTGGTCGGTAGATTGCCGGTGATCGCCACCATGGAGGAATTGGTGGAGGATGATCTTATCCGTATCTTGAAGGAGCCGAAGAATGCCCTTACCAAACAGTATCAAAAGCTCTTTGAGTTTGACGGCATCACTCTCAGATTTACCGAAGGCGCCCTTGTGGCCATTGCTCGCAAAGCGCTGAAAAGAAAGTCCGGGGCACGAGGTCTCAGGTCGGTTATGGAAGAGGCAATGCTTGATGTGATGTATGATTTGCCATCGAAAAACGGTGTGCAGGAATGTGTTATAAGCGAACAGGT
>JBBQVT010000022.1:0-39609 GCA_038211245.1 Desulfobulbales bacterium | reverse complement strand
TGCGGCCTGCTCAACTTTACTGTCATTGGTTACTTTGCCGTCGATGGTCGAAGCCGCCCAACCGTTGGAAATACTCATGGCCATAACCAATCCCAATGCGCTTACTAACAGTGTCTTTTTCATAATTTTGCCCTCATTTTAAATTTTTTTGGTGTGTTGTACAAAAAATCATTCCTTCATTATAACAGAGTCTTTGTTTTGAAACATTCCCTCCTGTTGCAATGTTGAGATTTCGGCCAAAACTTACCGGCATTGCTACATCATTAATAGTGACTTGCTCCTGAATATACCCAAGCATCGCCAATACTGACGTTGCTGATATTGACAGCCCGGGAATTTGCTCCTGAATGACTGCCAAAATTTAAACCACCGCTCCAGCACCAACACAACCTAACTATCACCTGCGACAAATATATTTAAATTTTCCTGATCCTTGTTGCCAACAACCGTGTTAATGCTGCCCTTTTTGACAAGAACTCATCAGCAAACCATCACCTTGATTAAATATTTTTTGGAAGAAATGAAGGTCACCTTCAGTACCTTTTCTTAAAATGATAATACGATTATAAACCAAAACCAATTCCACAGCAAGGCAATCAGAAAAAAAACATATTGCCAATTGATTTTATTTTATTACAGTATTTCAAGTAGTTAAAAATATCCCTACAAGAACAATTCTAGGCACTGATTATCAATGTCCCCTTGAAATTTTTCTATCTCCAGCCATCGCCCGGAATCCTTCTTCGCACTCCTTTTGGAAAACAATGGTCGACTCCAATGCTTTGTAGTATTGTTTCGACGGGAGATGTTCTTTCACAATGTGTAGCTGACATATGATACCCTTAAACCCATGTATCATCTTTTCGCTCCGGTTGCCATATACGACACAACCGCTTTTATTGAGTTCCTAGAACAACGAGGTCCTTTTAACCTTCATGAAACAAACATCGATATTTGAGGAAACCGGTCATCCTCCAGAAGTTCCTCTGGCAGAAAAAGCCCGGCCGACAAAGATTCAAGAGTTCATAGGTCAGGAACAGCTCCTTGCTCCCGGCTCTTGGCTTCGCCGGATGCTGGAAAAAGACGAATATGGCTCATTTATCCTCTGGGGGCCGCCAGGCACCGGCAAAACAACCATTGCCAGAATAATCGCCAACCAAACCAGGCACACCTGTTGTTCCTTCAGTGCCGTGCACAGTAAAATCAGTGAAGTAAAAACCCTCATGGAAGGAGCGGTGCACGCCTATTCCCACGAAAATCGACGAACAATAGTATTCATCGATGAAATCCATCGTTTTAACAAGTCGCAACAGGATGCCTTTCTGCCATACGTCGAATCGGGAGCGGTGATATTGATCGGTGCAACCACGGAAAACCCTTCATTTGAGGTTATTCCGGCCCTGCTTTCACGATGCCATGTTTTTGTCCTTGAACCGTTGTCCACACAGCATCTCCATGAAGTCCTCGCACGAGCTGTGGCAATGGTCCCTAAACACCTGACCTTTGAAAATCATGTCCTGCAAAATCTGGCGGAAAACGCCGGGGGAGATGCCAGAAAAGCGCTGAACGATTTAGAGATGGTGTGCCGAAATTCCGAAGCAGGAGACACTATATCCATTCAAACCCTAAAGAAAGCAACAGCCACTCGTTCCATTTTCTATGACAAGGGGGGAGAAGAACACTATAATCTTATCTCAGCCCTGCAAAAGTCGATTCGTGGCAGCGATCCACAGGCAGCCCTGTATTGGCTCGCGAGAATGCTGGAGGGGGGGGAAGATCCTCTGTATCTGGCCCGAAGGCTCATGCGAATAGCCTCAGAGGATATTGGTCTCGCCGATCCCCAAGCACTTGTTCAGGCTGTGGCGGTAAAAGAAGCAGTCCATTTTCTCGGTATGCCCGAGGCCTCTGTTGCCCTCTGCCAAGCTGCGGTATATCTTGCCACTGCACCAAAAAGTAACTCCCTGGAAACCGCCTATATTGCCGCCAGAGAAGACGCCGCGAAAACGAGCCACCTCAAGACTCCCCTGGTTATTCGCAATGCCCCGACAAAACTCATGAAAGAGCTGGGTTACCAAAAAGGCTACCGCTATTCCCATGATTTTGACAATCATTACAGCTATCAGAAGTATTTCCCCGACTCTCTCCCGGAAAAATCCTACTACATCCCCTCACCATTCGGCTTCGAAAAGGAAGTGAAAAAGAGGCTTGATTGGTGGAAGCATCTGAGAGATCGCCAATCGGGTGATGAAGTCGAAGGGGGAAAAAATAAATCCTAGTGATTTCCAAACATTTAACAGAGGTCTTATGCCTGACCACAAACAATCGCATAGCGGCTCTTGTCTTTTCCTGAGAAAAAGTTACAATTATTTTTAGATCGTCAGATTAATTGTCGATAGCTCCTGTATTCGTTTAGCGTGATTAAACCTTCAGTTCAACCACAAGGAAACGGAAAACAATGGAAAAACGCCGGCACCAACGAATAGAAGTGGATAATTTCAATGTGGATATTTCGGATGGATTGGGCTTTTTCGGCGGAACAATGAGTGACATATCCCGTTTTGGAATGAAAGTTGACGACGTGACCAAGCGACTTGACGACAATGCCAAACAACTTTCAATCGTTATTTCCGGTATGGGCAAAAACTTCAAAGTTAAGGCTAAACCAAGGTGGACCGTTCATCAACCGGCCTGTAAAAGTGTCGGCATCGAGATTATCCACGCCCCTTTTGAATGGACCGAGTTTGTCATGAACTTTGAGCCGGCCAAGGTTGATGTTTGGGGAGAAATTCGACTCTGATGATACCTGCTGAAAATACAGCCGACGTGATCTAAGTTCTGCTGCGGTATTTTCTTTCTGTCACCAAGGTAATTTCTCAAGAAAATTGCCATCGTCAGCGAAGTGTGGTACACAAACCGATTATGTTTGCCCGTTTGTGCCGTGACCACCTTTTTGCCATCCGACTTCACACCTTAATCCACCAGCAAATGACTTCTTTTTACGAAAAAATAACATATATTTTCGATCCCTTGCACCACCTCTGGGAACATGAGAAGATGCACAAGAAAATCTCCATAACCCTTGTGATCTTTTTTCTCTTGAGTCTGATCTGCATTGAACTGAATCGTCGCAATTTGCTTCCCGCATCGCTTGCGTCGACTGTGCCGAGAAATCATTTCTTTGCCGTTCAGGGCGCGTTTACCGTCGTTCTTATCCTCGAAGTTATCAGCCTGATCTTTACAATCCCTTGTTCTTTCAGCAGATCTGTCGGCAAACAATTCGAGATCCTCTCGCTCATACTTCTGCGCAATGCCTTTAAAGAACTGTCATATTTCCCTGAACCGATCACCTTTGCCGGTAATCAGCAGGCGATTCTGCACATCCTCTCCGACGGTTTTGGCGCATTGCTGATTTTTGCTCTCCTGGGCTATTATTATATGGTTCAGACTCGGACTTCAGACGAGAAAATGCGCCCGGGTGATCTTTATGGCTTTGTTGCCGCCAAAAAAGGTATCGCCCTCATTCTCCTTTGTATCTTTACAGTTATGGGAATTCGTAGCGCCATAGAAACTGTGTCCGGCGCTTCAACCAGCGAATTTTTCCACGAATTTTATACCCTCCTGATTTTAACGGATATCCTCGTCGTGCTCATCTCCCAATGTTTTCAACCATCCTTTTATGCCATTTTCCGCAACTCGGGTTTCGCCTTATCGACCTTGATGATCCGTATAGCCCTGGCCGCACCACCATTTTTTAACGTCCTGCTTGGTCTTGCTGCGGCCGTCTTTGCCATCATGCTCACGCTGGTAAGCCGAACTCTGTTTGTAAAAAAGGTCGGGACGAAGTGACATACAGCATCACCAGATACCGGCAAGTGGTTGGTTGCAAGCCGGACAGCAGCCGACCTTTAATCGATTGGCTGTTACCCGGAATCCTTGACGGGCAATAAGGAGAAAACCACAGTTCGGACAAGAAGTGTCTTCACCGCCTGAACCGCATCGGTTACCGCTATAGACGTGATGTAAACCCTCATCGAGCCCTATCTGTCTGGCCCGCAGGAGAGTCGATTCCGGGGTGGAAGGAGGCCCCGTCATCTTGTAAGCGGGATGATACCCCGACACATGCCAGGGAATCGATCGGTCTATTTTTGCCAGGAATGAGGCAATATGTGTGAGTTCTTGGTCTTCGTCATTCATCCCTGGAATGAGCAGGGTCGTCACCTCCACCCAGATCCCCGCTTCCCGGCAACGGACGATATTATCAAGCACAGGCTGCACCCTTGCACCACAGATTTTCTTATAAAACTCATCCCTGAAGGATTTCAGATCGATATTGATTGCAGTCAACACCGGGGCCAACTCGGCAATGATCTCTTTTGTCATGTAGCCGTTGGAAACAAAGATATTTTTCAACCCTTTGGCAAATGCCGTCAGGCAACAGTCATAGGCATATTCATAAAAAACCGTCGGCTCCACATAGGTGTAGCTGATCGACCGACACCCTCCGGCAAGGGCCGATTCAATTATCTCTCCAGGTTTTCTGTAAACGCCCGAGATCTCAACCTTCATATCTTTCGGCACCTGCGATATACCGGCATTTTGACAATGCAGACAGCGAAAATTGCAGCCATGGGTGGCAATGGAGTAAGAAAGGCTTCCCGGCAAAACATGGAAGATAGGTTTCTTTTCTATCGGATCTACATGTTCGGCGACAATCCTGCCGTAAACCAGGCTGTCTATCCTGTCGTTCCGTCGCAGCCGCACACCGCATAGACCCCGTTGACCATCCCGCAAACGACAGCCGTGCGCACATAGCCTACACTCCAAGGTACCATCGGCCTGCGCCAGCCACCACCCCGCTGAACCCAACAATCGATTCTTCATATTTTCCAGCTCCTCGATCACCCTTTTTTCAACCAGGTATTTCCAAACAGCAGATAGTGCGGATAAAAGTTGCCTTTATAGCTCATTGCCGGAACTGACTGTATGTAATACCCAAGGTAGAGAAATTCAATTTCCCATTCTCGACACAAATCGATGAGGCACAGGATATTATAGGTTCCAAGACTACGCCGAGACTCCTCGGGGTCAAAATAGAAATAGACAGCATTCAACCAATTGTAACCGATATCGATAATGGCGGTGCCGATCAATCGATCGCCCACTCGGTACTGCAGCTGGGCGCTGTTGACTATGCTGTTGAGAAAAAAGTCCCGATAATATCCGGTGGCCGTATTGTTTTCCCTGGGATATCTGCTCTGGAGAAACTTTTCACAGAGCAAATAATCTTCTCTTGTCGGCTGCAAAGGCAGGAGGGCTTTTTCTACATCGCGGTTTTTCGTAAATGCCCGTTTCTGATTGCGGTTTGCGGAAAACTCAGCGGGATGCAGACGTATGGGGATGCACGCCGTGCAAGCATGGCATGACATAGTGTAAAGACAATTGCCGTTTCGCCGATAACCGGCGGCAAGAAATAACTCCATCGCCCGTTCGCTGAGTGGGGCAAATGTTGCCTGATGAAAAGTCGAAACACAGGGTAAGCCGTAAGGGCACCCTATGTCAATGTCGATAAAAAGGTGTCGCACCCGAGAATGCAGGGAGGTGAATTCACTCCTGCATTGCTCATCGTAACTACAAGGCATCGTGCCGGCCAGGTTTTTTGATTGCGTATTCATCAAGAAAGCCATTCCTCATAAATTTACTTGTCCGGAAATACCAGCACACTCTCCGAGCGTATCCCGTCGCACTTGAGGATAAATGGTTTTTCCAGATGAACATGGCAGATATATTTTTTTTCTCTGCCGGGCTGACGGATGAGCCAATTCCAGTCAAAAAAATCCGCCCTCCGGCCACCCACTCGCCCACCACCCTCATTCAAGGTCAGATAGGGAATACCTAGCGAGGTGATGTTTTGGAAAAAATGCGTCCCCTGGGAAGGATCGGCCTTGATCTTGCCATTACGAACCTCAATAATGGCTGCAACGCTAGAGATATCCGCCCATTTAACCGGTATTCCTAAAAAGGGGTCGGCAGACCCCCACCTGCCTGGGCCTATAAGCAAAAATGATCTTTTATCCCGCCGCAGTCGGCGATTCAACTCGCCAATCTCTCCGGCCATTTCCCTGGTTTTGACGATATCGAAAGTACCCGGACGGACATAGATGATATCGGCAATATTGGAGTAGGAACCATGCCCGAGAGAACTGCCGACAAAACAAAATGCCTGTTGTATCTCATGGTCGGAAATCTGCACCTCAACCAGTTCTCCGCCGGCCACCATCGGCCGTATCTGTAAAACATATAAAACCGATTTGGCGAGTTGAAGATCCAGGTGAACGGCAAACTCAATCTCCACATCCCCGCCCATTCCGGCCTTGCCGATCTTCAGTAATTCGCTGAGAATCTCAGGAAGGGGATAGCCGGAGTACTTGAGAATCGGCGCAAAGGTCATAATCTTCGGCCCTACCAGACTCGCATCCCTGACCCTGTCTTCCTCAGCAAGATACGTTGATGCCAGCATGGTAACCGGCAACTCCTCTGCCGCATCCTGAATGTTACGCAACGTAAGATTCGAGATATCCCGATGAAAACAGCCCTTGGCCTCCATATCCAGTGCATAAAACTGTCGCTGACTGGAGTTCAGCATGTTTTCGACGGTTGCGAACTGCACCAGTTTGTTTGCCCTGGCCGGAGAAAACCACAACGATTTTTCGCCATCGACGACCGTCTTGCCTATACCGAGGGCAATCTGGACAATCCCCTCGTCGGCCTGCATATCCATAACCGGATAATAATTGCGTGACTGGGCGACTCCGGAGATTGCCGGATACCAATACCCGCCATAACTACCCCCCGCCAACTGCTGGATGATGACGGCCATCGAATCATCTCGGCCATGTCCCGTGACCCTGGTAAAGGCGATGGGACTCTCAAACCAGGTGGAAGCATAGACCAGCTTGATGGCACTTTCGAGCTGCGCCAACCGCTCGTGGAAATCAGGGTGATTATTGGCGAGAAAATAGGTGGAATACAGACCGGCATAGGGCTTAAAATGACCGTCTTCAAGCAGCGATGAAGAACGAACGGAAAGAGGCTTGTCGCATTTTTGCAGAAACGACTGAAGCTCCTGGCGAAGCCAGGCCGGCAGGGCTGAGTCGAGAAAAATATCGGCGACCTGCTCATCAGGCACCGATTGATTGAAATTAAGATTATTCACCTCGACAAAGGCATTGAAACCATCGGCGGTAATGACGCAGGTCTTCGGGATGGTAACCGTGTCGCTGCCCAAAACGGAATCTTTGCGATAAGCTCCCTGCAGACAGGCCCACATAAAGGCTATTCCCCGCGCTTTCCCGCCCATCGAACCACCGCCGATCTTCACAAAGTCCATGACATCGATATCATAGTCACCGGCGGAAAACTTGACCACCACCCCTTGTTGGCGTAATTTCCGCAGTGATCGCACTTTATAGATCAGATCTTCCCGGATGTTCGGAAGATTCTCCATATTCAGCAGATAATCCTTATGTAAGCGACGCGCCAAGGTGACTTCCGCTCGCGCCATGACCCAGTTGGAAAAGTGGTTCCTGAGTGTATGATACCTGAGCGATTCCTCCGGAATAACTCGAAGCTGTTTCTCTAATTCTTGAAGGTTGGCAGCAGACCCGATGGCCATTCCATCCGGCATGCGAAAGATAAAGTCGCCAAAGCCAAGGTGATTTAGAAAGAAACTGTGCACCTCATCCCTGACTACAGGAGAGTTTTTGTCGAAAAAAATCGCCGGGATCAGCTCTGCCAATTGCCGATTGCGGTTTTCCGTAGACAGCATCAGAAGCGGCAAATCGACAATTTCACTTCGTACAAAACGAAGAAATTTGAGTTCTGCCTCATTATCCAAAACCCCATCGCGACGAAACCTGGCATCGGATATTACCCCGAAGACATAGGGTTTATACGCCTGATACAGTGCCATGGCCTCCTCATAATTGGTGGCCATTAGAATTCTTGGTCGTGCCCGCATACGGAGAATCCGGGCCTCTCGTTGAGGCTTTCGTCCAGCACCGACTGGGTTTGCCGCACCACCTCGCTATAGATCAGAGGGAGAAAAAGTGAACGGTAGAGGGGCGAATCCTCAACATAAATAATGACCCTCACCATGGCTTTTTGAGTATCCCCATCAACATTACGGTGATCCTCGACATTTTTTATGATGGCCAGAAGAAGGTCGGCCTCACAACACCAGAGAAAGATCTTATCGATAAAGCCACTGTCAACCTTTTCCGGAAAAGTTGAGCGGACATTGTGGGCAAGGAGTATTACCGGTAAATTCGGATGGTTTTTTTTTATTGCCACCCCAAGACCAAAGGCATCCATGCCTCCCAGATAGGGCATGGTGATAACCAGATCGAATTTCTTTTGGTCAAGAAGCTTCAAGGCTTCCCCGGCCGAAGAAGCCCGAGTAATTTTTGGAGGTTTACTGAGGTTCAAGCCATGGTATTCATTGATCAGTCGGGTGGCGAGGCTACCGTCTTCTTCCATGATAAAGGCGTCATAGAGGCTGGACACCAGGAGAATCTCCTGCACCTTAAACGGCATGAGATCGTGGAAGATCTTAAAATGCGGATCAAAATCTGCTAACGCCTCATTGGACTCAAGCAACATGGCTGCCCCTTTGGCAAAGGAAGTGCTGATCTTGCAGTGAACTTTTTTCTGGCTATAGTGTATTGTATATTCGTTTTCACAAAAAGAAAATGGATTGAAGTTTTTCCACCCATCGTGAATAGTCGCGGCCACAGAATATTTGAGGAACACCTGCATCAAAACCTATCTGCACCGACGCGACCCCAATCAATAAATACAGTTCCTTGCGGAGCTCCATTTCTTCATTTGCATAACACTGGCAAGGTGTGTTATTCTGTGACATGCAGGGTAATAGATTTGGCAATGATGCTGAAATGGGCTAACACCTCACTCCTCAAGTGGCTATGGACAGCAGGGAATTCGTTGAACTAAGGAAAACACTGACCAAAACCCAGCGACAGATAGCCAATCTCCTAGGGATTTCCCTCAAGGCTGTCTGCAGCTATGAACAAGGCTGGCGCTCAATTCCCGCACATGTTGAAAGACAGTTGCTTTTCCTCCTTTCCAGAAAAGCCCAGTTGCAGCTGGAGAACACCAACTGTTGGGACCTGCGCAATTGCCCAGAAGAAAAAAAAATCAAATGCCCAGTCTGGGAATTTAATGCGGGACAATTCTGCTGGTTCATCAGTGGTACTCTTCGGGAAGGTACCGACTACAAGTCCTGGGAGAAAAAGATGGAGATCTGCAACACCTGTGAGATAATGAAAAATATCAGAGAGTAAGAAATCTTCTGCTTTCTCCTCTGCACTCTCCGTGAAATCACCTCTCCTGTCGGATGGGCTTACGTATGTCTCTGGGTTTGCCTATCCTGTACCCGTAAATTTCGGTAGCCGTCTTCGAAAATCACCGCTCTACATCCTGTAACTGCTCGGGTGTATTGATATTTTCCCAAGAACAGCAGAGTGCTTCAGGAATAATCGGATGGTCGATCCTCATGTCGCCGGCGGCCTCACCGATGCGCATATTCCCGGTATACAGTTGCTCCTCAAAGAGATGGATGGAGCGAAAATCATACCAAGCCAAGAGCGGCTCGAGTCGATCATTGCCGGCAAACTTCGGCACGCGTCCCCAGCAACCGGGGCGGCGGCCGGCAAGCAGCCAGTTTACCGCCTCGGCTGAGACATGCGGCATATCGCAGGCCACCAGCAACCAGGACACCAGCGGCTGCCACCGGCCTGCTGCCAGAATGCCCGTCAAAGGCCCAGCCACCCCGGGAATGTCAGGCAAACGAAGGGTCGCGACAACCGCCTCGGGCAGCACACCAGCACCGGAGACGACAATACCATCAAGCAGGGGATGAAGAACGGCGATGGTATTCTCAAGCCAGGTCTTTCCCTGTCCGTCTCTGAGAAGATGCTTGGGGCGCCCCATCCGTGAACTCCTGCCACCGATAAGAATACAGCCCCAGACCGGGGTACGCCGTCCATACTCACCAAGTTTTTCTAAAAGCCCGGCGATAAACCTCGGCCAACCCTCCTCCCAGCCTAAAGACCATGGAGATTGTCCAGACTCGCCGTCAGAAAATGTGGCAAGGATGATGGGGTGTTCCGGAGAATCAATATTATTGTTAACGATCACTAGATCATAGCGCCGAGCCAGTAAAGCCAGAGCATAGGTATTGCATCCGTCTCCCCGCCGGAGAAAGACTCCACTCAAGGAACTTTGGGTAAGTTCAACCATCAGGCGACGAACGAAATCGGTACGCAAATCTTCAGTGCCACCAGAAAGAAGGAAAACCGGGAGACGGGAAAAACATTGCATGGCGGCGCCACTTGTGCTTTGCCCCTTATCCTGACCTTGTTTCCGATAACTCACAACAGCTCTTCCCTGATATCCCGGCGGTTTGTAGGCAGGGCGCCGGCTTTTCGCCCCATTTCCAGGAATGTCTCAATGGCGGCTAATCCCTCATTCCCGAGGTCCCTTGAAAAATCATTGACGTACAAACCAATATGACTGCGAACGACCTCCGGATCCATCTCCTGACTATGACTGCGAATATACGGCAGACACTGTTCCGGATGCAAAAAGGCATAGTCGACGCTGGCGCGAATGGCCCGGTCTATCGCCATAATCTTTTCTTTGCCAAGACTTCTGCGCGCCGCAATGCAGCCAAGAGGAAGCGGCAGGCCGAAACTGCTTTCCCACCAACTCCCGAGATCCTGAAGGCAGACAAGCCCTTTGTCCTGATAGGTAAAACGCGATTCGTGGATTATGACTCCGCCATCCACCTCGCCGTCGGCAACGGCATCGATGATCTTATCAAAACGCATTGGCACCAGCTCACTGCACTCCGGTAGGAACAACTGCAAAAGGAGAGCCGCGGTTGTGAGTTTGCCGGGGATAGCGATACGTTTTTTACTGAGACGAGTGATCGCAATTTCCGACCGGGCAATCAACAACGGCCCGCAGCCGCGACCGAGGGCACTGCCGGCGGCAAGGACGCAGTATTGGTCCTGAACATGACCGAAGGCATGAAAGGACATCTTGGTTACATCGAGTCGCCCGGCCAAAGCCCATTGGTTAAGCTGTTCAACATCCGAAAGGAGGGGTTCGGAAAAATGCAACCCGCCGGTGACTGTTTTACCGTGAATCAGGGCGTAAAACATAAAAGTGTCGTTGGGACAAGGGGAATACCCCAGAGAAAGCGCAGTGTTCATACAGACATCCCTTTGATGATAAGAGCAGCACTTTGCGCCGCCTTCAAACAGGCCTCGCGCAACCGCCAGTTTTCCGGTTTGCGATCCTCGACATAATTGGAAATCACGCGCAGTTCCAGGCAGGGGATGGCAAATTCCCGGCAAACCCGGGCAACCGCCGCGCCCTCCATATTTTCACATACACCCTGCCACCGATGCTGCAACATGTCACCGCGGGCCCGGGTGGCAGTTACCGCATTGACGGTAACAAACATTCCGCAAAAACATGGCCCGCCAGCCTCGGCTAATATTTTTCGGCCAATACCTAAAAGACCGGGGTCGAGCTGGAAGGTAAGGTCACCGGTGAGTGACCGGTCGAGGTATTCCACCCCGTCCTGCAGACAAATTCCGAGATCGCCGACAACCTCCTGCTCGGCAAGACAGATGTCAAGCAGTTCCGGCTGAAGTTGTCCACCGGGTTGCAGGTATGCGCCGCCAATACCGAAATTTACTGCCGTATGGATCCTCTGGCCCGTCTCAGAGAGAAACCGGGTCAGACGCAGTGCCGTTTCCATCGGCCCGACCCCGGTTACCAAGGTCAGGCAGGAAGGACCCGTCCCTGGCCACTGCAGGAGAAATGGCTGCATCTCAATTTGGGTTGCGGCAAGGGCCAAGATC
Source organism: Desulfobulbales bacterium (assembly GCA_038211245.1). GTDB lineage: Bacteria > Desulfobacterota > Desulfobulbia > Desulfobulbales > Desulfocapsaceae > Desulforhopalus_A. The sequence continues at coordinate 27,658 of JBBQVT010000022.1, read as the reverse complement.
ATGGTAATGAGATCGACTCAATAAAGATTGGATGTTCGTTCGCAGACCATTGCTTTTATTCAGCCCGCATTGCCTCTTCTCCGGCATTCCGGGTAACGAACCCCGGCAGAACCGTTTTACAACATTCCTTTAAGGAAGAAACACATTAACGCATTAATTCATTCTCTGCATCGCCGGCATTGCGCCTTATGCCATTTTTGCCTCTCCCATCATGCACAAAGACCATTTATTAAGCGCCTACAATTACCATCTTCCCACTGAACTCATTGCCCAACATCCAGCGGATAAGCGTGACGAATCTCGGCTGATGGTGATGAACATAATGAACGACACCCTGGCGCATCATCGATTCAATGATCTTGCCGGCTTCATCGGGGCAAAGGATATGATCGTCGTGAACAATACCAAGGTGTTCCCGGCAAGGCTTCTTGGACAAAAACAGACAGGCGGCAAAGCCGAAGTTTTTTTACTTGAATATCCGGTAACTCGCGATGAGACACGAGGAACTGCAAGGGCCACGGCCCTGATTAAGTCGTCAAAACGGCCGAAGACCGGGACAAAAATCATCATCAACCCAACCTTACATTGCCTGGTTATCGCCGATTTAGGGGGTGGCAAGGTCGACTTGCAGCTCCATTATGACCCGGCAACCGGCTTGGCCGAAACACTTACAACCTCCGGTCGGGTTCCCTTGCCGCCGTACATCACAAGAATTGACGGCTGCACCCCTGACGATATCCATCGCTATCAAACCGTTTACGCCAGCCACCCTGGGGCGGTGGCCGCCCCAACCGCCGGGCTGCACTTTACCGACCAGTTGCTGGAGAGCATCCGTTCACAGGGCACGCTCGTTGGCCAGGTCACCCTGCATGTCGGCTTTGGAACTTTCGCTCCGGTGCGCGAAGAGGACATCACCCACCACCTCATTCATGAGGAATATTTCAGTATCACGGAAGAGACCGCCGAAGCGGTGCTAGAAACAAAAAAGAGAGGGGGCAAAATCTGGGCGGTGGGCACCACAACCGTGCGCGCCATGGAATATGCGACGCAAGCGTCCGGTCGGTTACAGGCCATGACCGGTTGGTGCAATCTATACATCTATCCGGGATTTCGCTTCAGAGTAATTGATAATCTCATTACCAACTTCCACCTACCGGATTCCTCCCTGATGTTCCTGGTATCGGCCCTGTGCGGCAGACAGACCCTCCTTGATTGCTATCAAACGGCAATCAGGGAGGGCTATCGGTTTTTCTCTTATGGCGATGCGATGGCCATCATAGGCGGCCAGGCGGAATAGAGGATGGAACGACGAGGCTTAGGCGCTTGCAGCCGCCGGACATCCGGCACACCCGGCACCAGCCTGACATGGTGGGGCTGGCTTGGCAGCTTCAGGCTTGGCGGCTTCAGGTTTGGCAGCAGTACCGGCGGTATTTGAATACCCGTCTGCATACCAGCCGCCACCACGCAACTGAAAGGAACTCATGGATACGAGTTTTTTTACCGGTGCGCTGCACTCGGGGCAGTTCCTCAAAGGTTTGTCGGCCATCTTCTGTTGCACTTCAAAAACTTTCATGCATTCCTTGCATTCGTACTCATAAACTGGCATATCCTATCCACCTATTGTTCTAATTATGGACTATTTTATTTGTATTGCAGAACATTTCTACAAGCCATGGCATTCGGAACCATTATGCCCTTAGCGGACTTCGGCAAAATAATTCCCATTCAATAATCTGTCAACACATTGCACAGCAACAGACAGTTAAAAATACTCCGCCGACAATCTGCAACCGGTAGTTTCTTGTTGTTGCCCCGGTTTTCTGTTATAGTTGCCGGATTACCTTAATGCTTGTCCACTCTGGTGCCCAGGCCCCGATAAACGGGAAACGTCTCTTCACGAAAAATTCTTCACGACTCTGTTCAGTACCCCTTTGAGGGGTGCCAACACACACACCTTAATTTTTCCAAGAGAATAAACTCCCTCTACATTCTATTACTTTCATGATCGGTATTTTTGATTCAGGCGTCGGCGGGATGACCGTGGCCCGGGCCGTTGAACAGCTTCTCCCAAACTATCCCCTGCTGTATCTGGGAGACATTGCCCGCACCCCTTACGGTACCAAGAGTGCCCGAACAATCATCGATTATTCGATTGATAATACTCGGTTTTTACTAGATAACGGGGCAACAATCATCATCATCGCCTGCAATACCGCCTCAAGTGTTGCCACTGATCGACTTCGCCGGGAATTTAACGTTCCAATTATCGAAGTCATCAGTCCTGCCGTCGAGCAGGCACTCATGTACTCGCAAAAAGGCCGGATCGGCATAATCGGCACCCGTGCCACCATTCGTAGTGGTGTGTATGAGACAAAGATCCTGTCGCAACACCCGGAATACAAGGTTTTTTCCACTGCCTGCCCCCTGCTCGTCCCCCTAGTTGAAGAGGGTTGGATTGGCAAACGGGAAACGAAGATGATTCTCCGTCGATATCTCCATTCCCTGAAAGACCAGCAAATAGACACGCTGGTCCTCGGCTGCACCCACTACCCTTTACTGAAACACCTGATCCAAGCCCGGATAGGCAAAAAAGTTACCCTTATCGATTCTTCCGTGGCAGTGGCCGAATATCTGCAGCACTATCTGGCGGGCGAAACCGCCTTGATACCCGACCCAAGGCACGACCCAACCCGAAACCGCTATTTCGTAACCGACCTCAACGAATCGGCCCAATTGATCGCGGCAAAGATTTTTCACCGGCCCATTGATCTTCAACCCATATAATAATACACAATGACCAACCTTGCCCAGATAGTCCGACTTTTCGTGGTGTTTCTCACCCTAACGACCGCCACAGCCTTTGCTGGGGCAGATTCGGTAGAATATCCGGAGGATATTGCCGCACGGCTGCAAGCCCGATATGATACCATGCAAAGCCTCAATTTTAATTTCTACCAGGATATTCAAGGGGAAATGACCGGTCGACCACGCCAGGGATCGGGTCGGGCGGTCTTTTTGAAAACTGATGGCAAGGCACGGATGCGCTGGGACTACGTCAGCCCCGACCAGCAGGTATTGATCAGTGACGGAACTGTGTTTTCTATGTATTTTGCCAACCTCAAACAACTCATCATCAGCCCGGCGGAGCAGCTCGATACCGACCTGACTTATTCCTTTTTTACCGGCAAAGGGGTGTTAAAAAGAGATTTTCATATCCGCCCGGCCAATGAAGACGAGCAGTCGACCAACGAGGACGAATTCAAGGTCGTCAAGCTCATCCCCAAAACCCCACAATCCCAGGTCCAGGATATCCACCTTTATGTGACCAGCAGCTCTCTTATTCGCCGCATCAAAATCCACGATCACTTCGGTACTGTTACCGTCCTGAACCTCAGTGATATTGAGGTAGACACAGCCATGAATGGAAAAAGTCCGGGAGAAATCGAGGCTCTTTTCACCTTTGTTCCGCCGCCGGGAACCGAGATAATCCGCTAATACGATGAAAGGCAACAGCCCCATCCCGCTGAGAGTCGCCCTTATCTCCATGCCCTGGCCGATTGTCAACCGGCCATCCCTGCAATTGGCGACGCTGAAAGGCTATGTGGAGGAAAAATCGACTTACAAGGTTGACTGCTTTCATCCGTATCTCCATTTCGCCAAGGCCATCGGCATTGATACTTACACGCGCATTGCCCGCTCGGGCTGGGCCGGAGAAGCACTCTTTGCTCCGCTTCTCTTTCCGGAGATGAAATCCCGGGCACATCAACTTTTTCGGCAAAGTCTCTCGAAAAATGACCCAGCCATTGCCGATTTCGAGAAACTGGTCGACCAGGTCGAGCAAGGCATATCCGAGTGGCTCATGACAATGCAAATTGACAGGTACCGGTTGCTCGGCCTCTCCGTTTGTTTTTTCCAACTCCTGCCCTCTCTTTATCTGGCCGCGAAGATTAAAGAAAAATATCCAAGGGCACTCATTGTCTTTGGCGGCTCATCCTGCGCGGGCCTGGTGGGTGCCTCCCTTTTTCAGAGATTTCAACAAATAGACTACCTCATTGGTGGCGAGGGGGAGGAATCTCTCCTGCACCTCTGCCACTCCCTTTCCGGAATGAAAAAGTCCCTGCCGACAGAAATCCTCTCCCGAGAAGCCCCTATAAAGACCGATGCTCCGCCCTCAGGGGTGATCCTCAACGACCTGCCATACCCAAACTTTGCCCCCTATTTTCTGGAAATACGCCACGTCTTTCCGGACCAGATCTTTATTCCAGTGCTGCCGATTGAGTTCTCCCGGGGCTGCTGGTGGAACCGCTGCTCCTTTTGCAATCTCAATCTGCAATGGCCTGACTACCGGGTTAAAAGCGGCGACAGGATGGTGGCGGAAGCCTCCCATCTGGCAAATACCCATGCATGTCTGCAATTTGCCTTTACCGACAACGCCCTGCCACCCCAGGAGGCTGATCGATTTTTTGCAAGTATCGCCGCCACCGGCATGGATTTTGATTTTTTTGCCGAAACGAGAGGGATTTCTGCACAGCCGAAGCTGGAACTGTATAGCCAGGGCGGACTCAGAACAATCCAGGTGGGCATTGAGGCCCTCTCTTCAACCTTACTGATAAGGATGACCAAAGGCACTACGGCAATGGATAATATTGCCGCCATGAAACTGTCCAGCAGCTGTTCAGTACACCTTGAAGGCAATCTTATCACTGAGTTTCCCGGCACCACCGCCGAGGAAATCGCCGAGACTCTCACCAATCTTGATTTTGTTCTCCCTTTTGCTCCCCTTCAGGCAGCAACTTTTTTCCTCGGCTATGGCTCACCTATTTACGCAAGGCCAAAGGATTTCTCCATTCGGGCGATTCTCCCCCACAGCAAAAACCAGAAGCTCTTTCCAAAAAAAATTCTGAGCGGGATGACCATGCTCTGCAACAGCTATCGGGGTGATGGCGTGGAACAACGTAAACTTTGGCAACCAGTGCGGAAAAAGATCCGGGCCTGGCACAACTTTCACCAAGAGAGAAAAAACAAGGCAACCCACCCTCTCCATTACCGCGATGGCAACACCTTTTTGATCATCTCCCAGGAACAGGTAAGCGGTTCGACCCTTCTGCACCGCTTGCGAGGTTTATCGCGAGAAATCTATCTATTTTGTGCAACACCCCGCGGGGTGCCGGAGATTCTTGCCGCCTTTCCAACCATTGCGGCCCCAGCTCTTGAAAAATTCATCAGTGAAATGAGCTGCAAGAGACTGATGTTCCATGAAAGTGGTCGCATATTATCGTTGGCCATTCGCCAGCACCGGCGGTTTGACAAAGGATGACCGGAATAGCCGAACTGCCGGCTTCCGCAAAGTTCGTCCCCCAACCCTTTACCGTTCTTGACATTGGCGGCCAGAAGATGCAAGGTGTTCAAGTTGATAGTATGTTTCTCCAATATTTGTCGGCACCGGATGGTCCGAACCATGGAGGGAGAACAGAGGGACTTACGAATTTTTTGCTCCGCAACCTGGCACCTGTCGGGCACCGAGCCTGACAGCAACCGTAAACCGCAGTTTTGTTAATGGAATGACATGACAGACACACTCAGTGAAAGCTTTGAAGATCTGTTCAAAGCGGAAGAAACAAAAAAAATCAGGCACCTGACTCCGGGTCAAAGAATTAAGGCCACCATCGTCGGGATCAACAATGAATCGACCTTTCTTGATGTAGGCAGTAAGAGCGAAGGTGTCCTTAACAGTTCCGAAATAAGAGATAGTGAAGGAAATTTTACCCATACTGTTGGTGACTTGATTGATGTCTATTTCCTGAAATCGAAACCGTCAGAACAACTTTTCACCACCTCCATCGGTGGTGGTGCAGGCAACAGCCACCTTGAAGAGGCGTTTCAAAGCGCCATTCCGGTGGAAGGCTTTGTCAAGGCTGAGATCAAAGGCGGCTTTGAAATCACCCTCGGCGGCAATGTCCGTGCGTTCTGTCCCTTCTCGCAAATGGGAATGCGCCGAGTTGAAGATGCGGCAAAGACCTATCTGGATACGCACATGAAATTCCTTATCACTAGATTTGAGGAAAACGGTCGAAATATCGTGGTGTCAGCCCGAGCTATCCAGGAAGCGGAACGGCAAGAGATCCGGGAGAAGCTGCAGGAAACCCTGAAGGAAGGGCAAACGGTTGAGGGTGTTGTTAGTTCAATCAGGGACTTCGGCGCCTTTGTTGACATTGGCGGGATTGACGGCCTCATCCCCATTTCCGAGATTGGCTGGAGTCGAGTCGAGAAAGTCGATGAATACTTCACCGTCGGCCAAAAAGTGCAGGCCATCGTCAAAAAACTTGACTGGGATAACGATCGGATCTCCCTCAGCTATAAAGAAACCATGGCCGATCCATGGATCGAAGGAATCAAGAATTTTTCGGAAGGCTCCTCGCACCAAGGAACAGTCGCAAGACTTGCCCAATTCGGGGCTTTTGTGACCTTGGTCCCGGGTATTGACGGCCTGATCCATATCTCAAAGCTTGGTGGTGGCCGACGGATCAACCATCCCCGTGAAGTCATGGAGGTTGGTCAGAATATCGAAGTAAAAATCGAAGGCATTGATCTTGCCGAAAAGCGGATCAGCCTGGTTCCAGTCGATTATGTGTCACAGGAAAATAAGGACGAAGAAGAACGTACAGAGTACAAAACCTTTATAGCCGAAGATAAAAAGAAAAAGCCGAAGGGCGAGGTTGGTAGCCTGGGAGCCCTGCTGCAAGCCAGGATGTCCGAAAAGAAAAAGTAGCTCCTCTCGGAAAGGACCCGGAACCTGCGGGAAAGTGAGCGACGTTTTCATGATTTAGTCGATCTCTTGCCCGAGATAGTGCTGGAAACCGATCTCCATGGGCGGATCGAGTATTACAACAAAGCGGCAAAAGAATAGTTGAAAATCCCCTTTGCCCCTGCAAAAAGCCCTTGTCGCCAGCGGCTTTACGGAAGATGAGGATGTCAGGACCACCCTGGCCCTTGGGGTTGGTGCCTTTGTCGGCAAACCCTACACCTTGGAAAAAATCAGTACGGCCATATACAGAGGGTACAGAAAACTCTATCAGGAAGTTTCGTGAAAATCACCAAATGCCAGGGGGACAGGGAGGCAAGGCGAGTTGTTGTCGCCGTGCCTCGAAGAGGATTACCGCTGCGGCAACGGAGCTGTTGAGAGAATCGAGGGTTCCGGCCATGGGAATAGAAATCAGCACATCACACTCCCTTTTTACCAAGGGTCTGATGCCCTTGCCCTCACTCCCGACCACCAGGCAACTCGGAACGGTGAGATCGGTCGCATAAAGCGATTGGCTATCACTTTCTTTCACAGCACCAAAAATCCAGAATCCAGCATTTTTCAGATCTTTCAGAGCGGCAACCAGATTGGTCACCTGACAAAGAGCGATGTGCGACATTGCCCCGGCGGAGGCCTTTGCGGCGGTTCCACCCAGTGGCGCGGAACGCTCTCGGGTGACTATTACCCCAGCAGCGCCTGAAGCCAAGGCGGATCTGATTATCGCCCCAAGGTTATGGGGATCTTGCAGGGAGTCGCAGATCATCAGACGAACACGCTCTCTTCTTTCAATCCTTTCTGCCATCTCTTCGACAAAGGTGGCAAATTCAACAAGCGGCGTGTCGCTTATGCGAGCAATTACACCCTGATGGCGAACCTGTGAGCTCCCATCCCCGGTGAGTCGCAATGAATCGGTGAAGGAGAGTTTGATATTGTGAAGACGAGCCATTTCAACGATCCCCTCGATTTTCCCGCCCCGTTTATCTTTTTGCAGGATTATCTCGGTGATACGTTCCGGTTCTTTTTCAAGACTCTCAAAAATCGGATGAATCCCCCACAGCAGGTCTTCGCTGAGCCGAATTATTTTTTCACCAGGAAGCCCTTTGTTTTTCTCCGGTGTTTTCATGAGCTCACTCTCTTGTCAATGGGTTGTCCTGACGGGAATCTGTGTGCTCTAGCCCGTTCCGCCACAATGATTGAGGAAAGAAGAGCAACAGTTTCCTCCAACAGATCATTGATTACCAGATATTCATACTCTGTCACTGCTTGCAATTCGATCCGTGCATTGGCCAGGCGAATGGCGATCATCTCTTCGCTTTCGGTTCCCCTACCGCGCAGACGTTTTTCAAGTTCGGCAAGGCTCGGGGGAGAAATGAAAATACTCGTGGCTTCAAGTTGCCGGGAACGCCGCAGTATTGACGCTCCCTGAACATCGATGTCGAGGATGACATCGACACCGGCCATACGCTGCTGGTCAATAGCGGCCCGGCTCGTGCCGTAGAGGTTGCCGTGGACCTCGGCATGTTCGAGAAAAAGCCCCTGGTCGATCATCACCAGAAACTCCGCCTTGGAAACAAAGTGGTAGTCGACTCCAGTCCTCTCACTGGGTCGAGGAGGCCGGGTAGTATGCGATACCGAAAAAGCCAAGCCTGGAAGCTGAGCCATTACCCGCCGCAGAAGAGTGGTTTTTCCGGTACCAGAAGGTGCTGAAATAACAAATAATTTTCCGAAACTCATGAGGATTCTCCTGGCTGGAGCTTCGGCTGCCCGTAATATTCCGCAAGATTATAGCCAGGATTCATTGCCTGTAATCGTTGGCTAATGGTATCGGGCTGCACCGATGACAGAATCACATGGTTTGAGTCCATCACCAAAATTGATCGGGTACGCCGACCTTCGGTCACATCAACCAATTTCCCTTCATTTTTCGCAGATTCTTTCAACTTGCGAGCCGGAGAAGAACCGGTGTTTATGACGGCGATAATTCTTTCGACCATAACTGTATTGCCGAAACCAATATTCAATAGCTGCATAATTCACCACTCAACGGATATCGTTTGAAGCATTTGGGGAATCGGATGAATATCCCGACTATTCTATATTTTGTACCTGCTCACGCATTTTTTCCAGCTCGCTCTTCAAGTCGACGGTTAAATGTGCCAGCTTTGCATCATTGATCTTTGATGCCAGGGTGTTGACCTCACGGAGAAATTCCTGAAGGAGGAAATCAAGTTTTCTGCCGACTCCGCCTTCTTCGGACAGAAACAGGTTAAACTGTTTGATGTGACAACGCAATCTGACAATTTCTTCGGTGACGTCTGTTTTATCGGCCATAATGGCAATTTCCTGAACCAGTCGAGCCGGGTCAAGCTGGACATTGCCGACAAGCTTTTCAAGCCTTTCGGTGAGAGAAGTCCTCCGCTGCTCCAATAATTCGGGAATGCTACGTTCTATGCTATCAATTGTTGTGGAAAAAAAATACAAACGGGCTGTCAGGTCGGCAGCCAGAGCATCACCCTCCTGCAATCGCATAGTATCACATTGCGCCAGGGCCTCGTCTATTGCCTTTTCGACAATGGACCAGATTCCTTCAAGATCCTCGTCTTTTTGTTGCCTATTCAGAACCTCTGGGAATGATGCTAGAAGTTGTGGGGTGATTTCCAGGGGAAGAGTGAATTCCTCGGCCAGGATCTGCAAAGCATTCCTATAACCGGAGGCCAGTGCCAGATGCACTTTCACCTCCTGTAAATCAGCAAAGTCACCACTTACCGAGAGAAATAATTCGATGCGACCACGCTGACAGGTAACGCCCACTTTGCGACGAATTCGCTCCTCTAGAGGAGTATAGCCCCGCGGAAGTTTCATTTTCAGATCAAGATACCTGTTATTCACGCATCTCATTTCAGCGGTCCAAACCCTGCCGCCGCTGGTAATTTCACCGCGGCCAAAGCCGGTCATACTCTTAATCGCCATGTCATTCCTACTCTCAGTATTTTGATCCCGAACAACGGGGAAAAATCTTGCGGGGGTACAAGGGGCTAAAAAACAAAACGATGTAGAGAGAGAACCCTCTACATCGTTTGGTAAAACAATGAAATAAGACGATACACCATTGAAGCTATTTGCCGGCCATTGCCTCATTTAGCTTTTTGATAATCGCATCACTCACTTCAATTGCCTCATCGAAATAAACGACACCGTTTTTCGAATCGAGAATTGCGGTATAGCCTTTTTCCTTGCCGTATTTTTCGACGACTTTTTCAAGGGCTTTAAGGATAGGCTCAAGCTCTTTATCCTGCAGCTGCTTCATTTCGAAGCGAGCATCATCAGTTTTGGCCTGAAGTTCTCGACCGTTTTTCTGGTACTCACGTACCTTTTCGGCCTTTTTCTCTTCACTCCAAGCGGAGCTTTTCTTCTTGATCTCGTCCTGCAAAACCTTGAGAGCCTCTTCTTCTTTCTTGAAACTCCCCTGCAGCTCTTTCATCTTTACGTCAAAGCGCTCTTTTGCGGCTTTTCCAGATTCGCACGACACAATGATTTTCTGAACATTAATTACAGCTATCTTCAGATCGGCTGCAAAACTGCTATGTGCCGCAAAACAGGCAAGAAGAAAAATCAATCCTGCCGGCAGGATTCTCTTATAAACCATGAATCTCTCCTGTTTTTACTACTGTACAACTACGAAATCGGCTCTTCTGTTCTGTGCCCAAGACATTTCATCCTGACCCTGCAGCAACAATCTCTCTTCGCCATAGCTCACGGTGCTGAGTTTTGCTTCGCTCACACCAAGATTAACCAAATATTTTTTGGCACTCAATGCCCGACGCTCGCCAAGAGCCATATTGTATTCGTTGGTGCCGCGGGGATCACAGTTGCCTTCGATTCTGATCTCATATTTAGCTTTGCTTTTGATGAAATCGGCATTCACTTGCACACGCGCTACCTGATCTTTTTTAACATCGGAAGAATCGTAATTAAAATATACGGGCAACATTCCTTCTGTTGTCCGTCCTTCGCTAATACCAAGCGGCTTAGAATCAAGTGATTCCACTGGACCGGCAGCGGCAGCTTTTGGCTCGACTTTCATTGCTTGGTCCGTTTGTTTATCGGAACCGCAACCAGTCAATGCCATAATGGACAAACAAAGTAACGCGGGCAACATGAATCTCTCTTTTCTTACCATGGGGAACCTCCAGTCTTTCAGATATGAATTAGGTTAATAAAATGATGTGATGTGGTGTGGTGGTTTGCGGCGGGGGGATACCGGTCGCATTATTGTGACAAGCTAGGCAATATATAAAGAATTTGTATATTCTTCAACTTCTTTTTTTCGTTTCATGGCACCCTGACAAAATAATTTTCGCTCTACAATCGCAAATTATGGCTAGTGATAATTATCTTTTCAGATTATAAAGCTGAGTTCATGGACAATTCGGTTCTGACCTTTCCCACTGCCTCCCGGCGACGAAAATAATTGGAGATTTTAATGGCCAAAGCAAGCATAAGCCCCAATAGGGCTACCGACAAAACAATACGCACCATTGATCGCAAAAGAGAACAGGAACGTCGCAAGATGTTCCTTCGAGCCAAGGATCATGCTCCAGAATTCGCGGCAAAACTTGTCCAACGTCTTATTGACCGGGAAATCATCGAGACCAATTCTGTTACCGCTATCAAGGATGCTTTCGAAAGTCAGTTGCAAAAACTTGGGTATATTGAGGAATTTGAGTTGCAGATGAAGATTGCACCAGTTCGCACGATTGCCCAGGATCCTAATGTGGTCAGCCTCTATTTCACCCAATATATAGTGGAGGATCTTATCCAGAACCCGGCTATACAGGATGTTTTTGGGGACGATCTTGATATCTATCTTGCTGTCGATTCGGTTTTTAGAGTCCTCAGGGAGTAAAAGCCCATGCCAACAAGTACCTTGGCCAATGCAAAACCGGAAACGGCCCGCAAAGGGTAAAGGGAAGGCGTAACCAAAAATGCTCAAGCCATCCCCTAACGGTTCCTCAATACGCCACCCCGACTCCGTTCCCATCCTGCTCATCGCCGACAAGGATGGAAATATTTCCGAGTTCCCGGAACTGCAAATGGCAGGGATGAGTAACGGCAGGTTCATTCGTCCTGCTGTGAGTGACCTCATCCCCCTGCCGGAGGGAAGTGAACTGTTTACCCTTCCCGGTCGTTTTCCGGTTGGCTGGGACTCTGCAACCGAGGAGCCTGTTGTCCTGATTGAAAATCCTTTTTCCAAAGGTCAAATTCAGGCCGTCGCTGCCTTTATGGCGCCGGCGCACACAGCCATTCTCACCAGCAGCTACCAAACCCAGCAAGGTGCCCCAGCCTTGCCACTCTTTGCTTATACCGCCGTAGGGTGGTATCAAGATAGATTTTGGGTTGCCGGCTTCCGCAGCGATCAGGATAAAAGACAAGATGCCAGTCAATACCGCCAAAAAACGGTTGAGAGTCGCACCCGCAACAAGCTCAAACAACACAAAAATAACAGACTCATTCAGCACCTCGGGAAATGCTGCCTCACCTATGGCTGTCCTGCTGCCCGTAATTATTTTCTTGGTCGCTGGGAAGCGCCCTTGCCAACCTCGCCGGCCTGCAACGCACGCTGCCTAGGTTGTATCTCCCTACAACCCTCCGGTTGTTGTCCCGCAACCCAAGACAGAATCACCTTCGTGCCCAGCGTCAAGGAAATCACCCAGATAGCCATCCCCCATCTCGAAGAGGCAGACAATCCCATTGTCAGTTTCGGTCAGGGATGCGAAGGCGAACCTCTCCTCCAGGCCGATATTATAGCCAAAGCGATCCAGATGGTTCGCAGCCATACCAACAGGGGGACCATCAACCTCAATTCAAATTCAAGTCTGCCGCAGAGTGTCGCCCGTTTAGCCCAAGCCGGCCTTGACAGTATCCGAGTGAGCCTGAATTCCGCCCAGGAGACCTTCTATAACCGTTATTATCGCCCACAAAATTACAGTTTTGCCGATGTCATGCAGTCCATCGATGTCATGAAGGACAATGGCCGCTTTGTTTCCCTCAACTATTTTATCCTCCCGGGTTTCACTGACTCAGAACAGGAATTCACCGCCCTATGCCATCTCCTCCGGTCACATCATCCCGACTTTATTCAATTGCGCAATCTAAACATTGATCCGGAATGGTATCTCAAAAGCCTCTCTTTTCCAGTCGATGCGGAGGCCTTGGGTATGCGCCTTTGGCTTGCCCGCATCCGCAAAGAATTTCCCTTGCTGCGCTTTGGATATTTCAATCCGCAAACGCCTATCCACACTGATGCACCTGCAAATATTCGATAATCCTCTCAACCACCCCCAGCCCCTATAGGTTGTCTTGCCTTTCACCGCAATTTTCCTTTGCATTCTTTCCCTTTTAAGATATTATGCCATCTAAGAAAGCTTATCATTAATACTAATAATGGAGTTAATAATTATGGAACAATTGCCAAATATGCGTTTGACAACGCAACGACAAATCATTCTTGAAGAACTTGGCAAAGTGACGTCCCATCCAACTGCCAACGAAGTCTATGACATGGTACGCAAGCGTCTGCCGCGCATCGGACTCGGAACGGTCTACAGAAACCTTGAACTCATGGCCGGAAGTGGCATCATTCTGAAATTGGAGGTTGGCGGCACGCAAAAACGTTTTGACGCAACAATCGAACCCCATTATCATATACGTTGTACTTCTTGCGGCAAGGTCGATGACATCGCCATGGAGGTTCAGGGGCAAATCAACCTGGCTGCTGAAAAGGCGAGCAATTATATCATCCTTGGGCACCATGTTGAATTTTCGGGAATCTGTGGAGAGTGTGCAAAAGAGCAATGAGAGTCGCCCCTGCACTAAGCCGTTGTGCAAAATTCTTTTGCTCTATTGTCACAAAAAACAGCAATGGGGAAAGAGCGATAATAATCCGCTCTTTCCCCATTGCTGTTTAATAAAATGTCAACCGGAGCTTTCTACAAACCTTTTCTTTCAGCCGAAAAGCACCTTGCAAAAACGCCGCTTGCCTACCTTGATAAGCCTTTCCCCTTCTGGCGCAATGAGCATATTGATATCGGTAGCTTTTACTCCATCAATGGTTACGGCACTTTGCTGAATCATTCTCCGGCCATCGGAGGTGGAACTCACCAAACCGGCATCAACCAGTAGTTGCGGCAGAGCGATCGGTTCGTGGGCGGAACATCTGATTTCGGCAAGATCGTCCGGCACCCCGCCCTTTTGGAACACTTTTTCGAAATTTTCTTCTGCCGCCTGCGCCGCTTGCGTGGTATGGAAGCGGGCAACCAGCTCGCGGGCCAAGCGCTTCTTCACTTCTTTCGGATGCAAGACACCTGCCTCGACCTTTTCTTTGAGGTCGGCAATCTCAGGGTTACTGAGATCACTCAGAAGGGCAAAGTATCGAAACATCAAGGTATCCGAGATGGAGAGCACCTTGCCGTAGATGTTGTCGGCAGATTCATTGATACCGATATAGTTCCCCAGGGATTTGCTCATTTTATTGACGCCATCCAACCCTTCGAGAAGGGGCATGGTCAGCACCACCTGGGGCTCCATCCCTCTTGACCTCTGGAGATCCCGGCCCATAAGGACATTGAACAGCTGGTCGGTTCCACCCAGTTCCACATCGGCCTGCATGGCGACGGAATCGTAGCCCTGAATCAAAGGATAAAGGAATTCGTGAATCGAGATGGGTCTGCCGGTATCAAACCTGTTGCGAAAATCCTCCCGCTCGAGCATCCTGGCGACGGTCAATTCCGATGCCAACCTAATCATATCAATGGATGTAAGCTTTGCCAACCACGTGCTATTAAACACCACATGGGTTTTTTCCGGATCTAGAATTTTGAATACCTGCTGTTTATAGCTTTCGGCATTCTCGGCAACCTGCTCGACGGTCAGGGCCTTCCGGGTATCGGATTTCCCGGTGGGATCACCGATCATCCCGGTAAAATCCCCGATGAGAAAATAGATGTCGTGCCCCAAGTCCTGAAAATGTTTTAATTTCTGCAGCAAAACCGTGTGCCCGAGATGAAGATCGGGAGCCGTCGGATCAAAACCGGCCTTAATCTTCAAGGGAATACCACTTGCCTCGGATTTATGCAGTTTCTTTATGAGTTCTTCACGGGCAATGACATCGACCGCACCCCGCTCTATTAACTCAAGTTGCTCTTTTATTGAGACCATTATTTCTAAACCGTTGTTCTAACTCTAAGTGATATTGGCTATTTTGCGTATTCGACGGCACGGGTTTCCCGAATCACGGTAACCCGTATCTGTCCGGGATAGGTCAACTTACTCTCAATCGCCCTGGCGATATCCTGGCTGAGTACGGTTGCCTCTTCATCTTTGACCTTACTCGAATCGACTATTATGCGCAGATCGCGACCGGCCTGAATCGCATAGGATTTCTCTACCCCTTTAAAATCATTGGCAATGGCTTCAAGATCTTCAAGACGTTTGACATAACTTTGCAGCATTTCCTTTCTCGCCCCCGGTCTCGCCCCGGAAAGGGCATCCGCCGATTGAACGAGAATATCGATAACGCTTTGCGGAGGCTGTTCCTCATGGTGCGCGCCGATGGCATAGACAACGTCGTCCGGCTCCCCATATTTCTTCGCCAAATCCCGGCCGATGATGGCGTGCGAGCCCTCGACCTCATGATCGACCGCCTTGCCGATATCATGCAGAAGCCCGGCCCTTTTGGCCATTTTTACATCCACCCCGAGTTCCGATGCCATGATACCGCAGAGAAAGGAAACCTCAAGGGAATGCTGCAGAACATTCTGGCCGTAACTGGTACGGTATTTCAGCCTTCCAAGCAGATTAATCAATTCGACGTGCACGCCATGCGCGCCAACGTCAAAAGTGGCCTGTTCGCCGGCCTCCCGCATGGTAATTTCCAGATCCTTGGTAACCTTTTCAACAACCTCCTCAATGCGACCGGGATGTATCCTGCCGTCACTGATGAGCTGCAACAGGGCCTGACGCGCTACTTCCCGCCGCACCGGATTGAAACCGGAGAGAATCACCGCCTCAGGGGTGTCGTCAATGATGATGTCTATCCCGGTTGCCGCCTCAATGGCGCGAATATTCCTGCCCTCGCGACCGATTATCCGACCTTTCATTTCATCGTTAGGGAGTGGCACCATGGAGACGGTCCGGTCGGCAACATAGTCACCGGCATATCTGGAGATGGCGAGAGCCAGAATATTCTTACCCTTCCTATCCGCCTCCATCTTCATCTCGTTTTCTATTTTCGCAAGTCTTTTAGCGGCGTCCATCCTCGCTTCACTTTCAAGAGAGTCCATGAGGATTTTTTTAGCCTCTTCCTGAGTGATCCCCGCAAGTTTCGCCAGTTCATAGCGCTTCGTACTGATCAGTTCATCGACTTCCTTGTGTTTTTCCTGCCATTCAAGTTCCTGCTGGCTGACCCGGCGCTCACTGTAGAGAAGTTCGTTCTGTTTCCGATCAAAACCGTCCCACTCTCTTTTCAGACTGTCTCTCTTTCTTTTTATTTGCCGCTGTTCATCTTTCAGTTCCTCCCTCTCGGACCTGAGTTCTTCTTCCAAGGCCTGCTTAACCTGATAAGCGGCTTCTTTACTTTGCAAGAGAGCCTCTTTCTTCAGCTGATCCGCCTCGGTTATAGCATTTTCAATAATTTGCTTGCTTTGCACCCTAATATTATTTTGATTGCCCTCAGTCACGCGTTTTCGCAGATAAAACCCTACAAGCAAGCCGACAAGCGCACCACAACAGGCGAATAGAAACAGATAACCTAATGAACTCATAGAAGAATCCTATCGTGATGAAGATTGACAGGACACAGGAGGAAAACGCAGGGTAACAAAAACGATAGACAGGACTTTGCGAGAGAACATCTTCGGAACATCTACCCTTGCTCCAAATACGCGAGGAGTTGCGGCTTTTTACCTTGCCGATCAGCCATACCGGCAATTCTGGGCAAGAATCCACTTCGCCTTCTGCGGTTCTCTCATCAAATGCGCAAACAGCAATAAAAAATCGACCAGGCCTTAAACTCTGGCTATGTTTACGCTAGGACTGCACTTAAGAGTTCTTTAAACCCAGAATGACACCGACCAGGCAACAATTTATATAGATAACACAATACCAGTAAAGACAATCCCAGTATATCGCTCCTTAGTAGGAGCTATTCCACTTATTACCGTGAGAATACGTTGATCCAGATACCACCTTATGCGCTGATCCATCTGGAAGAGTATCTAAAAAAGCAATCCTGCTTCCCTGTATTCGTACTTTGTGCCGACAATACCTTTCTGCTGAAGTCAATCTTCTATTATATGTTGAACCGGCTCAAGGTCTTACGCGCATTTCTGCCTGGAAAACTTTTAAACCGGATAGAAAAAAGTACAGACAGTAATCTTGTCTGTAAAAATCTTCCCCACACTGCCGTGTCACCAGGAAAGTTAAACCTAAATGAATAGGTGGGCACCTCATAAAAACCTCAGGAAATTCGTCGGACGATCTTCCTTAAGCCTCCAGCGGAGTTGCCCTTTTTATGGGAGTTGGCTCAACACACACTGAAGATCACCAACAGTGCAGGGAGAAGTCATAATTACCCGAGTATCGGGCTCGATCTTTCTGAATCTTTTTTAACTATAGCAGACTTTCCGTTAAACGAAAAGATTTTATACTGCAGCCCTCATTCTATCAGCAGCTTGGCTCGGATTTCCTCGCTCAGCCGAACCATCCTTTGCTCGGAATCCCAGCGGTAATCATCAAATTCCTGTTTGAGTTTGACATACTGAGAAGCGATGTTCAAACAAGCCATAATAGCCACCCTGCCTACCGGCAGGGTTCCCGTGGCCTGGGAGGAACCATTCTCCACGAGCTGACGCACAAGAGAAAGAATTGATTTCAATTCTTCTTCCGAAGCGGCAGTATAGAATTTGTATTCCTGCCCCAGGAGTTCGAACTTAACCAACCTTTCCGTGTTCGACATAGCACCTCAACCCCGATTGCCGTTCCCGCCGCAGCCCACTCCCTCCTCAAGGAAGCTGTCCGAGAATAGCAATTTTTTCTCAGATCGAGGCAAACTCGAAAAATTTACCGGAGGCATATAGTTAATATTCCGAGGATAATTTTTTCGAGTTTAACGAAGATATGGCAAAAAAGGGCATTCTCAGACAGCCTCCTCAAGCCTCTCTCTCAGGAATATTTACCTGTGGGTGTTGCCGATCGAAAACAGATTTTGCTGTACCCGCCCCTCTTCCTCATTACGCTGCCCTGTAACCATCTGCTTTACCGGCGATGCATCTTCCTCATCAACCACTTCAATATCTTCAGCGGCCTCAGATTCGGTTGCTACGGTGGCGATTTCCTCAAGACCCATCTCCCATTCTTCGATCTGTTCGACAATTTTGTTTACCCGCTGACTGATTTCACTACGTTCTATATCTTTGGAAGAAAGATTGCTGTGTAAATCTTCAATCTGCAGTTCACGCTCCCGTAATTCCTGAAGCAATTTTGCCTTTTCCGCCCGCAACTCGGTAAAACGCCCCAAGAGCTTTTCGACAAATTGCTCTAGGCGACGAAGTTCATTGTCCTGACTCATATCATTCACCTCTCATGTATTGTTGCCCTTCAGGATCCTTGTTAGGGATAGCCGTGCCTCTGCAAACAAGCCAACAAAAGATCCCTCGGAAATCTATCTCAACCTGCCATCCTGCTCGAATATACCATGCGTCCTGCTCACTGCAACCTCTATCAGATTCGCGAGTAGCTCCAGCTGATTGGATGAGCGTTTTGATATGGCATGAAGCCATGAAATGTCCTGGGATCATCGTCGAAAACCATGGGTAAAAAATATTTATCGCCCTCCCACATCGGTAACTTTAAGATATCGGCGACATCGACCCAGACCAGATCCCCCTCCTCATTCGACACTCTTGGCGTACCGCTGAAATGTTCGATACGGTAGATGAAGCCAAACCAGTTTTCCCCTTGCGGGCCAAAACCGGTCCAATTGATGGTTCCTCTCAGCACCGCACGCTCGCAGAAGATATTTGCCTCTTCGGATATCTCCCGGACCATACATTGGTAAATATCTTCGGTCGGTAGCATTTTCCCCCCCAAACCATTATATTTCCCGAGATGTTGGTCATCAAGACGTTTGTTGCGATGCACAAGCAAAGTTTGCTTTTGATCGGGAGACAGGATATAAGCTAGAGTTGCAACGATTGGTGTATACATTTCCACCCCCACATTTCGCCAAATGATTCAATATACATATTCCTCTGCTCTCGCGAGTATGCTATAAATAACTAAACCCCGACAGGAAGGGATAAGTACCTGAGAAAACCTATTCACGAAAAATAATTTCATTGCCAACATATGACCGTGATATCTCGACTACGCCAAGCCCACAGAAATACCCGGCTTTTATTCACCATTTCATGGTTTTTGCTGTGCTTTCCCTTGTCGTGTGCAGGCTCAGCTGCTGCCGGTCAGGACTTCCCTTTATTTCCGGTTATCAGTAAAAATGTGCAATTCTGGGAAAAGATTTACGCGGTCTATTCCCTGAAACAGGCTGTTATACATGACTCGGAAGATTTATCAAGGATATACCAGATTGTTTCCTTAGTTGATCTCGAAGCGCCTGGGGCACAGCAACAGAACTCAGCCATCCAGAAACAGGCCTGTGAAAAATATCGTTCAATCTTGACAAAACTTGCCGACCAAACCCCAAGTTCCCCTGAGGAACAGCGTGTGGCAGCGCTCTTTTCCGGTAAAAATGGCCGGCAGGAAATGGCTTTGGCGGCGGGTAACGTTCGCGGACAATCCGGTCAAAAGGAACGTTTTCTGTCCGGAGTTGTCACTTCAGGAGCCTATCTAACCGAGATCAGAAATATTTTTCGCAGCTACGGCCTGCCGGAGGAACTTGCTTATCTCCCGCATGTGGAATCTTCTTTCAATATCAAGGCGTATTCCCGCATCGGGGCCGCCGGCCTCTGGCAATTCACTCGAGAAACCGGAAAGCAGTACCTGACGATAGACTACACCGTTGACACACGGCTTGATCCCATCGCCGCAACCCATGCCGCTGCCAAATATCTCGCCCATAGTTTTCGTTCCCTCAACAGCTGGCCTCTGGCCATCACTTCCTACAATTACGGACTGGGAGGCATGATGCGAGCGGTGAATGAGGAAGGTACGTATGAAAGAATCTTCACCAACTATAACAAGGGTTATTTTAAATTTGCTTCGAGAAATTTTTACTCGGAATTTCTCGCTGCCCGAAATGTTGCCAAATATCTAGAGAAGAATACTAACAGCGGGAGTGCCCCTGAAGCAAAGTATCGCTACCTGAACCTTCCCGACTATGCCCATATTAAGGAAATCTCAGGCCACTTCGGTCTGCCGGTGGCAATGATTGCAGAACTTAACCCGGCACTCCGCCCACCGGTCATCAGCGGTGAAAAACTCATCCCCAAAGGCTACACCCTGAGACTTCCTGCCGGCGGTAAAACCAACCAACTTATCGCCTCGCCACCGCCTTCTATCTTTAGAAATGAGCAAGAATCAAGCATCTACCATCTGGTGCGAAAAGGCGATACCGCCAACAGCATCGCTCGCCTGCACAAAATTTCCTTAAAAAATCTGCAACAGGCAAATAACCTTGATCAATTTGCCTCCATTCGCCTCGGACAAAGCCTGCGCATTCCCGGCAAGGCGGATGCGACAGCAGACACTAACCTCAAGGCCAAAAGCAATTCCACCCGAATTAACATTCACCAAAATGTTATGACCAAGGAAGCCTTAATCGCAAAAAAGACCTAACTTCCTTCACCGGCCCGAAAAACCAGACAAGACAGAGGAACACCTCAACCCCTGCAAACGGCATTATATCTGCCGAAATATGACGCGCCACACATTTGCGGCCAGCAACAGGATCCAAATGGATATTACCAAAACCGTACAAGAACTTAAAAAAAGACCGGAATTTACCGAAAATGTCGGAATGATCCTTATCCACAACGGTGTTGTCCGCAATTGGTCGCGCCGGGACAGGGCAAAGGTGACTGCCCTCGAGGTCAACCCCAATTTTGCAAAAATTGAAACTCTCCGCCAAGAATACCTCCAACATCCCGGCATCTTTGATATCATCATTGAAGCGCAGAGCGGCACGCTGCACCCGGGCGATGACCTTCTCTTCATCATTGTGGCCGGCGATATCCGCGAAAATATCAAACCGGTTCTGGCTGAGCTGCTCGATCGGATCAAAGCCGAAGCCGTGCACAAAAGAGAGATTCTTTCTTCATAATCCCCCACCCGAGGAGGAGGATTGCCATGTCAGGAGCCGCCCAGAAGTTTATCGAGAAATTTGCCGATATCCACCCCCTCCCCCATATTGTCACGACAATTTCCCGATTGATTGCCGACAATGAGTCGACCATGAAGGATTTTGAAGAAGTCATAAAAATGGATCCGGTGCTGGTAAGTCGCCTTCTTCGCCTGGTGAACAGCCCCTTCTACGGACTGACCCAGACCGTAGATTCAATCGGCCGGGCAGTTGCCTATCTCGGCATGAAGAATCTCCACAATCTCATAGTTGCCGACGCCCTGAAAAGAATTTTTGTGGCCAAAGAAACCAAGGGTGTTTTTTCCAAAAAACGCTTATGGCTGCACAGCGCTGCGGTATCCCTGTGCAGCAAAATGGTGGCTGAACGGATTTTCGGAATAAATGGAGACGATGCCTTCTTATGCGGCATTCTTCATGATTTCGGTATCTTGGTTGAAGAGCAGGTTGAGCAACAAGCATTTCACGCTCTCTGCGCCGCCTGTCAGTCGACAACTGACCTCATCGATCTGGAGCACCAGGCTTTTGCCACCGATCACTGCGAAATTGGCTACCTCATGACCCTCGGCTGGAATATGCCGGTCACCATTCAGGCAGCAATTCGCGACCATCATTTGCTGGACGACACGCTTGAGCCATCGAGCCTCACCGGAATTGTGCAGATTTCCGAATATATCGCCGGACAGCTGGGTCATACCACCCTGCCGAAGGTGACCACTCAGATTTCCCCGTCATTACTGGAACATCTGCAAAGCAATTTGGACGAATACAACATTCTCATTGATGATCTCCCCGAAGAAATGGCCAAGGCAGAAGCCATTTACGGTTAGGGAGGCTCGCTATGACCGGTCTTTTCGATAAAGCCGTTACTTCTACCGGACAAACCAGGGAACTACTGGCCTACCTCATAGAAATAATTCCAAGTTTTAACATTCTTGCCGTCACCGATGACGGCAAGCGGATTCCTGAAGATGGTTGCAGCGCTTTTTGCCCCGAAGACGTGGTGAACACCTTGGTTGCGTCTGCTCGGCAGCAAGCCGATGCGACGCAACCACTGCTTTCCGCAGATAATCTGTATATCGCTTTCTCCCTTCCGTCCCTGAAAACCACCCTGGTCTGTGCCGCAAGCCATGATGATTTTCGCCCACAAGGCTTGGCCAGCCTGCTTCGTTTAGCGATACAGGGCTATTTCGACCATAGGGCGGTAGAGCAGCTCAACAAAAAAATCACCATCCAAAAAACCCAGTTCAATCGCAAATTCCAGGTGATGGATGTAAAACACCAGGAGATGCTTGAAGAGGCACAGCATAGTTACCGGACAATCCAGGAGCAACAGGAAAACTACTCGCGGACACTCAAATCGGAAATTGAAAAGCAAACCCAGGAGCTACGCAAGTCGAAAACCGATGCCGAGGCCGCAAGTGTCGCAAAAAGTCAGTTCCTTGCCTCCATGAGCCATGAGATCCGTACGCCGATGAACGGCGTCATCGGTTTCACCGACATGCTCCTTGCCACCGAGATGGATGAGGAGCAAAGAGACTTCGCCTTGACCATCAAGCGTTCCGGCGAGGCTCTTCTCGGACTTATCAACGACATCCTCGACTTCTCCAAGGTCGAGGCCGGTGAGATGACCCTTGAATACATCGATTTTGATCCGGAAATAACCGCCCATGACGTCTGCGAAATGATGCGCCCCAGGGTTGCCGGCAAACCCATCGAGATTCTGTGCCGCATCGACGACATGTTACCCGCCAACATCAAAGGTGATCCGGGCAGGTTTCGTCAAGTTCTCATCAATCTCCTCGGCAACGCCGCCAAATTTACCGAAAAGGGAGAATTGGAGCTGAGTATCGAGACGTGCACCGAAACCGAGGCAACCCTTACTCTTCTTGCCAAGATCCGTGATACCGGCATCGGTGTCCCTGAAGACAAGTTCGCCACAATCTTCGAGGCATTCAAACAGGCAGACGGCACAACCACCAGGAAATACGGCGGAACCGGCCTCGGCCTGTCAATATGCAAAAAGATAGCCGGACTTATGAATGGTGACGTATGGGTGGAATCGACGGTCGGGGTAGGCACCACCTTCTATTTTACGGCGATCATGCAAAAGTCCTCCCTTTGTCAATCGCACCGTCCGCCGGCCGAAAACCTCAAAGACCAGAAGATCCTGATCGCCGACGACAACCGGGCCAACAATGAGATCCTTCGTAAAATGTTGGAAAATGCAGGCATGGTGGTAACAACCCTTCTCGACGGCACCACCGCCATTGCCGAACTCATCCGTGCGGAAATAGAAAATACCCCCTTTACCGTGGCCATCCTCGATCTGCAGATGCCGTTTATCTCCGGCTATGATCTGGCGGCAACAATTCGCACATCAAGCCTTGCCAACCCGCTCATCCCCCTTCTTGCCTACACATCTTCTACGGAAAGGGTCGCCCAGAAATGCAAAGAAGTCGGATTCAACGCATTTCTTACCAAGCCTGCCCGCCGCAATATTCTCTTTCGCACGCTCTCGAGGATCCTCGGCGCCAAAGACGACGATCAGGAACACCCGCAGGAGAAGAAGCTCGTCACCCAATATTCTCTGCGTGAAGAGCTGAAACAATCGGTGCGCATTCTCCTCGCCGAGGACAACCCGGTTAATCAGAAACTCGCCATGGTAATGCTCTCGAAAGCCGGCTACAAAGTCACCGTCGTTGCCAACGGCAGGCTGGCGGTCGAGGCGTTCACCGATAAGCCGGAGAACTTTGACACCATCCTCATGGATATTCAAATGCCGGAAATGGATGGCTATGAAGCGACCCGGCAGATACGCCTGCGGGGTTTCAAAGATATCCCCATCATCGCCATGACCGCCAATGCCATGAAGGGCGACAAGGAACTCTGCCTGGAGGCCGGAATGAGTGATTATATGACTAAGCCGATTAAAAGAGAGATCATTTTTCAGGTCCTGGAAAAATGGCTCAACCTCCGCAATTGAACTACACCTTTGTATGACCCGACCATCTGCACCAGCCCATGTCGGCCGATCCAAGCTTAAAGCCTGGGCCGATGAACAAAACACCGATGCACCCTGGCACAGGCTACTGCACTTGGTGGTGCGACTCATCCCCATTACCGCCGCAGAATTTTTAGGCAACGCCCTTTCCCTCCGCTCGGCGGCCCTGACCTATACCGTGCTGCTCTCCCTCGTCCCCATCCTGGCGATGAGCACTGCCTTGGTAAAAGGACTCGGCGGCGACAACCAACTGCGTAAGGTGGCATACAGTTATATTCAGTCTAATAGCCGTATTAGCCGCACCGCCTTTCCTCTGGCAATTGGTCCTGATCATGTAAAATCTGTTCCTGTTGGCGGTTTTCATCCTGACTGCCTTTCCCGCTCCGGCTCATGCCTCCCTAAAAACCGGCCGAGGGTGTTTTCGCCATCCTCGCCGCTCCCGGCTCCGGCCTGAAGACGGTGAGCGACCTGAAGGGCGTGGAGATTGCCGTCTCCAATTCGACGATTATCGAATACGTTACCGACCGGATGCTTGCCCAATAAGGCTTCAAAACCGAGGAGATCAAGAAGGTCGAGCTGCTGCTGATGGAAATGGGGTTGACCGGTTTTGGTGCCCACTATCCCGGCCAGCTGTCCGGCGGCATGCAACAGCGGGTTGCTATGGCCCGGGCTTTGGCGGTTGAGCCGCAGATCCTCTTTATGGATGAGCCCTTGTCGTCCCTCGACGCCCTTACCCGGGAACGTCTGCAGAACCTTATGCAGGAAATCCGGCTCAAGAAAAACATCACCATGGTCCTCGTCACCCACGCAATCGAGGAGGCGGTTTTCCTCGGTCGCCGCATTATCGTGCTGAGCGGACGGCCGGGCCGGGTGCTGCGCATCGTTGACAACCCGCAGGCCGGCAGCACCGATTACCGGCAAACCGACATCTTTTTCCACCGTTGTGTCGAGCTCAGAGAGATACTGAAAGGAGAGGATTATGGGCAAAACGTGACATTGTCCTGGCTGCACTGATCCTCCTCGGGATCTGGGAGGTTTCCGCCCTGCTGCTGCACTCCATGGCCCTGCCCGAACCGTGGCTGGTGCTCCTCGATACGGCAGGGAAAATTGCCGACGGCAGCCTGCTCGACGACCTGGCAATCAGTTGTCTGCGGGCACTCCTCGGCATTGCTCTGGCCCTGGCAACTGCAGTACCGCTTGGTCTTATGATCGGTGCGGAGGAAGGATTGCGCCGCCGTCTCTCACCTTTTATCTACCTCCTCTACCCGGTGCCGCACGTGGTACTGCTACCGCTGATTATCATCCTTTTCGGCATCGGCAATTTCTCGAAGATTTTTTTGATTGCCCTGATCGTCTTTTTCCAAATCTTCCTCACCACCCGCGACGCCGCCAAGAACATCCATCGCAACTATTTCCTGGCCATGCAGACCCTCATGGCCTCACGCCGGCAGATCTACCGGCATGTCATCCTGCCCGCCACCCTGCCGAAGATCCTCACCGCCATGCGCATCTCCATCGGTACGGCGGTGGCCATCCTCTTTTTTGTCGAATCCTTCGCCACCACCAAGGATCTTGGCTATATCATCATGGATTCCTGGGGAAGGGCCGATTATGTCGCCATCTACACCGGCATCTCCTGCATGGCTGCCCTCAGCTTCGGCCTTTACCTTCTCCTTGATCGGCTTGAACGTCGGGTTTGCGCCTGAACCCAGTCGGATTAAGGCTGCTTGGGAAAGATACAAACTTCAGCAATATGCTGGAAATAGTCCAGGGGTGTGGATTATCGGCAAATAGGCATTTGCAAAAATGGGGAAATGTCCCCATTTATTATCCTTTTGAAGAGATAAATACTGAAGCGTGTGATCAACACGATCTAAACGAGATGATTCTGTCGAATATATTTCGTTGAGTTTTTTTGTAACCGACTGATTCTGGAACTCTTTAAGATATTCTTCCACAGCTTTCGTATAGAGTTGGCTTCGTGATATACCAATTCTATGTGCAAACTTTTCAGCAGCTTCAAAAACTGGATCAGGTATTGATATCGCTGTTTTCATAATTTTATGGTATAATCAAAGTTATACTTTGTCAAGAGGGTAATGGCCCAACGGTAAGAATCAGCGAACAGCAAGTACGTGGCCAAGGAACTTCCATATAGCGCCACAAACATTTTCCGCGTGGTTGCTTTTCCGCTGAATTCTTTGGTTATACATTGTGAGATATCCGAGATAGAAACCTCATGGCCGGATTTATTTCTTCATATTTGTCGCCTCTTACAGCTTTAACCCGAACGAGAAAGTCCAGGGGCCACCATCCAATCATCAACTTCATTTCTTCTCCGACGGCATCATCTGGCACTGAGAAGACGAGAAATCGCTTAAATTCGAAAAGTAGGGCTTCCGCCCACAAAGTGCCTTCGGATTTCGCCCCTAGAAAGTCAGCGAGCTTTTCGCTCATCAGTTTATGTTGAAAGTGATAAACGCCGTTTCTAAACCGCCGCATCAATTGATAGTAGTCGTCGTACTTAGCAATGAGATCAGAAATTACCGAATCGGGCATTCCGATTTCTTGCCAGCCTCGGCCACCACATAAAGTGATGCAAGCCAATGTGCCAAAGCACAGAAGAAGTCTGCGTCAGAGTTGTCCTCTTGAAAACTTCGGGAATGGTCGTATTGCATCTGCGACCAGTGCAGGTACTGCCCAAAACTCACGATGGTTTCTACGTCTTTCATCGGCAACATGAGGTCGCCGGTGAAAAAGAAACGTTATCGCGCCGTCTGTATGTGCATGTTTACTCTTCTCCCGACAACGAAGCCAAGAAAGAACTCGCCTTCCGTAAGGACCTGCTTGAACTGAAGGCGCAAATAGAAGGAGGAGAAACCGAGTTCACGGATCCAGCGCAAAAGAAAATAGACAAGTACCTGAGCTGTTCTAGAAAAGGGCGTGGGGGACAGCTGAAGGTGGGATTCAACGATAAAGCCATTACCGAAGCAAAGAAGTACTTCGGCTATTTCGCCCTCGTCAGCAATCAGAGTATGGACACATTTACCGCACTTGAAAATTATCGGCTGCGAGAAAAAATCGAAGAACTCTTTGCCGTACAAAAGGGGAGGCTCGACGGTGCGCGACCGCGCACATGGTACCCAGACAATCTGCGTGGAAGGCAATTCACACAATTTGTTTCACTGGGCTATCATTGTTTCCTGACGAAAAAGATAAAGCAAGTGCAAGACAAGCTCGGGAAGCAAGAACCCGGAAAAACCAAATCACATATCAAGCTTGAAAAGAAACTGGAAAACTGGCTTGCGCAACGCTCTCTCACCCAGATCCTGGATTGGTTTGACTGCATTGAAACCACAAAGGTACAAACTGTCATGGGCAGCTATCGATGGTCCACCGAATCAGTGGCCAGAGACAGACTGTTTCTGAAGTACTTGGGAGTAGACACCAAATAGTGTACGCTTTATCCGACTTTCAGGAT
>JBBQVT010000021.1:0-40146 GCA_038211245.1 Desulfobulbales bacterium | reverse complement strand
GCCTGGTCATGGTCTCTCCCCTGCTGGATATTGTTGGAGATTGGAAGTTATTTCTGTCAGATGTAGATACCGAGGTCGCGGATAAGATCCGCAGACACGAGCGGACGGGACGTGCATTGGGAGCCGAGTCGTTTCTTGAATAGCTTGAAAAATCTTTGATGCGGATAATTAAGCCGCAGAAAGCCGGTCGTAAAAAAACATAGACTTAATTAGTAAGGTGTCCCCACATTACAGGTGTCCCCACATTACACCATATTACAAAATCACATAAATTGTAACTCTGATTGACAATCTATGTATGAACAACTATCATGGATTCCATGATTACCAGGAAACTCGCTGACAAGTTGTTGCAACTCACCACATATTATCCCGTTGTCGCAGTGACCGGCCCAAGACAGGCGGGAAAAACGACGCTGTGTCAAACCACCTTTCCGAATAAGCCCTATGTGTCGCTGGAATCCCTGGATTTCCGCGAGTTTGCCCAGAGCGATCCACGGGGATTTCTAATGGAATACCGACAGGGCGCCATCCTCGACGAGATCCAGCAGGCACCTGGACTGGTAAGCTATCTGCAAGCAGAAGTCGATGAACATCCAGAGCCTGGCCGTTTTATTCTCACCGGCTCGCAGCATTTCGGTATTTCACAGATCATTTCCCAGTCCCTCGCCGGACGTTGTGGCCTGCTCACCCTGTTAGCCCCCGATTTTGATGAGCTGCAGGGCTTCTCCGAGGTTCCGAATGATCTTTTTACCCTCCTCTGGCAAGGCAGTTATCCGAGGATCTATGACCAGAACATTCCGGCCCACCAGTGGTTGTCCGACTATATCGCCACCTATGTGCAGCGTGATGTTCGTCAGGTCTTGAATATCGGTGATTTGCTGACCTTTTCCAGCTTTCTCAAGCTCTGCGCCGGACGCACTGCGCAGGAAATCAATCTTTCTTCCCTGGGGGGTGATACCGGGGTTTCCCATAATACGGCGAAATCCTGGTTGTCTATCCTGGAGGCCAGTTATATCATCCACCGGATACCAGCTTGGCATGTCAACATCCGCAAACAGATAGTGAAGGCCCCCAAACTTCATTTTCTGGATACCGGGCTACTCTGTTTTCTTCTTCAGATCAGAGAGCCTGGACAACTTCGATTGCATCCTTTGCGAGGGGCTATTTTCGAAAGCTGGGTGGTGTCGGAGCTGTATAAAACACTGGCCCACCAAGGCGAGCAGCCGATTCTGCATCATTATCGTGAAAGCCGTGGGTTGGAATTGGATGTGTTGGTACAACGTGGTGATTGTCTGCATGCTGTTGAGGTCAAGTCCGCGGCCACGGCAGTTCCTGATTTTTTCAGGGGATTTGAGCAGATTGCCGGGAGAATACAGACAGCTGGTTTATCCTTGCGTCTGGATAATGTGGTAGTCTACGGAGGCGAGATATCGCAGCAACGTTCAACGGCGCGGCTGCTCGGCTGGCGGGACGTGAGCAAGATTTTGCATCAGCCATTACAGGAGTAACTGGGCAGGCATATTTTGCTCATACTGAGCCATTAGTTCCAACCTGCCTCATTTCAACAAATCTCGGGGCATGAGGACGTAATTCTACGCTCACCGAGATTTCTGAGATTTCTTCCATCCCCTGTATTTTCCTGGACAATTGGTATATAAGAAGAGAGAGAAATACATTCAGAGACTATTGCAGTTTAACAGCAAGGGAGCCCCGTCATGCCAGCCCGCAAAACAGCCAAACCGCAAACAGCAAAGACCTCGACTGCTCCTCAGACTCCTGTAGCGCCGAAAGCTGACGAAACAGCAGTCGATACCGAGAAAACAAGCGAAAGTCCCACAGCCACCTTCCCCATCGTCGGCATTGGCGCCTCAGCCGGGGGCCTGGCGGCCTTTGAGGCCTTCTTCTCCGGCATGCCAGTCGGCACCGACCCCGGCATGGCCTTTGTCCTGGTGCAGCATCTGGCGCCGGACCATAAGAGCATCCTCTCGGAACTGATTCGCCGCTACACCCGCATGCAGGTCTTTGAGATCGAGGACGGCATGACTGTCCGTCCCAACTGCGCCTATATCATCCCGCCGAACCGCGACATGGCCTTTCTCGGCGGCACCCTGCATCTGCTCGAACCCGCCGCCCCGCGCGGCCAACGCATGGCCATCGATTTTTTCTTCCGCTCTCTGGCCCAAGATCAGCGTGAACGGGCCATCTGCATCGTCCTTTCAGGCACCGGCAGCGACGGCACTTTGGGTGTTCGGGCAATCAAGGGCGAAGGGGGCATGGTCATGGTCCAGAGCCCCGAATCGACTGAATACGACGGCATGCCGCGCAGCGCCATCGCTACCGGTCTGGTTGATTATCAGCTGCCGCCGGCCGAGATGGCCGCCCAGCTCATCACCTATGTGGCGCACGCCTTCGGCATGCCGCCCCGCCCGGCCACCGCGCCGCAGCCGAAAAACGTCGACGCCCTGAAGAAGATCTTCATCCTCCTGCGCAACCAGACCAGCCACGACTTTTCCCAGTACAAGCCGACCACCATCCACCGACGTATCGATCGGCGCATGGCCGTCCATCAGATCGAGACAAATGATGCCTACGTCAAATATCTGCAGAACACCCCGGCGGAGATCGAGGCCCTGTTTCGCGACCTGCTCATCGGCGTCACCAACTTTTTCCGCGATCCCGATGCCTTCAAGGCCCTGGAGGAAAAGGTCATCGCAGCTCTCTTTGAAGACAAAGCGGCGAGCGCTGTGATTCGCGTCTGGGTAACCGGTTGTTCGACCGGCGAGGAGGCCTACTCCCTGGCCATCCTCCTGGCCGAGCGGCAGGAGATGCTGAAGCAGACGTTCAAGGTGCTGATCTTTGCCACCGACATCGACAGCCAGGCGGTAGCCACCGCCCGTGCTGGTCTTTATCCACCCAGCATTGCCGCCGATATCTCGGCCGAGCGGCTGTCGCGGTATTTTATCGCCGAAGCGGACGACGGCGGCTATCGCGTCCACAAAAACATCCGCGACATGCTGGTTTTTTCCGAGCAGAATGTCATAAAAGATCCGCCTTTTTCCAAGGTTGACCTGATCACCTGCCGCAATCTGCTGATCTATTTGAACGGCGACCTGCAGAAAAAGCTCATGCCGCTCTTCCATTACGCTTTAAAACCCGGCGGCACGCTCTTTCTCGGTACCTCCGAGACAGTTGGCGATTTTGTCAATCTTTTTGCCACCATCGACCGTAAAGCCAAGCTGTATCGGCGAAAAGACAGCTTTGTCAGTGGCCAGCGCTTTGCCCTCGGTGATTTTTTACCGCCCTTGCCGCAGCCGGTTGTTCCGCTCCTTCCCGGCAACACAAGCGGCCCGAGGAAACGCCCGGTCCGGGAGATTACCGAACAGGCCATCCTGCAGCTGGTCGCTCCGGCGTCGATCCTCGTCAATAGCGGCGGCGATATTCTCTATATCCGCGGCCGCACCGGCTTATTTCTCGAACCGGCCCCCGGCGAGGCCGGTATCAGCAACATCCTGAAGATGGCCCGTGAAGGTCTGCAGCGCGATCTGCGCACAGCCCTGCATAAAGCGTCTACCGGCAAGAAAGTTGTGCATTGCCCCAACCTGCGCGTTAAAACCAACGGCGATTTCAGTTCCGTCAACCTGACCGTGCACCAGCTGGATGATGATGCCGCGAGTGTTGAAAGGCCTCTGTATCTGGTCATCTTCGAAGAAGCACCGGAACCCCCTCAACTTACCGGCCCGGCCGCTGCAGCGGGCACTGATGGAGAGGACAAGGACAGCCGCATTGCCGCGCTGAAGCAGGAATTGCATGACAAGGAAGAATATCTGCAGAGCAGCAACGAAGAACTCGAAACCGCCAATGAAGAGCTGACATCCTCCAACGAGGAGATGCAGTCGGTAAACGAAGAACTGCAATCGACCAACGAGGAGCTCGAGACCTCAAAAGAAGAACTGCAATCGGTCAATGAAGAACTGGCGACGGTGAATGCCGAACTGCAGAACAAGGTAAGCGATCTGTCACGGGTCAACAACGACATGAACAACCTGCTGGCCGGCACCGGCATCGGCACGGTCTTTGTCGATTACCAATTGCGCATCCTGCGCTTCACCCCCGCAGCCACCAAGATCATCAACCTCATCCGCAGCGATATCGGCCGACCGGTCGGCCATATTGTCGACAATTTGGTCGGCTATGACACCTTGCTGACGGACACCCAGGCGGTGCTTTCCACCCTTATCCCCAAAGAGCTGGAAGTGCAGACCCAGTCAGGAGCGTGGTACACCATGTGTATTCTGCCCTACCGCACGCTGAGTAATGTCATCGAGGGCGCGGTGCTGACCTTTTCCGACATTACTGCCCGTAAGCAGCTGGAAATATCGCTTGGCAAGGTACAGACCCGGCTGGCTGAAGCGGTTGTGGCGACAGTCCGCGAACCGTTGCTGGTGCTCGATGGCAACCTGCAGGTGTTGTTGGCAAACCAGGCCTTTTACCACACCTTTCAGGTCAGTGCGGAGGATACTCTTAACCGTTTGTTCTACGAAATCGGTAATAAGCAGTGGAAAATCCCGGCTTTGTGCAAGCTCCTGGAAGAGATTCTGCCCGGCGACACCCAGTTTAATGATTTTGAAATCTCCCAAGTTTTTGAACAAATCGGCCACCGCACCATGCGCCTCAACGCCCGTCGCCTGGCAATCGATGCCGGCAATCCGGAGCTGATCCTGCTGGCGATTGAGGACGTTACCGAAAACCTGCCAGAAGGAAGAGGTACAGCATGACCGACGACAAAAAACCACCGGTAAGCGCCGCCGAACTGCGCGACAAGGCCGAGAAGGTAGCCCGGACAGATGCGGTGGCATCTACACAAAATATCGAGGTGCAATCGCCGGCAGAAACCAGGCGACTCCTCCACGAACTCCGCGTCCACCAGATCGAACTGGAGATCCAGAACGAGGAGCTGCGCCGGGCTAAAGACGAAGTGGAGGTCTCACGGGAGCGCTTCGAAGATCTGTACGACTTTGCCCCGGTGGGCTATTGCACCCTCTCGGAAAAGGGGCTGATCCTTGAAATCAACCTTACCGCCACGACCATGCTCGGCTTTGCCAACCGGAGAAATCTGATCGGCAAACGCATGGCCGGCTTCGTTCTCTCTGACGACCAGGACATCTACTACCGCCATCGCGGGCCACTCTTTAGAAATGGCACCCCACAGGTGTTTGAACTGCGGTTGGTGCGCGAGGGTGGCGCACTCTTTTGGGCCCGCTTTGAGGCGATGGCGATAAAAGACAAAAACGGTGTCTCCACCTACCGCTTTGCCCTGATCGACATTACTGAAAGCAAGCGGACAGAAGGGGTCCAGGTCTTTCTCGCCCAAACCAGCAGCCACCCAGCAGGCGAATCATTCTTGCACCAGCTGGCCAGATACCTGGCAAAGAGCCTTGCCATGGATTTCGTCTGCATCGATCGCCTCGAAAAGGATAATCTGGCAGCCAAAACCCTGGCGGTCTGGTGTGATGGTTATTTCGAGGATAATGTCAGCTATGCCCTGCACGACACCCCCGGCGGCGATGTCGTGGCCAAGCAGGTCTGCTGCTTTCCCGCCGGTGTCCGTCAATTTTTCCCCCGCGATCAGGTGCTCCAGGATCTCAAGGCCGAAAGTTATGTCGGGGTAACGCTCTTTAGCCACACCGGCCAGCCCATCGGTCTGATCGCGGTTATCGGCCGCACACGACTTGCCGATCCGCAGCGTGCCGAAAAAATTCTGCAACTGGTCGCTGGACGCGCCGCCGGTGAACTGGAACGCCTTTATGCGGAAGAGAAGATACAGCAAAACCTGCTGGAAAAAAAGACCCTCTTCCGGGAGATCCACCACCGGGTCAAAAACAACATGGCGGTTATCTCCAGCCTGCTCAGACTGCAGGCGGACCAGATCAAGGACGACAGCATGAAGGAGCTGTTTGATGAAAGT
Source organism: Desulfobulbales bacterium (assembly GCA_038211245.1). Lineage (GTDB taxonomy): Bacteria > Desulfobacterota > Desulfobulbia > Desulfobulbales > Desulfocapsaceae > Desulforhopalus_A. Next base: position 34,178 of record JBBQVT010000021.1, on the reverse strand, counting down.
CGGCAGCGGATCAAAGCAATGGCACTGGTCCATGAAAAACTGTACCGGACCGAAAGCCTCGCCCGTATAGACTTCGACGATTATATCACCAGTGTCGCAGGCGAACTGGTCTCTGCCTATCACACACCGAAAAGGGAGATAATTACCAGGATCAATGCCCGAAATATGGTGCTTGATATCGATACAGCCCTTCCCTGTGGATTGATCATCAACGAGCTGCTCACCAATGCCCTGAAACACGCCTACAAGGAACAAGCGAGCGGTGAGCTTTGCATCGACCTTAAAAAAGTGGATACTACCTATACCCTGACCGTACAGGACAACGGCATCGGTATGCCGGACGGTTTTGACCATACCAAAGCCCAGAGCATGGGCCTGGAGCTGGTCACGGTCCTCGTAAGACAACTGCTCGGTACACTTCAGTTTCAAGCGAATGGTGCAGGTGGACAAGGAACAAGAGTCATCATCACCTTCAAGGAAAAAGATCGTGCATAATACAGGGGTAATACATATTAAAATGTTGCAATCTTCTCTATGGTCTTTCCGGCCTCAAGAGTAATACCCGGAAAAGTCTTAACGGCATTTTCACCATTCTCCTGGTTTCTGATTGTCAGATCATACACACCCGGAACGAGTTTAATATTTACCCCTTCATCGCCCACGGGGTTAGAGGCGACAGGTTCCTTGTCGTTGTTTTTTTCCGTTTCGGCTTTGAAGACATCATACCAGGCCCCGATCGGTTTACCGTTTTTCAGGGCTTTGACTTTCAGAGTTCCTCCCGCGAAGTTGGCAATCTTCTCAACGGTCTTGCCAGCCTCAATGGTAAGGCCAGGAAAATTCATCGTTGGATTTCCGGCATCCTCCTGGTTGCGGATAAGGAGATCATAGGTACCCGGGATGAGTTTGATTTCCTCTCCGGCAGCATTGACAGGATTTGTTGCCACACTGATTTTCTCACCGCTTCCTTCCGTCTCGGCCTTGAAAACCTCGTACCATGCGCCGATGGGTTTGCCATTTCTGAGCGTACTGATTTTCAGTTTCCCCGAAGCCTGTTCCGTCTTTTCAACCACTTTTTTGGCAGCAGAGGTGAGTTCCCCGACGTTTTTCGCGGTAAAATACGAACCTCCTCCTGCCTCCGCAAGACATGCGAGCTGCGCTTTTTCCTTCTCGGTGACATCAAAACCGATTACATGCATGACAAACCGGATTCCCGACGCCTTCAACTCTTTCACCATCGCGCAGGGATCACCTTCGCAGGTTTCTTCCCCATCGCTTACCAGGATGATCGTTGTCTCATCCTCCAGCGTTTTCAAACTTTCGGCAACTTTCTGTACCGAGAGAGTAATGGGGGTTTTCCCCTTGTGGTCGAGATCTTTGATTTTTGCAACAAGAGCTTGCCGATCGAGTGGGCCGAGCTGTGTCAGTTCCTCAACATCATTGCAGTCCGCTTTTTGCCGATGCCCATAGGCAAATAAACCTACTTTGACTCCTGCCGGAAGCTCTTGGATGAGACCGCTGAGAACTTCTTTGGCTATGTCGATCTTCATCTTCCCTTGGATTTGTGCGCCCATACTGCCGGAGGCATCAAGAATGAAGACCAGGTTACCGGAGGGGATTGTCGCCGCCTGACAGGTTTCCCGGCCGAAGGCATAAACGCCAAGCAGCAAGGCAACAGACTGTGGCAAGAAAAGTAGGGGTTCTCAATGTTGCGGAAAGAGATGGCATAATGCTCCTCACCTTGATGTTGGTTGGTATGATTTTCCCATGCAGAATTTCAATACAAAACACCATAAAACAACAATGTTGAGTTACTAACAATGGCTTTTTGGGAGGCATGTGAAAAAAATCTTTGAAGTTCTTCTCGGGGACACCTGGGAAAGGGTGAATTGCGAAGGTAGCCACCTTTTGTAGGTGATTGGTGACGAAGTTACTCAGTATGAAGGGCAAACGTCGTGCAACTCCATGAGAACGGGGATATTTCGCACGTTAATGGAGGTCTGAAAACACTCATGGGGGGAATGTTTCGCGTTTCCCGCATCTCTCCACCTCCCCACCGATCAAGGCCCTAAAATGTAACCTTCTCCGCCCCAGCCACCAGTCGCACAAAATCATTCATCCAGTTTTCGCCCCCCAGAGCTTCAGCCAGCACCACCGTCATATGTTTTGGCATTACTCCCATCTCCCTGTTGCGACCAAGCCCGGACAAGCAGGAAGGGCAGTTGGTGGCGATGACCGTGGCGGTGTTGCCAACCCGGGCCTTGGCAAGTGATTCGCGCTTACGTTCGAGCATGGCATGGGCAATATCGGGTCTTGAGATGGCAAGAGTTCCCGCCTCGGAGCAGCAATTGGCTACGCTCTTGACCTCTTTGTACAACTGACCGAGAAGACGTGCTCCGGCGCCGTCAAAGGAGTCGTGGCAGGGGGTATGGTACAGGATCGACTCCGGACGCCTGTCGCCGAACCGGCCATTGGCGTTTTCCATGACGAATTGCGAGACATCGGCCATGGCGCAGTCGAATATTTCGCTCACCCCCATGTCGTGCAAAGCCTCGCGGCAGGTGCCGCAGCTGACGACAAAGGCGTCGAAAACCAGATGGCCGAGCATCTCGCGGATCTGCGTGAGTATGATGGTGTCGCGCAGGCTCATGATCGCCGCCATCCTCTTCTTGGCGTTGACCCTGGCCGGAAAGCCGCAGCATTGCGAGAGGGGTGGGATGACCACTCGGATATTGTTTTTAACCAGGAGATATATGGCGGCGGTGGCAACGTCGGCATACATACGTTCCGAACCGCAGCCGGGAAAATAAAAGACGGTTTTCTTAACCTGTCCCTCGGGGTTGAGCATCAGCGCCTCGCGCTCGGAAAAATACGGCAACCTCGCCCCGAGGCTAGTCTTTGACACCGGCATCATCGGCGACTTGAACATATTGAGGAATCGCCAGCGTTTTTCGGTGAGCGCCGGCGGCGCCTTCTTATAAGCCTGTGCTGCCAGGCGTTGAATGGCGCCACCCCATTCGAGAATTCCCTTGCGAAAGACTCGGTTGAAACTGCGGTTTCGAATCTTCAGGTAATAAAGGGACATCAAGGTTGCCGGGGCGGTATGCTTGTAGCTGAGATCGCTGAGAATCTCCCGCTCTAAGAGGCTTACCTCGGCGGTGTCGATATCAACCGGGCAGGGCGCCAGACATTTCCGGCACATGGTGCAATGGTCGGCGATTTCTTCGAGGTTTTTCAGCTGGTTGAAGCGTGGCAGGTGGGAGCGCTGCATGTCGTACAGCAGGGCCTCGATGAGCGAGCCGATAACCAAGTTCTTGTTGCGTGGATGGAAAAAGATATTGCTTCCCGGATGGTAGACGCAGCACACCGGCATGCATTTGCCGCAGCGAATGCAGGTGGAGATCATTGAAGAAAGCTTGGCCAGTGACCCGTACTGGAGGATCTTTGCCTCCAGTTCAAGGAGGTTGAAGGACGGGGTGTAGACCTTGTCGATGATTGCCGGGTCATTGAGCATGCCCGGATTCATGATGCCCTGCGGATCGATCTCCTGCCGGTAGCGGCGCAGCTCATCGAGGCGGGATTTTTCCAAAAACTTCATCTTGGTGATGCCGATGCCGTGCTCGCCGCTGACCACGCCTCCCAGTTCGACCGCCTTGGTCATGATATCCTCGGCGGTTTTTTCGGCGCGCTTCATCATGCTGCGATCGTTGGAAAATACCGGAATATTGACATGGATATTGCCGTCGCCGGCGTGCATGTGGGTGGCGATGATGATCCGCCGGGAACGCACCTCGCTGTAGATACTCTCGATATTGCCGCTGACCTTGCTGTAGCCGCTCAGCAGCTCAAGAAGGTCGGCAAGGAGCTTTTTGATATCGCCGGCGTCGCGCATCGATTCCTTGCTGCGCAGGCCGAGTCTTTCCAGGGTTTCCCGACACAGATCGTTGGCCTTGGGAATTTTTGCCTCCAGCCAGTCCGGGTCCTCGATCGGCTCGGCGGTCTCCAGGTATTCGGTAATCCGGTGAATGAACTGGGTCTTGTTATGGATATCCTCGTCAATGTTGTAGCCATCGACGTAGCGGGCAAATACGGCCAAGGCCGGCAGGGGCAGGACGATGTCTTCGTTCAGTTTAAAGGCGTTGGTACGGGCGGCAATGGCCCCGAGCCGTTTGCGGTCGCGCCAGAAACGGGTGGCTTCGTCGGCGTCCTGGGCGGTGAACAATTCGGTGTTTTTATAGGGCAGGAGGAGCTTTTCCAGCCGCTCTTTGCCACGCAGCACCTGGGCGCTGTTATGGCCGACCATGTCGATCAGCAGCACCGCCTTCGGGTGCTCGCTGCGCGCCGCCTTGAATTTGTATTTAATAGCGCGGATATATTCCTCGTCAAAGTGTTCAAGGGCCATGAGCGCCTCTTCACCGACGTTGACGAACTCCTCGGAGATTTCGACAATGACCCGGCTGGCCTCATCCATATCCTCGCCGAAGAATTCCAGGCAGAAGGTGATCTTTTTCTCGTAGGCCTGGTAGAGAACAAATTCGCCGGAGGTGATGATGCCGTCGGTGCCCTCTTTCTGGAAACCCGGTAAACCCTTCAGTGCCTTATTGGTGATATCCTTCCACAACCCCTTTTTGCGGATTTCCGTGCCGGTGAGGTGCACCTCGCGGAGAACGGAGCCGTTTTGCTCGACAACCTGGAAATGGACATTGTCGACGGGCAGGATCTTGCGCATCGGATGGTTCACCCGGCGCACGGTCAAAAGACCCCGGCCGGGCATGGCGATGGTATAGGCAAGGATGTTGTCGATGGCCGTGCCCCAAAGCACCGCCGTTTTACCGCCGGCGTTTTCGGCGATATTACCGCCGATGGTCGAGGCCCAGGCGCTGGTTGGGTCGGTGGCGAAAACCAGGTTGTCTTTTGCGGCATGGGCCATGGCGTCGGAGGTGACGACTCCGGCCTCGACCTTCAGCACCGGCACCTTGGTCCCTTGGCCGAGATGCGGGAAGTCAATGGAGGTGATATCGTGGATCTTTGTCAGTCTCTCGGTGTTGAAGATGACACAGTCGCTGGTCACCGGTACGCTGCCGCCGGTAAGGCCGGTGCCGCCGCCGCGGGGGATGATCTTCAGCCCCATTTCGGCCACCGCCTGTATCAGACCCGGCAGTTGCTCCTCGGACTCCGGCCGCAATACCGCGAGAGGTAGAAAGAGGCGCCAATCGGTGGCGTCGGTGGCGTGGCTGATCAGGGTGAAGGGGTCGAAACGGACGTTGTCTTTGCCGATGACCGCCCCGAGTTTTTTCAGCATTTGGCCGCGTAACGTCGGCGCGTCGTGGATTTCTTTCTTTAATTCGGCTAACCGTTGCCGGCAAATGGCAACCAGACGCAGCACCTTGGCACTACGTTCCGTACCGACCCTGCCGATGCGCGCCGCCTCCTCGATGATTGTCAGGTCTTCGCCGGCGGTGTCGAAAAATCGCTGCCGTTTGCCCGGTAAGTCGAGCAGTTCCTGGAATAAAAAGGGATTGCGCCTGAGGATGAAGAGATCGCCCATAAAGCGCATAACCAGTCGGGCCGAACGGCCGGTAAGCCTCTGGCTGCGCAGTTCTTCCAGATCTTCCCAGACTTCCGGTCCGAAGAGCAGGTTGATGATCAGTTTGTCGTCGGCGGAGGTAAAATTATAGGGGATTTCGCGATAGTTTTTTGTGTGCATGTTCTGGGCCTTGAATGACGGATTCTATGTTATGAAAGTGCTCTTTTCGTGGTGCCGCAAATCCAAGGGGAAGAGAAAACTGCCGAATCTGCCTTTTTACCACCTCTGCTGATTATTGCCAGATTATTGTAGTGATTTTTTTTGGGGGATTTAGGAGCCGTCACGAAATATGGTTCATTTTCTTTATTTCGCTACGCATCCTTATGCCGTTTCCGAGATTCCATTGAGCAAGTTATTTCCGGACGACGGCTTAGCCTTGTCAGTATCTCTGAGAAGCGATATATTCCAAACACTTTGATTCACCATGGAGAGCCCCATGTCCTTTTTTCTCATTTTAGCCGTTTTCTCCTGTGTCGTGCAGCTTGCTTCCTCCCTGGTTCTGGCCCTCGGGGTACGCAAGCTGCGGCGGCTGGACGATGTGCCTGCTGACCGATCCTCCGCTGGACCGCTGGTTACCATCGTCGTCCCGGCCTGCAACGAAGAGGACAATATCGAGCAGGCGGTGTTGTCGCTCCTTGCCCAAACCTACACCAATCTTGAAATTCTCGTGGTCAACGACCGCTCCATCGACAGCACCGGTCAGCTGCTCAAGAGTCTACAGACTTCGCATCCTCGTCTGAAAACCCTTGAGATTACCGAACTGCCGGATGGCTGGCTGGGGAAAAGCCATGCCCTGGCCCAAGGAACAAACCTTGCTACCGGCGAATATCTGCTCTTTACCGACGCCGATGTGGTTATGGAAGCAACCACCATCAGCCGCGCCATCCGCCATATGCTTGACGAGCGGCTGGACCATATGACCCTGTTTTTCAAAAACAGCGGTGGCGGCTGGCTGCTCAACTGCCTTATCCTCGAGATGGCCCTGGGGCTGTTGCTGGCCTTTCGGCCGTGGCGGGTTAGGCAGCCGGGAAGCCGCGAGTTTATCGGCATCGGCGCCTTGAACCTGGTGAAAAAGTCTGCCTATGACAAGGTCGGCGGCCATACAAGCATCCGCATGCATCCCGTCGACGATTTGCTGCTCGGCAAGATCCTCAAAGAACAAGGTTTTCGCCAGGATTGCCTGCTGGGCGACAGCTTTGTTGCCGTCCCCTGGTATGATTCGGTTAAGGCGATGATTGCCGGCTTAGAGAAAAACACCTTTTCCTTTGTCCATTATCACCTTTCCCTTATTCCACCGATAATGGTCTTGCTCTTTGTCGTGAATATCCTGCCGTTCTGGGGGGTGATTTTCGGCGAGGCAGAGGCTAGGCTTTTCTGGCTGATGGCGCTTGCCAGTAAGCTGGCGGTCTTTTTCTTTGGCCTCCGCCGTCAGGGCTTGCCGACTTGGTACCTACCCGGGGGCTTGCTTGCTCCCTACCTTTCTATGTATATCATTTGTAAGTCGGCGTTTGTCGTGCAAAAAAATGGGGGAATTACCTGGCGGGGACGCTTTTATCCCCTTGCCGAATTGAAGAAAAACAGAAAGTGGTTTTGGTAGGTCAGGCACCAAGCCCTGCTTTTCTCATGGAACGACTGACGATCTCAGCATTTTTGCTTTCCCGCATACGCCTTGCTACACCGGCAGTTTCACTCTTTCAAAGGTTCAAACACCAGGCGCAGTTCAATGCTGATGTTTTCAAACACGGTGTGCATTCCCAGATGTTCAAAGAAACGGCTGGACCCGTAAATGATGTTCCACAGGGTACGGTCCAGGTCAAAATGCGCCTCGACGCCAAGGCTGCCGTTCTCCCGCGGGGTTATGGTTGCCGGAAACGATAGTTCCCGGCTTACGGCCTTCAGAGTCAATGTTCCTTGCAGCTGACAGTTGGCTGCGGTCAGGGGTGCAGGACCGGCAATGCGGCCCTGCTCGATGGTGAAAGTGGCGGTGGGGAAGAGCCTGGTCAAAAAGAAATCATCGGATTTCAGATGGGCTATCAATACCTGCTGCAAATCGTTGCCGGCCAGATTGATATTTTCCATCGATTCCATATCGACAACCAGCTGGCCGCTGATGTCGTTGTCCTGTATTTTGATCTGCCCGCTCTTTAGCTGCAGTGTCCCGAAATGCTTGTTGTTCTGGTTTCTGCCCGCCCAACCGACAAGGCTTGCTGCGGTATCCAGCGCATACGCCCCGTCGACGTTCGCCAGACGGGTTGCAGGGTCCGGCTGCGGCATCCGATCGCCCTGCACCGGCAAGCCGGCAGCCTGCCAGGCTTCGAGTCCGCCGGCCAAGACATACACCTGGCGGTAACCCTCCCGAACCAGTTTTTCCGCTGCCACCTCGGCGTCTCGGGATTTATTGCTTGAACCGTAAAGAATGAGTGGTATATCCCGTTGGTCGACGATGGCCTTGATGTCGTCAGGAAAGCTCATCTGGTAGACACAGGCGTTGCACGCACCAGGCAGGTGCAGATAGTTGAAATGATCAACCGGCAGGGTGTGAATGGGCAGGGCGCCCCGGGTGAGTTTTTCCTGCGCCTCGTGGGCGGTGATATATTTGATTTCCATGGTTTTCTCCTGTTTCTTCGGTTTTGCTTAATATTAAAATAATTGCGAACGTCTGTATGTCAACGACTCGAACTACCGGGGAGAACAGGGATAATTTCTCTGTTCTTGCTGGCAATTGAAGAGACCGTCAGGCTATCGAGGCTTCCTGGCCGTTGCAGGATAAAAAATTTTTCCCCAAAACCGGCTTTTTACGAGTACAATAGGGGAGCGGCACTGTTACCATTCTTAGGTGATTTCAATCGACTGGGGGGATCCTGAAAATCAATATTATCAGTGAGATCCTTGATGCAACCATAGGATCTAATATAAGACAATGAAAATACTCGTTATCAACTCAGGGAGTTCTTCAATCAAATTTCAGCTCATCGACATGACGGACGAATCGGTGTCGGCATCGGGCCTGGTCGAGAGAATCGGCGAGCCTACAGGCTCGATTAAATGTACTCTCAGGCCGGGAAGTGACAAAGAGCAGGTGGTTAAAAAGAGTGTGTGTATTGCCGATCATACCAGCGGTATGCGCCTGGCGGTGGATATTCTTACCGATAAAGAGCAGGGGGTTATCGCCGATACATCGGATGTCGGCGCCGTCGGCCACCGGGTTGTTCATGGTGGCGAGGATTTTCACCAGCCAACGGTTATTACAGCAGAAGTGCTGGCGGCCGTTGAAAAAAACATTCCCCTGGCTCCTCTGCACAATCCGGCCAATATGGACGGCATTCGCGTCGCTCGGGAACTGTTCGCCGATGTAGTCCAGGTAGCTGTTTTTGATACCGCTTTCCATCAAAGCATCCCGCCCCATGCCTATCACTATGCCCTGCCCTACGAACTCTATGCAAAAGAGAGGATACGACGCTATGGATTCCATGGCACATCCCATAAATTTGTCGCCGGCGAGTGCGCCAAGGTAATGCGACGGCCACTTGAGGAACTGAATCTCATCACCATCCATCTGGGTAACGGCTGCTCGATGACCGCTGTGGAGAACGGCAAAAGTGTCGATACCAGCCTTGGTTTTACCCCCCTTGAGGGTCTGGTGATGGGTACCCGTAGCGGCGACGTTGATCCGGCCATCCATGCCTTTCTTGCCCGCAACTGCCATATGGATATCGAGGCCATCGACAGGCTTCTCAATAAGGATTCAGGCCTGAAAGGCCTCTGCGGCCTGAACGATATGCGCGATATCCATGCGGCCATAGCCGCCGGCAATGAGCGGGCGAAACTGGCCCTTGCCGTGCAGACCTATCGCAATAAAAAATATGTCGGGGCCTTTATGGCGGTTCTTGGCCGAGTCGATGCCATCATATTTACCGCCGGTATCGGTGAAAACGACGGGGTGGTGCGGGCCATGAGTTTGCAGGGACTGGAGCCGTTCGGTATCAACCTCGACAGGGAGGCCAACAACCAGCGCATGGGAAAACCCACCCTGATCAGCCAAGCGGACAGTCGGACCCAGATCTGGGTCATTCCCACCAACGAGGAGTTGGCGATTGCCAGGGAGACCATGGCGGTCCTTTCTCGGTAATGCTGCTGTAACGAGGTACCGGTCGTTTAACGGCCGGTATGCCGCTTTCTTCACATTTGAATCTCACATTCGTTTCTCGTTCGCCTTGATATCGCTCAGTTTGTCGTAGATCTGCAGGAGCTTTTCATGCTCTTTTGCGATCTTCCTCCAGGAACTGCTGAAGGCAAGACCAGGGAAAGTGGTGACTCCATCAAGTAGAGCCTGGCCGGTTCGAATTTCTTCTCCTGCATAAAGGAGCCCAAGTCTGCCGCTGTAGTCACTCGCTCTCTCCCCGGCGAGGCTGAAACCCAGCAAGGTGTGCAATAGGCGAAAAAGGTGGTGGCGCTCCGCCGGGAGATCGGCGTGATCCAGGCACCAAAGGCACCAGTGCAGCGCCTCCGCATGGTTGTGCACGGCCAGGAGGAGGAGGGCCTTCAGTTCTCCGACCCGTAATGTTGACCAAGGCGAATCGGCATCAAAGACGATGCCGATGATATGGGCAAGGAGCTGATGGTCATTTAAGCCGAGGGTCTCCAGCCGATCGAGAAATCCGGCGAGTTGCCCCTGGTCCATGTGCGGCAGTCGCAGGAGGTCGGAGCGCAGGGCGGCGCCGGCCGAGCGGTTGTTATACACCAGGTCGTCGAGCGGATAGATCTCCGAAATTCCCGGAGCGAGAATCCGGCAGCTATACATGCCGCAGTGCTGGTATTCGGCGCGGTAGAGCTTGGTGCCGAGGCTGCTTATGCGGGCCTGCAGGCGCTTGAATTCCTCTTTGGTCGAGCCTTTGAAATCCCAGGGCGAAAAGGGGAAATCGGCCTTGTTCTTAAACATTGTCCAGGCTAAGAGACCATCGGAATCGACAAAATGGCTTTCCAGATTATAGGGGTCGGCAACCTGGGAAAGATCGTGGCAGGGCGGCTGGAAATGGTGTAGGCCTTCAAGGCTGCGGCCCTGCAACAGCTCAGTGAGAGTTCGTTCAATGGCGGTTTCAAAGCGAAGATTGGCACCGAAGGCGGCATAGACCCCGCCGTTTGCCGTGTCGGTTAAGAGAGCGCAGATTACCGGGAATTGTCCGCCGAGAGAACCGTCCTTGACCCGGATGATCAAGCCATCATCAGCCAACCGGTCAACAATACGGCACAGCCCGGGGTATTGCCTGAGAACAGCCATGGGGACGTCCGGCAGGCTGAGGCCCCTGCTGATAATGATATTTTTAACATGTCGCTCAATGATCTCCGACAGGGCCTGGGAGCCGCACTCAGCAGTCGAATTGCCGGCGGCCATGCCGTTACTCACGTAAAGATTGTTTAAGAGACTGACCGGGAAATAGATCTTCCGGCTGGACGCCAACTCGGTAAAGGGCAGGGCACAGATGCCGCGCTCGGTGGAATTGGTGTTGTTGTCGCAGAGATGCTCGAAGGTCAGCTCGCCTTCCGGGTTGTAGAACTTCTGCAGCCGGGCGTTGAGCAGTTCGGTGCCGTCCGGTGCTGCGCTTGGGATTGCTGAACTCTTTCCGGGAGGAAACCATTTCTCGTGAGGATAAAAAAAGAATGGCGGTGTGGTCGCCGCATCATCAAGAAAGCAATCGGCAAAGAAGAAGTTGGTGGACAGCCGCTCGAAAAATTCGCCGAGAGCACTAGCCAGCGCCGCCGGTTTTGAGGTGCCTTTGCCGTTGGTATAAAGATGGGCGCAGGAAGTCGAGCGCAGATGTACCGACCAGCAATCCGGGGCCGGGTTCTGCCAGCTGACTGCCTCGGTTTCGAATTCCATGGCCTTGAGGAGAGAAGTGGCCTCGGCAATGGTGTCTTCAAGACTGGCGTCCTTGCCGGGAAGGTGAGTTGCTGGAGCCATGACGGTTTCCTGTTGTTGTCGGTTGTTGCGAGGGCAGTCAATAAGCAAAGGCTGAAGCTGGATCAAATGGTGCCGCCGGCGCGCAGGGAATCGGCGAGCATTTCCACGACGAAGCGGACTTTTTCGCCCGACTGGTGCTGCAGCAGGTTGTCCTGAATGTGCATGACACAGGTCGGGCAGCCGGTCGCCACATAATCAACCTCTGCTCGGCGGATGTTTTGCACCTTGTGGTTATTGATCTTGATCGCCGTATCATAGTGGGTGATACAGTAGCTGCCGGCACTGCCGCAGCAGACGGCGGCGTCCTTCATCTCTTTAAATTCCACGCCGGGAATCATCTTTAGGAGCTTTCGCGGCTGCTCGCTGATGGCTTGGCCGCGCACCATGTGGCAGGGGTCGTGGTAGGTCACCCGGTAGGGCAGCCGTCCCAGATCGGACGCTTTGATATCAATATTTTTTTCAATAAATTCGTTGATGTCGAAGACCTTCTCGGTGAAGGCTTGGAGTTCCCGACTTGGCTCGATAAACATTTTGATCTCTTTTTTCAGGGCCATGCCGCAGGAGGAGCAGGCGACGACAATCGCGTCAAGATCATAATGGCGGAACAGGTCGAAATTGTGCTGCATGAACATCTTCGCCCCCTCGTAGTCGCCGTTGGCCAGCACCGGGGTGCCGTTGCATTTTTGCTGCTTCGGAATCACTACCTCATAGCCGTAGCCGGTGAGGATATCGACCACCGATTTCACTACGTTGGTATAGATGAGATTGCCGGCACAACCGGTGAAATAACCGATGCGCATCTTTGCCGGACTTTTCTTGGCGGGGATGATCTCCGGATACTGACTCTGAGCACTGCGGAGAGCCATCTGCGGGAAGAAGCGCCGTTTGGAAAAGCCGAACAGGGGAAAGAGGTGGCGTACCGGATTTTTGGGTCCGATGCCGAAGAGGGCGCGCTGGGCGATGCCGATGAACATGGCGGCAAGGGTAATCGGCCATTTGCGCCACAGCAGTTGCCTGAAGATGAGGGCCTTGAAGAAACCGAGCCCCTCCTGGGTGGTGATATACCAGCGCAGCCTGAGGACTACGTGTTCCGGGCTGACACCGGCCGGGCAATTGGCTGAGCAGGTCTTGCAGTTCAGACACTCATTGATGGCATCCTTGACCCTTTGGGTGATCTGCAGGTCGCCGGACACCAGTTTTTCGGCGAGCTTGTTTTTGCCGCGGGCAACATACAGTTCGTTGCCCATTTCTTTAAATACCGGGCAGACACTCCGGCACTTACCGCATTGCATACATTTTTGAAATTCCTTGGCGGCTTCCAGGAGATGTTCTTCGGCCTGTTGTTTGGTGGTGGCGTGGGTATTCATAGTCTCTCCCCCGGTTATGCCGAATGTTCGCCGGGCATATCGAACATCTTGCCGGGATTAAGGAGGTTGAGAGGATCAAAGGTCCGTTTGATGTTCTGCAGCAGCCTTATGCCTTCCCCACCCAACTGGTTTTGCAGGAAGGGTTTTTTCTCAAGGCCGATACCGTGCTCACCGGAGATGGTGCCGTCTAGGTCGATGGCCAGTTGGAACAGTTCGGCAACCGCCTTTTCGGTGCGGGCCATTTCATCCTTGTCGCGCATGTCGATAAGAAAGGTCGGGTGCAGATTACCGTCGCCGGCATGGCCGAAAATCCCCACCTGAAGCTTGTATTTATTGGCGATAGCGGTAATGCCGCGCACCATGTCCGGGAGCTTTGAGCGCATGACTGTGGCATCTTCGAGGATGAGATTGGGGCGGACACCGGCCAGGGCATTCAAGGCAATTCGGCGACCGGCGAAGAGCAGATCTCGTTCTTCGCTCGATTTGGCCCGGGAAAAATCACGGAAATCATTCTTTTTCACCTCGGCCTCGACCTTGGCCATTTCGGCAATGGCCGAGTCTTTCTGGCCGTCGGTCTCGATCAGCAGCACGGCAGCTGCGTCTCTTGGCAGGCCGCAATCCTTAAAGTTTTGGATGGCGTTGATGGTGGCGTTGTCCATGAATTCCATAGTCGACGGGGTGACCCCGGCGGCGATGATGGCAGCGACGGCCTGGGCGGCACCGTCGAGGCTGTTGAAGATCGCCAGTGCCGATTCGCGGTGCTCGGGAATGGGCAGCAGGGATAGGGTTACCTCGGTCATGATGCCGAGCAGTCCCTCGCTGCCGACGAAGATTCCTTCCATGTTGAAGCCGGCGACATGTTTTACGCATTTATTGCCCATGGTGACGATGTCCCCTTGGGGCAGTACCACTTTCAGCATCTTTACATAATCCTTGGTGACCCCGTATTTCAGGCCGCGCAAGCCACCGGCGTTTTCGGCGACATTGCCGCCGATGGTCGAGAAGGCGACACTGCCCGGATCCGGTGGGTAGAAAAGGTTGGCCTCGGCAGCAATCGGATCGATATCGGCGGTGGTCAGTCCGGCCTCGACGGTGATGAGGCGGTTGGCCGGATCAAATTCGATTATCCGCTTCATCCGGTCCATGACTAGGACAATGCCTTTTTTAAGTGGTACCGAACCTCCCGACAGGCCGCTGCCCTGGCCTCTTGGGGTGACCGGAATACGTTCCCGGTAAGCAAATTTCATGAGCCGGCTGATCTGCAGGGTGGTGGTTGCAAAAACCACCGCTTCCGGCTGAATCTCGACGTGCGATGCATCATAGCTGTAGGCGATCATATCCTCGACTTCGGTGAGAACCTTGTCCTCACCGAAAATATTCTGTAATTCTTCGATATGGCTCTTTTTCATGTGTAAGACCTTAGATGATAGAGGATGGAGATGGTTCTCCCGTTCATTGGTGGTGCACCCCTTTTTTTTGTATTGCCTGATATCTTGGAAAGGTGAACCGTGGTTGAAATTGGTAGTACCAATAATATATAATACCAAAATCCGTGTCAAGAAAAATAAAATTGTGTGAAAAGCACTGATGTATGTTCGGTAACTATCTGAAAAATATGTGCATTAAAAGGACATGATGCAGTTTCAGGTTTGGTATTACCAATAAAAATTACCGCGTCGACAGATCAAGAGGCAATGGCAAGTCCAGGGTAATTCTCGGGAAAATGATACCTCATGTTGGGTGAAATGCCGATAATTTTGATGTTTTGACATTCCTTTATTCAACCAATATATTACACATCAACACTGCTCCGCCACGGACCATCTAGCTACCATTTATTGGGCGAACTGTGCGATAAATGTGCGCGGCAAAGAAAATAGCCAAAAAGTTGACGGTGCAGTGCAATTGCTTTCAGTGTTAAAAAAAATCAAATTTGGCAGGGGACAAGGAGTTATACGTGGTAAATTGTAAAAATCATCCACAGACCGAGAGTACTTATTTTTGTTTTAAATACAAGTATTATCTCTGTGATGTCTGTGCTCGATGTGTAGATCCACAATTATATTGCAAGTTTCGGACATCCTGCGTAATTCATTTTCTCGAAAAGGAAAAAAAGGTGCGGCAGCCTTGACCGTTAAGGGACGCACACTCAGCGGTTCATTTGCACAAGCACTTCCATTGGATTTGAAAAATTTACGCAATTGAAAGGGCTGAAAAATAGGTTTCCGTTTGCGTTAAATGCAACATTTCTCCGCAAATTGCGGGGATGGCTGGAGGGACTTAATAATCAATATCAATTATTTGAAATCCTATACAATTAGAATAGTTATTTCATGATGAATTAAGGTGTCACAAAGGAAAAATTGCCAATTACACGTTGTAAGTGTGAAAATATATGATATATTTGGTGGTGTTTTTTTGGCTTGCACGAGGGTGGTTACGGGAATGTATTTTTTCACACTGTTGGGTAATGTTCAGGCAAAGGCGCAGAGTGCTCTGCCGGTACTGAATGCTGCTGCGCAGAGAATGTAAGAAGATGATTGTTTCCAATTGTTTCCCCGGCGTATAAGGAAACCCGCATGAGTAGATGCACCGTTACATTTCTTCCCCACGACAGGGTAATTTCTGTCGCCCCGGGAGAGAGTCTGATCCGGGCCGCACTTCAGGCCGGTGTGCATATTAATGCCTCCTGTGGCGGTGAGGGGGTGTGCGGGAAATGTCGTGTCCTCGTTGAAAAGGGTGATGTCTTAGGCGGGTTGAACGAGAAGATTAAAAAGGAAGAGAGCGATATGGGGTATCGCCTCGCCTGCCTTGCCAAGGTTACTGAGAATGTTACTGTTCGCATCCCCGTAGAATCGGCACTGGATAAAAGTGTCATGAATCTGCAGGTTACGCCACGGCGTACGGCAACGATTCAGCACATGGATTTTGAGGGTCTGAAAGAAGAAGGACTCTTCATCCCCCCCGTCGAAAAAATCTTCCTCACTCTGCCACCGCCCGATTCCAAAAACAATATGCCCGATGTTACACGGCTTATTGAAAGCCTCAAAGTCGACGCGGGTGAGCACAAACTCGAGCTTACATTGCCGGTGATCCGAAAACTCCCGGGAATTCTACGCAATAACGGCTTTCAGGTAACCGTTACGGTCATACGTCCGGTCCGAGACGACGGCAAACACCTCATTCTTAATGTTCAGCCCGGAGACACAACCGCGCAAAACTATGCTGTCGCCATGGATATCGGCACCACGACCATCTATGGACAGCTCATTGACCTTGCCACCGGCAAGTGTCTTGCCGAGGCTGGGGATTTCAACAGCCAGATAAGCTACGGCGAGGACGTTATTTCCCGGATAATGTATGCAGAGAAACCGGGCGGCCTGGATAAACTGCATGAAGTGGTGGTCGGCACCCTCAATAGCGTTTTGGCGAAAATTATTCATGTCTCGAAAGTTGATCGCGAGAATATATCGACGATTACCTTTGCCGGCAATACCACCATGACCCAGCTGTTCCTGCAGGTTGATCCCCGCAATATCCGTCGTGCTCCGTATGTCCCGGCGACGGCGCTGTATCCGCCATTCAGCGCGGCATCGGTGGGGATCGATCTCAATGAGCACGCCATTGCCCTGATTTATCCGCAGGTATCGAGTTTTGTCGGCGGCGATATTGTCGCCGGAGTCATGGGGTCGGGAATGTACCGTCGGGAAGAATTGACCCTCTTTCTCGATATCGGCACCAATGCCGAACTGGTGGTGGGCAACAAAGACTGGCTAGCCTGTACCGCCTGTTCCGCCGGGCCGGCCTTCGAGGGTGGCGGCATTGAATTCGGGATGCGCGCCGCCAAAGGCGCTATTGAAGATTTTTCTCTCGATCCGCACACCTACGAGCCGATGCTTTTTACCATCGGTGATGTCCGCCCCAAGGGCATCTGCGGCTCGGGTCTCATTACCATGGTCGCTGTTCTGTTCGAGATGGGGGTCATCAATAACCGTGGGAAATTTAATCGTGATCTTGGTACACCGCGGATCAGGGCGACCGACGATATCTGGGAATATGTCGTTGCCTGGCAGGATGTGACACAATTGGACCGGGATATCGTCCTTACCGAGCCCGACCTCGACAATCTCATTCGCGCCAAAGGTGCCATCTACAGTGGCTGCATGACCCTCCTCGAAGAGGTTGGTCTGAACCTGGACATGGTGGAACGTATCATCCTGGCGGGCGGTTTCGGCAGCTATATAGACCTTGAGAAGGCGATGACCATCGGTCTTTTGCCGGAAATTGATCCGGACCGGGTTACCTTTATCGGCAACGGCTCACTGATGGGCGCACGCATGAGTTCACTTACCAATAGGATTCGTAAAGATGTGGTCTCGGTGACGCAAAGAATGACCAATTTCGAACTGTCCGAGACACCATCCTACATGAATAATTATATCGCCGCGATGTTTCTACCGCATACGGAGATTGAAAAATTTCCAAGATTAAAAGCGCGCATGGACGCCCGGGCTAAGCTCTAGATGTCAATTTTATTGTCTTTTTTAACACCAGGCCAAAGGGCTGGGGGAGCATTGTAGATAAGGAAACCGTAGAGACAGTTGGACTGATTTTGTACCTCTTGTTGTTTGGCTAGTTTATGAAAAGGGGAGGTTGTTACAGGTGTTTTCAACAACTTCCGGAGAATAATTACTCACCAGTAAAGGAGGCAAAAGTGGGATTTGAATTTAAGAAGGAATCCTATAGTGGCGGCATTAAGGCAATTTCCATCGGCAAGGGTGATTCCGCCATTACCGTTGGAGGTCAGACATGTTATCCCTTCTACACTTTTGAAGGAAGCATGCCCAACAAGCCTATGATTGCTATGGAAATTTGGGACATGGCACCGGAAGATTGGCCGGAACCGGTCATGGCCCACTTTAAAGATGTCATCTCCGATCCGGCAGCCTGGGCCAAGAAATGTGTTGAAAAGTTTGGTGCCGATGCAATTGTCATTCAGCTGAAGAGTGTCGACCCGAATGATAAAAATGCCAGCCCCGAATCGGCCGCTGAAACCGTTCTCAAGGTTTTACAAGCAATCAATGTTCCCCTTATTGTCTGGGGCTGTGCCAATCCAGCCAAAGACGAGGCGGTCCTGAAGGTCGTTGCCGAGAAGTGTCAAGGCTACAATTTGGTTATGGGGCCGGTTGAAGAGAAGAATTACAAAGGTATCGGTGCGGCGGCAATGGGCTATGGCCATGCGGTTATCGCCTCCTCGCCGATTGATGTAAACCTGGCAAAACAGGTCAATATTCTCCTTGAGAATCTTGGTATGCCGATGGATCGACTGATCGTTGATCCGACCACCGGTGGCCTCGGCTACGGCATGGAATACTCCTATTCGGTTATGGAGCGCCTCACCATGGCGGCCATGGTCCAGGGTGATGAGAAGCTGCAGTTCCCGATGATCAATAACCTCGGCAATGAAGTCTGGAAATGTAAGGAAGCAAAGCAGACCGCTGAAGGTGCCCCGATTCTTGGCGATCCCGAGAAGCGTGGGGTTATGATGGAGGCGATCGGAGCGGTTTCTTATCTGCTCGCCGGTTCCAGTCTTCTCATTATGCGTCATCCTGAGGCGATTCGTTTGGCCAAGGAGTTCATTAAGGCCCTGGCCGATGGCGGATCTCTGAAAAATTCCGAGCCCATTGCCAAGGTTTGTGCCGAGGTAAATATCGATTTCGCAGCGCTTGCTCCGAAACCCGACCTGACCATTGCTGCAGAAGAAAAGAAAGCAGCCCCGGCCGCCGCAAAAGCAGCGGCTGCCGCCCCCGCGGCAGCCGCCCCAGCCGCCAAACCGGCCGCCGCAGTAGCCGCTGCACCTGTAAAAGAGGCAGCAAGTGCCCCTGCACAACCTGCCGTAGATCCGGCTGCCCAGGCCAAGGCCGAGGCTGCGGCGAAAGCCGCTGCCGAAGCGAAAGCCGCAGCAGACGCCAAAGCCAAAACCGATGCCGATGCGAAAGCGAAAGTTGATGCCGAAGCCAAAGCGAAGGCCGATGTGGCAGCACAGGCAAAAGCCGCTGCCGATGCACTGGCAGCTGATAAAGTCCGGCGGGACGAGGATGAAAAGGCCCTGAAACGACTGAGGGCCCAGGCTCAACAAGCCGCCAATGAAGCCGCTGCAACTCGTTCTGTTGTAGAAATGGCCATGACCGCCGACCCTGAGCAGAAAGATCAACAAACAAAAATTCTTGATATGCTCGACAGATTCCATCGCAGAAATAGATAAACAAATAGCAATTACAAGAAAAAATACACGATGTGTCGCTCTTGAGATAATTCATCAGTATTTGATAATCTCAAAAAACTCTTTGAGGAGGAACCTCGATATGGCAGAAGTAACCGCAAAAGTCGAAAAAGTTGTAAAACTCGTAAATCCGATGGAAGCTTCCATTGATCCGTCGACCCAGGAAATGATCCGCCGGGCCCAGCAACTCGGAGTTGAAACCGTTTTTGATCGTGCTGTAACCATGAAACCCTGTGCTATCGGTATGCAGGGTATCTGTTGTAAAAACTGTGCGATGGGTCCGTGCCGTCTGCCTTTACCGAAAGATGGCATTCAAGGAGAAGATACCCGCAAAGGTCTTTGTGGCGCGACCGCGAACACCATTTGCGCAAGAAATTTCATCCGCATGATCGCCGGCGGTGCTGCTGCTCACTCCGATCATGGACGTAATGTTGCCATTACTTTCCTTGCCGCGGCTAGGGGAGAAGTAAACGATTACAAAGTCAAGGATCCGCAAAAACTTATCCAGATCGCCCCATATTTTGGCGTTGCTACGACCGTCGAGGTAGATGGAGTTACCAAGGATCGTGATCTCCGAGAAATCGCCATCGCTGTTGGCGAAAGAGCCGTCGGCGAATGGGGTAAGACTACTGGCACCCTCGACTACCTCAAACGTGCACCGCAGCCGCTCCAGGACAAATGGGCGGAGCAAGGTGTTCTGCCCCGTAACGTTGACCGTGAGATAGTTGAGATTATGCATCGCACCCATATGGGCGTTGATCAGGATTATAAAAATCTCATTAAGCAGGGCACCCGTGCCTGTTTGGCCGATGGTTGGGGCGGATCGATGATCGGTACCGACCTCCAGGACGTTATGTTTGGCACTCCTTCGCCGCTGCAGGCTGAGGCCGATCTTGGCGTTTTGAAAGAGGATCATGTCAACATTATTGTCCACGGTCATGAGCCGTTGTTGTCGGAGATGATTGTTGCCGCAGCCCAATCGCAGGAAATGATTGAGTATTCAAAATCCAAAGGTGCTAAAGGTATTCAATTGGCTGGTATCTGCTGTACCGCTAACGAGGTATTGCAGCGCCATGGCGTTCCACCAGCAGGTACTTTCCTGCAGCAGGAATTGGCGATCATTACCGGTGCTTGTGATGCAATGGTTGTCGACGTCCAGTGTATCTTCCAAAATCTGGCTAATGTCGCCAAATGCTTCCACACCAAACTGATCACCACCCATCCCATCGCCAAGATGGAGCAAGATAACGTCATTCACATCGAATTTGATGAGCATCATGCTATGGAGGATGCCATCCGTATTGTTAAAATCGCCATTGACAACTTCACCAATCGTGGCGCCGAGGTTATGATTCCTCGCTATAAATCCAGTCAGGTCGCGGGTTTTAGTGTAGAATCGATCAAGTACCACCTGGGTGGAAGTTTCAGGGGTGATTACTTCACCCTTAATGACAATATCATCAACGGTCGGATTCGCGGTATCGGTGGTGTTGTCGGTTGTAATAATGCCCGGACCAAGCATAATGATGAGCATATTACTATCATTAAAGAGCTCATCAAAAATGACGTTATTGTCTTGACAACGGGTTGTAGTGCGATTGCGGCCGGTATTCATGGTCTTTGCACTCCGGAATCAGCTGCGGTTCACTGTGGTCCCGGTTTGCGTGAAGTTTGTGAAACTGTTGGTATACCGCCTGTTTTACATCTGGGGTCATGTGTTGACAATAGTCGGATATTGCTTGCTGCAACCGAGGTGGTAAAAGCTGGAGGTCTCGGCAACGACCTCTGTGATCTCCCTGCCGCTGGAAGTGCACCGGAGTGGATGAGTGAGAAGGCTATCTCGATCGGCCACTATTTCGTAACTTCGGGTGTATACACCGTATTTGGTTATAGCTTGCCGCTTGAAGGTGCGCCGGTTTTCAAGGATTATCTCTATAAAGGCATGGAGAAAATGTATGGCGGCATGTGGGACTGTGAGCCCGATCCGGTCAAACATGCCCGTAAGATGATTGCCCATATTGACAGAAAACGCAAGGAACTCGGCATCGATAAGGCCCGCGACAGGGTCCTTATGGATATGGCTGACAGACAAGCCCTTGGAATGGAATAATCTTACTGAAACCAATACGATATTACTAATCCCTCAATAAAGGAGTAAAGCATGTCAAGATTAGTAGCATTTGCAGCTATACAGGGCGGGTATAAGGTTGTATCCCAGGTGGAGGGCGAACTGGAAAATGCTCTCAAGACCTATGATGCCAGCACCAAAATAGGCTTTCCTAATACCGCGTACTATCTGCCGGTTATCTATTCTCTCACCGGTATAAAATGCGAGACCCTCGAAGATTTGCAGAAGCCGATGAAGTTTGCCCGTGGTCTTCTGCCGCCCCATATCAAGGGCAGCAACCATCTTCCCTATCTCGGACCGCTTCTTGATGCCGGTATGGCCGGTATCTTCGCCTATGAGGTAAAAGAGGCCTTACGTATTCTCCGCGAGCCGGATTTCTACGTAGACACTGAAGATCCTGATATCGATGCCGGAAAAATCTGGGTCGGTCCCGCCAATGATATTATTCTCCGAAAGCGCGGTGTCGAATTCGTTGACGGATCGGCTCCAGGTTTTGCGGCTATTGTCGGCGCGGCACCAAACCCAGAGATCGCCAAAATGATCGTCGAGGATTATCAGAAGAAAAACCTTTATATCTTCTGCGCCGCCAACCATAATGGCAAAACCGTCATCGAGCAGCTTCTTGAGGCCGGAGTGCAGATCGGTTGGAATACCCGTATCGTCCCCTTCGGGCCGGATATCTCCTCAGCCGTCTTCGCCCTGGGCTTTGCCAACCGTGCCGCCATGGCCTTCGGTGGTGTTCAGCCGGGCGATTTTCGCCGGATGCTGATGTACAACAAAAACCGTATCTTCGCCTTCGTCAACGCCCTCGGCGACGTCGGCACCGAGTGGGCCGTAGCTGCTGCCGGTTGTGTAAACTGGGGCTTCCCGACTCTCGCCGATACCGATATTCCGGAGATCCTGCCGACTGGTATCTGCACCTACGAACACGTTGTTGCCAACGTGCCGCATAATGAGATCTGTCAAAAATCCGTTGAGGTTCGCGGCCTGAAGATCAATGTCACCCAGATCGATATTCCTTGCTCCTTCGGGCCGGCGTTTGAGGGTGAGCGGGTACGTGGCGGCGATCTTTACGGACAAATGGGTGGTGGTAAGACCCAGTGTACCGAGTTGGTCAAGATGGCTCAAATGGGTGAGATCGAAGACGGCAAGGTTGTTGTCATCGGTAAAGATCTCAAGGATATGAAGGAAGGGGATACGCTGCCTCTCGGTATCTTCGTGCAGATTGCCGGCCGCGAGTTCCAGGCCGACTTTGAGCCGATTTTGGAGCGTCAGATTCACCATCTGATCAACTACATCCAAGGCGTCATGCATATCGGCCAAAGGGATATCTCCTGGGTCCGTATCAGCAAGGGTGCTGTTGAAAAAGGCTTCACCCTGAAGGATATCGGTGTTGTTCTGCATGCCAAATTCCATCAGGATTTCAAAAAGATCGTCGACAAAGTTCAGGTAACTCTCTTTACCAATAAGGAAGATGTCGACAAACTGACCGCTACCGCCCGTGCCGAATACAAGACCCGCGACGAGCGCGTTGACAAGATGACCGATGAGGCTGTAGATACCTTCTACTCATGCAGCCTCTGCCAATCCTTTGCACCGAGTCACGTTTGTTCGGTGAGCCCGGAAAGAACCGGATTGTGCGGAGCCTATAACTGGATGGACTGTAAAGCCTCCTTCGAGATCAATCCTACAGGCCCCAACCAACCGATTAAAAAGGGCAAAGTCCTTGATCCCGTTCTCGGCCGTTTCGAGGGCGTAGATGAGTTCATCAAAGGTGCCTCCAAAGGTGCCATTGACACCTATAATTTCTACTCCATGTGTCAAGCGCCGATGACCACCTGTGGTTGCTGCGAATGTATCGCCGCCGTGCTTCCTGCCTGTAACGGCATTATGACCGTCGGTCGCGACTATACCGGTGAGACTCCTTCCGGTATGAAGTTTACTACGCTTGCCGGGGTTATGGGCGGTGGTGCTTCTTCACCTGGTTTTGTCGGCCATTCCAAGTTCAACATTACCCAAGGCAAGTTTATCCTTGGCGATGGTGGCTTACTGCGCATGGTATGGATGCCGAAAGTCGTCAAAGATGAGATCCGTGACCGCCTCAATGCCAGAGGTGCGGCAATGGGAATTCAGAATTTTGCCGATTTGATTGCCGATGAAACCGTCGGAATCACGGAAGACGAGATTTTGCCATGGCTTCAGGAAAAAGGGCATCCTGCCATGACCATGCCGCCTATTATGGGATAATTTTTCGAGCTGGAAGGGCATGGTTTCCTGCTGTTGAGACCATGCCTCGACCGGCTGTTAAATAAAAATAAGGAGATAATACAAATGGCGTTAACAGGAATACAAATTTTTAAACTCCTGCCAAAAACCAACTGTAAGGAGTGTGGGGTTCCGACGTGTCTTGCCTTTGCCATGAACCTCGCTTCAGGCAAGGCCGAACTCGACTCTTGCCCCTACGTGTCCGATGATGCCAGGGCGCAACTCGCCGAGGCTTCTGCCCCGCCGATCCGTCCGGTTGCCATCGGTAAAGGCGTTCGTACTGCAAAAACAGGTGGAGAGACCGTCCTGTGTCGACACGAAAAGACCTTCTTCAATCCGACTCTTTTTGCCGGAACCATTGCCTCCGATACCGCTGTCGCGGTTGTCGAGGGTAAACTTAAAGTTTGGAATGCACTGCAGTATGAGCGCGTAGGTTTGAATCTGCGGCCGGAACTGGTTGCACTGAAAGATGTCAATGGTGACGGTGTAGCTTTTGCCACCTTGGCTAAACTCATCGCCGAGACTTCCGAGTTCAATCTCATCCTGATGAGTGAGAGTGCGGAAATAATCGCCGGCGCTGTCGCAACTGCCGGGTTTAAAAGGCCGTTGATTTATGCTGCAACGGCAGCAACTGCTGATGCCTTCGGCAAAATTGCCCTGGACAATGACCTGCCTCTTGCGGTCAAAGCTGATTCCGTTGATGGCCTTATTGCTCTCACCGACAAACTGGTCGGCATGGGACTCAAGGACCTGGTGCTTGATTCAGGTTCGCGGGATATCAAGCAGGCTTTGGAGGATCAGGTTGCTATTCGGCGTGCGGCGCTCAAAGCCGGCAATCGTTCTCTCGGCTTTCCGACCATTACCTTCCCGTGTGAGATGGCCTCCAATATCGCGACGGAAGGGCTTATCGCCAGTATGTTCGTTGCCAAATACGGCGGCATCGTAGTAATGTCCGATCTCACCACCGAGGTGATCTTCCCGCTGTTACTCGAGAGACTCAATATCTTTACCGATCCGCAGCGGCCGATGACAGTTACCGAGGGAATCTTTGAGATTGGTGCGCCGAACGAAAATTCCCCGGTACTGGTTACCACCAACTTTGCTTTGACCTACTTTATTGTCTCCGGCGAGATCGAAGCAAGCAAGGTGCCTTCCTGGTTGCTTGTTAAGGATTCCGAGGGACTTTCCGTCCTCACCGCTTGGGCCGCCGGCAAGTTCGGTGGCGATGATGTGGGTGCATTCGTCAAGAAAAGCGGAATCATGGACAAGGTCAAGCACACCGAACTCATCATCCCAGGCTATGCTGCAGCAATTGCCGGTGATGTTGAGGAAGAGTTGCCCGGCTGGACCATTACCGTGGGTCCGAGAGAGGCTGCCCATCTCGCAGGATTCTTGAGGGCTAGATAAATTAATGTGAAGAATATTTGCCGGCTTTTATTACCTTACAGAGTGATTTCTTGTTTTTTTCAAGAAATCACTCTGTCTCAAGGTACTTATACCCCCTTGTGGGGTGTTGGTTATAAAAGAGCCGGCAAAATATTTGCTTAAGTGTTGCAAACTTGGTGTATTCCAGAAGATTTGATATTATTATTTTTTTCACAAAGGAGAAAAATATGATTCTGCATGGCGAAAGCCTCAATGTCATTTCCAAGGTTATTGGAAAGGCATATAAAGAGCGTGATCCTAAGCCGATCCAGGCTGAAGCCCTCGAGCAGCAGAAGCTAGGCATGGATTACATTGACATTAATCTTGGCCCAGCGAAGAAAGATGGTCACGAATTAATGCCGTGGGTAGTTCAGATGGTGCAAGAGGTTGTGCCTAATATGCCGTTGCTGCTTGACACCTCTAACATTGCAGCAATTGAAGAAGGGCTGAAAGTAATAAAGCCGGCCAGTAAACCGCATATCGTCAACTCGATTATGGCCCGTCCGGAGCGATACACGGTAATGTTGCCGATGGCTGCCAAGTATGGGGCCGATATTGTTGCCCTGATGTGGGGACCGGATGGGCTGCCTCGTGATGAAAACGAGCGTGCTGCCCTTGCTGTCGAACTGATTTATGCGGCCAACGAGGCGGGTATTCCCAACGAGAAAATATGGGTTGATGGGATCGTTACGCCGGTTAATATTCAGCAGGTCCAATGTGTCTCACTGATGAATTTCCAGTTGATGTTGGAAGATATCGCTCCTGGCTGTATGTCTACCTGTGGTTTATCAAACATTTCTAACGGACCTCCAGTGCATCTTAGACCAATTCTCAACACAACCTATATGGTCATGTTGGAGCGGAATGGGATGAAAGCGGTTATTTCCGATCCGCTCGACACCACTCTGACCGCTGTCGCCAAAGGCCAGCGCCCGGATATCGTCGAGGTGGTTCACCAGGCCATGGACGGAACCGCTCCCAGTCTTTCCTCTCTTTCCAAAGAGTTGGCCGACTATGTAAAAACGGTCCGGGTCATCACCGGCGAGAGTCTTTTTTCCGATTCTTTCCTGGAAATCTAATTATCGTCGCATTGTCGTGCAAAGGCTCCATCCTCTCGGGGATGGGGCTTTTTTTTTGACCAATAGTGGTTATTACTCTGAACAAAGAGTAAAACAGTTGCGGGGAATTCCACGTAACATCCAACACGGGGTATAAATACCTTACAGAGAGATGCCATGGCAGAAAATGCGAAAATTGAAGGGTGGGTGTATGTCTTCGTCTGCGATCCGGAAAAAGATGAAAGTTTTCTCGGACTCTACAATACGGAAAAACAGATTCATTTTATTCCAGTTTTCCGCAGCAAAGAAGAAGCGAACGATTGCTTCCTGACTCTGCCACGGGCGAAAGGAAAGAAATACGAACTTCAGGCGATTCATATCGAAGAACTCTATGCAGAAGCGATAAAAAATAATTTTGTGGTCGCAATGGTCGACAGTGAAGGTAAGGTTATCGCTGAGGAGTAACCGGGGAAGAAGGCTGCTTTTCCCGCAGCCATCGCCGGAGTAGAGGTTTCAATTCAACGTCAAGGAGATTTCCGAGGTGAGTTTAAAAATTGCAATCGGCGGCAAAGGCGGGGTCGGCAAGACCACGGTAACTGCTCTGCTGGCACGCTGTCTCGCTGCCGATAAAAACAATAAGGTTATCGCGATCGATGCCGATCCGGTGGCAAATCTGGCCGCCGGTTTGGGCATTTCCGAAGATCAATCGATCACGCCGATCGCCCAATTGACCGAGCTCATTGCCGAACGAACGGGGGCTAAACCCGGGACAATGGGCGGCTTTTTCGCTCTCAATCCGAAAGTTGATGATATCCCCGATCGCTTCTCGCTGGAGAAGGATGGTGTTAAACTGCTGGTCATGGGTACCGTGCAAAGCGGCGGTACCGGCTGCCTCTGTCCGGAAAGCACCATCCTCAAGGCGTTGATGAATCATCTGGTGCTGGTTCGGGATGATATTGTTATCATGGATATGGAAGCGGGCATCGAGCATCTTGGCAGAGCCACCTCAGCCTCTGTCGATGCGCTCATAATCGTCGTCAATCCCGGGGCGAGAAGCCGGGCTGCAGCAAACAAGATCAGAAAGTTGGGCAAGGATATCGGAATTAAGAGGATCATCATTCTCGGCAACCGGGTCACGGGAGTGGAGGATGAGGACCTTATTCGCAGTTCCTTGGCGGATTTCGAGATCATTGGCTTTCTCCCGGAACAAGATGAGATCGTCGCCGCCGACCGAGGGGCAAGGAGAGCATTTGACGATATTCACACCGCCCCTCGAGAATTGTTCGCGATAGTGGAAAAATTGATCGCAATGAAAAGATAAGCACCCTTGACCTTGCCCATCGCCTCGGCGGCGTCAGTATCTAACACCCCACAAAGGGTATACGTATCTTGAGATACATTGATTTCTTGCACAATACAAGAAATCAATCGGTACGGTTTAAAAGACCGCTTCTTCCGTTTCAAGGGAAGAAGCGGTCTTTTTTTGATCAGCTGCTGTCTTTGTAAAAGATTGCTGTTTTTTACTGGAGACAACCAACAATAATTATCTTGACAATACCATGCTGTGGCATATTCTATAATCGGAGTAAGAATCTTTCTCAAAATTGTCTTGTTGCGTTATAGGCGATGGACGGTTTTTCTGAGGCTGTTTTGGCCTCGACAGGGTTCTCCCGTCAACGGGCAGAATGTTGCCAGTAACGGACAAAAATGGCGGAGGTACTCTGTAACCCTTTGCACCCGGAGGTATCATGGCAAAACCACTCGAACTCATTAAGGTAGAAGACCTGACAATCTGCCCATCAACCGCCCAAATGATCACCAAGGCGAGACAGGATGGAATGGAGCTCTTTTTCGATCGAGCCCACGCCACGAAACCCTGCCCGATCGGTGAACAATCCGCCTGCTGTAAACATTGTTCCATGGGACCATGCAGGATGAACGTCAACAGCCCTTATGACCGGGTTGGGGTGTGCGGGGCGACGGTGGATACGATTGTTGCCAGAAATTTTGGGCGAATGGTCGCAGCGGGGACGGCTGCCCATACCGATCATGGTATGGCGATGCTTGAACTGTTTCGCGATGTCATTAACGGCAAGGTTAAGGAGTATTCCATCAAAGATCCGATCAAGCTCTTTGAAATTGCTGCGTCTCTCGACATCCCCACCGAAGGACGGGATTTGAAGGCTGTCGCCCTTGATCTTTATCAAGAGCTTGAGAGAACCTATACTCAGGTCGAGGGAGAGATCCCTATGATGAAAAGGGTTCCACCGAAAACACTGGAGCTTTGGCGAGCAGCAGGCATCGTGCCGCGGGGAGCCATGCGGGAAATAATGGAAATGATGCATCGCACCGCCATGGGTGTTGATCAGGACTACGAAAATATTACCAAACAAATATCGCGTACAGCACTTGCTGATGGCTGGGGTGGTTCAATGGTTTCCACCGATATCTCGGATATCTTATTCGGCACACCATCGCCGGTTGAGGTCGAAGTTGATATGGGTGTGCTCAAAGAAGACCAGGTTAATATAATCGTTCACGGGCATGAACCTAATCTTCTTGAATCTATGGTTGTTTCGGTTGCCGATCCATCACTGATAGAGGCGGCCAAAAATGCGGGAGCTAAAGGAATTAATCTGGTCGGAATGTGTTGCTCCGGCCTAGAGGCGTTGTCTCGACGTGGTCTCCCTCATGCAGGTAATTTCTCCAGTACGGAGGCTGTGTTGGTAACGGGTGCTATTGATGCCATGACCGTAGATATCCAATGCATAAAGCAAGATCTGAAGAGGGTGGCTGATTTTTATGATACTCCTTTTATCACGACAAACTATAGAGCCAAAATTGAAGGTGCCCTGCATATTCAACTGGAAGAACACGATCCGCGCGAATGCACCGATGAGATAGTCATCAAGGCAATCACTCGGTTTAAAAATCGCAAAAAGCCGATTCAAATTCCAAGAAATAAGGCAAGGGGAGTGCACGGTTTTTCTTTCGAATATATTAATTATATGCTGGGTGGGTCATTTCGTGGCAGTTTTACACCGCTTAATGACAACATCATCAACGGGAGGATTCGAGGAGTTGCTGGAGTCGTTGGGTGTACCAATCCGCGGTCAAAACAAGATTACTCTCACGTGGAACTGGTAAAGGAGTTGATCAAAAATGATGTGCTGGTTTTGCAGACCGGTTGCTCGCAAATTGCCCTTGCAAAAGCAGGACTGACCGGACCTGGAGCCGCGGCTCTTGCTGGGCCCGGCCTTGCTGAAGTCTGTGAGACTGTTGGGATGCCTCCAATACTTGGCCTGGGCTCTTGTGTTGACAACAGCAGGATTCTTATTGCTGCCGCCGAAATGGTCAAAGTCGGTGGGCTTGGAGATTGCCTTGCCGATCTGCCGGCAGCGGGCTGCGCGCCGGAATGGATGAGCGAGAAAGCTATCGCCATCGGCCACTATTTTGTAGCCTCCGGGCTATATGTTGTCTTCGGTCACACCTTCCCAATGACGAAGGGCACCAAGTTTGAAAAGCATCTCTTTGAAGATCTTGAAAAACTAGGTTTTGGCAAGTGGGGTTTTGCCGATGATCCGCATGAGATGGCCAGACTGATGATCGCTCATATCGACAAGAAGCGCCAACAGCTGGGTATCGATAAAACCCGGGAGAGGATTCTCACCGACATGGCGGATCGACGGACACTGGACGTAACTGCCTGATCCGGATAAACGGGATACGTCCCTAAAACACGTAATTTGCCGCCACTTTTGCTTATACCCCAGGTGGGAGCGGAACGTGCGGAAAATTACTTAAAAGGGGGAGACGGAGGAATTTGCCACCGTCCCCCCCTTGACCTCGGTCTTTAGTAACAATGGCGAGGATAGCAAGCATGGCAATATTCAATGGCAGATACCGGTGGGATGGAACGAAGAAGGACAATCTCGAGCCCATTGCCTGGTTTCCAGGTTCCTACGATGTCAAGATATTGGAGCGTCCGGTTCCGCCAGGGAAAGTGCAGCTTCTCAAACCATACATCTGTTTGTACGCGCGTACCGGCGAGGGTCAGTCCATATCGGCAAACCCGGAAAAGTTCGCCAAGCGGATCTGCAAAGATTTTTCCCTTGATATCGATCGGGTGCTGTGGGTTGAGGATCTTCTCACGGAAAATGACCGATATGAAGTTGCCCTCCTCACCCTGACCGGAACAATGGGCAATAACGCCTTCTATCGGAGCACGAAACGCTGGGCCTTTACCCAGGAAGTGGACATAATTGAACAGGCTTTAACAGCCTTGCAAAAGGAACTGCCTAACACTGATAAGCTGCAATCCTCATGATCAGAGCCTTGATTGTCTCCCCATCGAAATGACGAACATGATGACTGAAAAAGAACGCACGGCCAGCCGGCTTGTCGAGCTTCAGGAAGATATCACCGAAGCTCTTCGCCGACTCCCGGCCCATTCGGTAAAACCACCGGCGATGATCGATCTTTTGGCCCTCGAGGATGAACGGGACCAGCTATTGAAAAAACTCGACGAACTGCGGTGACAAGAACACATTCACCAGGTTTTGCCGAGACCTGCCAACGGTAGTAAATCAATGATCAGGACGACCTCTTTCCCGCTGCCTGTTTGGTACTGTATCGGGCATCGGCAGCCGCCTTTTTCGACATGGATGCCTGGCAATGACCGGCACGCTCCTGACCGGCAACCTGATTTCCGCGCTGCTCCGATAATTACGGCAGCCAGGAAGGGTTCTGTCGTCACCGAAAAGTGGTCTGGTGGTCTGAAAAAGATCACCAAAGGGGAATATGTGGTTGGTTTTTTATGGTTTTTCGTTTATCATTTGAATGACGGATTGCTGTAATAAAATTTTCATCGAAGGTAAGTTCGTGGTGACTAACATCAAATAATTCATGGAAAAGGAGACAGACTATGACCGATCAACATTGTCCGGGATTTGAAAGCAACAAGACCTTGAATGCAGTGAAAGTGAAATGTCCTGAGTGCGGCAAGGAAGTGGAGGTTTTTTCCGATGAACTTGAAAAAAATGTTAAATGCTCCGCCTGCAAAGCCACCTTCGATCCGAAAACCTGCAAGAACAAGTGATTTTTCATAACTCGCTCTGATTGCCCTCAGGCTCTGTTGAACGTCCTCTCATTCAACAGGGCCCGAGTCGTTATCTCTTCCCCGATATCACCCTCGTTTCGGTGACCACCAGGTCGAGGAGTTGGTCGTGGTCGCTGAGGGGGGCTCTGGCGACGATCTGCAGGTCGAAGGCCAGGCCGATCCGGGCGGCGGACGGGATCTGGGCGAGAAAACGATCATAATATCCCCCACCATAACCGAACCGTCCACCCCGTTCATCGAAAACTGAGCCTGGCAGTAGGATGGTTTCAATCTTCTTCGGGTCGACCAGGCGGCTAGGCCAGAGTTCTTCCTTCGGTTCGGGAATGGCACAGTATCCCGGCACCAGGTCAACCGCCGGATTGGTGATCCGGATAGCATCCAGTCGCTTTTCCTGCACCCGGGTGATCGGCACGGTCACCGTTTTTCCCATCCCGATTAACTTCTCGATCAGGTCAAATGTCTCGACCTCACTACGAAAACTCACATAGACGAAGATCGACCGGCAATTGCTGACCTGGTCAAGGCCGAGAAGGGTCCGTCGGATCGCCGTCGATTTGTCGGCAATCTCTGGCGGGGTGAGCTTGTTGCGGGCGGCCAGTATATCTTTTCTCAAACGTGCTCCATCATTCATCTGCATCTCTCCTGTCGGTTGTGACAGCCAAGGGTCTGCCACGGGGGCTTCAGGCCGGTATATTATAGGTTGTTGGTCATTATAAACGTTGTATGATATAGAGAAAAGTCGGTAACCTGCTGAGGATCTTCAGGCGGTTGAAGGCAAAAAGACGCGCCCTGGACGGCTGACCGAAGGTTAAAGGCGAGAAATATATCGAGCCCTTAGGTTTGGTATGGATCAGGCTGTCCCGGATCAGTCCTAGAATTGCCGGATAATGATTTTCCGGTAAGGATTCATCCATGATGAAATTGGCGGTAACTTCAACGGCCGCATATCGATCGTTGAGATCCTGCATCCGGGCGAAGGCCTCCCGGATCAAGCCGGTCGAGAGCGGTTTGCCGAGAATGTCGAGGGTTCCCTGGTCGGCGGATTCAAGACCGATATTGATATAGGTAATCCCCGGCAGTTTTTCCAGGTCGCGAAAGAGCCGTTCGGGGGCGTTGAGCAGAGAGGTGGCGGAGCCGAAGAGGAATATCTTGTGATCCTCGATATAGGAATCGGCAAAACCGAACTGCTTATAGGCCTCGACGATGGTCGAACAGATAGCACCGGGGGCGGCTTGCAAGGCGTCGTGCTCGCCGAGAAAGAGCGCATTGTAATTCCGGAGATCCTCACCATACAGGCCTCGTAGAAGCGCAATCTGGTCGCGGATCGCCGCTCCCGTTTTTTCGGAAAAGGGACGACTACTTTTTATTTTACAGAATCTGCATTTATAAAGACATCCCTCGGCAATGGTCAGGGGAATGAGGTCGTAGTCGACATGCCTGGCGTCCGGCGGCAGCACTGAAATCCGTCCGCCGATGATCGTCGCGAGCCGTTGCGCCTTTTCTTCGAGGAGAGCCGGGGTACGGGACAGCGCCCGGGCAAGAAACCGGCGGATGGGGGGGGGCGGAGAAGTAATGCTTTCGGCCGCCTGGCGGAGCAGCTGGTGCCACGATCCGGTC
Source organism: Desulfobulbales bacterium (assembly GCA_038211245.1). GTDB lineage: Bacteria > Desulfobacterota > Desulfobulbia > Desulfobulbales > Desulfocapsaceae > Desulforhopalus_A. The sequence continues at coordinate 1,373 of JBBQVT010000021.1, read as the reverse complement.
AAGCGGCTTACCTCTTCCTGGTCAAAGGGGTGGCCCCCCAGAAGATTGTTGGTCGGATAAGTAAAATTCGGCAGATAGTATTCGCCGATTGCCTCGAACACTCCGGTATAACCGCCGGTCGAGTAGTAGACCCAGTCATTGCCTTTGCTTCGTTTCAGCCATTCGTGCGGGTGGCCCCATTCTTTACCTTTACCCTGTGCCCGGAGGATTTCACCATCGAGGTTGAAATGGAGGACAAAGCTGTCCGAAACGATTTCCGTGTACACGCCGCAGTGCACCGGGAAACTCATTTTCGAGTAGCTGGTGCTCCCTTTTTTTTGAAGGGTTATTCGGTAGTTATGTGAAACGTAAGGGGTGCTCATCAGGGGTTGGGAGATGGTTGTCGGCGGGGCGTGCATACCCCGGCCGGCCAATGTCTAATTGTGTCCTGTCAAGAAGATCCGGTTGTGTTACTTACAAGATAGTCTCCGGATTGTCAAATTTCGCGGTATGTGCAGAAAAACAATAAAAAATTATGTATGGCGAGAGGATCTAAACTTCTTGGAAACAATCTCGGTTTTGGGGTATAGTACGCCGATTTATCCAGATTTCGATTTTTTTGCGGGCGATGCCAGTCGGGAGAGGGAGCAACGACGGAAACAGAAGAGAGCAGCGCCTTTTGGCAAATATTGGTTTGATGAAGGGAACAGAGTCTAGAGCGCTCCATGGGTGCTGGATCTGCCTGGAGTGAATAATCATCTTTTTCGGAGTACGTATATGGATACACAGATGACGGAAACGCTGGAGGCGATATACCACCGATGTATCGCCAACGAAGACAACATTATCACGATATTACAGGAAATCCAACACGAATTCGGATACATACAGGAGGAGACTGTAACCTGGTTCGCGGATCGGACCAATATCCCGGCCTCCCAATATTACGGAGTCGTCACCTTTTATTCCCAGTTCCATCAGAAACCCCGCGGCAAGAATATCGTCACCGTCTGCTGCGGCACCGTCTGTCACGTTAAAGGCGCATCCCGGATCATCTCCAAGATACGGGAAGATCTCAAACTGAAAGATGGCCAGGATACCACCAAGGACATGATGTTTACCCTTGAACACGTCAACTGCGTGGGGGCCTGCAGTATTGCCCCGGTGGTCCTGGTTAACGAGAAGGTGTTCGGCAAGCAGTCGCCGACCAAAATTGTCACGAATCTCAAAGGATATAAAGGGTAAGCCATGGCCAGCGAAATAATTGTCAATGTGTGCATGGGTACCGGCGGTATCGCGGCCGGAGGCGATATGGTCATGAAGGAGTTCGCCAATGAGGTTGAAGCGGCTGGCCTCCAGAACGTTACGATCCAGGAGAACTGCCGGCTGCATAA
>JBBQVT010000020.1:0-41205 GCA_038211245.1 Desulfobulbales bacterium | reverse complement strand
CTAAGAACATGGGACGGCTCCAGCGAACCGGAGGTACAGGCTGAACCGGAAGATGCACAAATTCCGTGCTGATTCATATGCAATAGAATGGCTTCGCCCTCAACAAACTCAAAACTGATATTAGCGGTGTTCGGTAAGCGTTCGGTTTTGTGACCATTGAGCATGGATTTGGGGATGGCGGTCAGCAGTTTTTCCTCCAACCTGTCACGCAGCTGTTTCACCCGGCTGTTTTCTTCAAGCATCTTTTCCGCAGCCAATTCGCAGGCCCGGCCAAGTCCGACAATCGATGCGACATTTTCGGTGCCACCTCGGCGTCCTTGTTCCTGATGCCCGCCCATCATAAAAGGGACAAAGAGTGTTCCTCGTTTGATGTACAAAACGCCTACGCCTTTGGGTGCGTGCAGTTTGTGGCCGGACAAGGAGAGGAAGTCAATATCTAGGCTCTTCAAGTCAATGGCTATTTTCCCGACTGCCTGCACTGCGTCAGTATGAAACAGGATACCCCTTGCTTTGGCCATCCTGGCCATCTCGGCAACTGGAAAAATAACCCCGGTCTCGTTGTTGGCCCACATGACACTGACGATGGCGGTGTCTTCGCTGAGTGCCGCCTGGTATTCCGCCATATCCAGCATACCTTCGGCATCCACCTTCAAGCGTGTTACCCGGTATTTATGGCCGGTTACCGTTTCAAGATTTTCACAAAGATTTTTAACCGCCGGATGCTCAACCCTGGTAGTAACAATGTGTCTTTTTTCCGGGTCGGTCCTGAGAGCGGAAAGAATAGCGGTGGAATCACTCTCCGTGCCGCAACTGGTAAAGGTGATTTCTCCAGGTTCCGCACCGAGCAGAGCCGCTACCTTTATCCTGGCATCTTTAACATCCTGCCCGACATGACCACCGAAGGTGTGCATGCTCGATGGGTTACCGTAGGATTCCGTTAAAAATGGCATCATTGCCTCAACCACCTCGGGTGCAACCCGAGTGGTGGCGTTATTATCCATATAGATGACGTTAGGGTTTCCAGCGGTCATGAGTTGCTCTCCTCAACGATCAGACTGGTCAAAACCAGTTCCCGCAGCTTCTTTTCAACATATTCCTTGATGGTCGTCTGCGATTTATTGCAACTCTTACAGGCGCCACGCAGCGAGACGATAACAAAGTCACCATCGACATCAATGAGTTCGATATCGCCACCGTCTTTTTTCAACCCCGGCCTGATCTCGCGCTCAAGGACCTCTTCGATTTTTTTGATCTTCTGCAGGGCTGTCATTCTTTTTGGGGTGGCATGGGGAATTGATATTTCCGACTTGCCGCTGACCGTATCGTGCAGAATTTTTCGCAGTTTCTCTTCACACTTGCCGCAGCCGCCTCCAGCCTTGGTGAAGTTGGTAATTTCTTCAACCGACCGCAGGCTGGATTCCTTAATTGCTCTGATAATCTCCAAATCGGTGACGCCAAAGCATTCACAGACCACCTCTCCTTCGGCCATCGGTAACTTCAGGCCACGATAATCGGCAATCGCCGCCTCAAGTGCCTCCCGTCCCATGACCGAGCAGTGCATTTTTTCCTTCGGTAAGCCGCCAAGGGCCTGAGCAATATCTTCATTGGTGATTTTGGCCGCTTCATCGACCGCCAAGCCCTTGACCATTTCGGTCAAAACGGATGAGGACGCAATGGCACTGGCACACCCAAAGGTCTTGAATTTGGCATCTGTTATAATGTCGTTTGCATCTATCTTGAGAGTCAGCTTCAAAGCATCACCACAGGCCAGCGAACCAACATCTCCGGTCCCGCTCGGCTTGTCAATTTCCCCAACATTTTGAGGGGTCAGAAAATGCTGTTGAACCTTATCGGTATATTCCCACATGGTGTACTCCTGAAAAGAATGATAATAAGCCGTTGTCGGCTAGATAACCAACGGCTCCTAAGAGTTTTTTTGTTACATGCTGATAATAATACCAGAATGGTAAAATGCAACCGCCAACAGCCCCGACACGGCTACTTTGCTACATCTTCAAAGAGAAATTGCACACAGAAGAGATCTCATAAAATACCTATTTCGACTAACATGTTTTTCGCCGCCGTCACCAGGTCACTCGTCCCGGAAGGAGTCCTGGCTTCAACATAAAATCGCACCTTGGGCTCCGTCCCTGAGGGACGTATCATCAGCCAGGAACCATCTTCGAAAACCATTTTCCGGCCGTCTATACTAATGAGCTCGGTAATTCGCCGGTCAGTGTCGCCAACCTTAACGATGCTTCCTTGTCGATACTTTGCCAGTCCTGCTAAAAGGCGCAGGAGTTCCTCGCCCTGGACGCTTACCACCACTCCGTCTCGTTCCGGATAATAGGCGCCGTACTTACCTTCGATATTTTTTAGATAGTCGCCAAGGTTCATATTGGTTGCCAGCATCATCTCAAGGGCCAACAGCAAACCAATATATGCATCCTTTTCCGGGGTATGGCCGATGATCGATATACCATCCGACTCTTCAAAGTAGACGAGCGCCCGACCGATTACCGGTTTAAAATTTTTGAATCCCACACTTGGTTCATACAGCTCTTCGCCAAGGGCTGCAGCGATACCGTTGGCAAGATTGGAGGTGGCCACGGTTTTTGCGACCATCCCTTTTTTACCTTTATATTCATGGAGAAAATGATAGGCCATGGCACCAAACTGATTCATGGTGATTTCCGTTGTCCCGTCGGTAAAACGGATTCTGTCGCCATCAGGGTCGATTATTGCTCCAAGCTTCAGAGCTGCGGAGCTTTTCTGAAGTGTCTCAACAACATTCATCATATTGACTGTTGAAGGTTCCGGGGCAACACCACCAAATGTCACATCGGCTGTATCACGGAGGACAATGAGCGCGGGTTTCGTGGTGCGGTAAAACAGCTCCCGTATATGCAACCGACTTGAACCATGGACACAGTCAACGACAACGACCATATCGTCGCGCTTAAGGAAAGCCGCAACTGCTTGAGCAAGGTCAAGTCCGTGCACCGGCTTATTTTCCTGCACCAAACTTTTCCAGGTGGCGAAAGAATCAAAAGGCTGGACAATAGAATATGACCTCATCACTTCTTCTATAGTCGCGGCAATCTTCTCCGGAACATAGCCCTGCCCCACAAGTTTTCGAGCATTTGCAGTTATTGTTTCGGTTATCTGTGAAGCAGCAGGGCCGGCGTCCGCCGCATTGAATTTGTATCCACCATAATCGAGGGGATTGTGCGAGGGGGTGAGATTAATTGAAAAAGCGGCTTGCAGTTTGATAACCGCAGCGGAAAGCACACCGGTGGTTGACTCGCCGGCATAATGGACACGAAAGCCTTTGCCAGCCAGAACACAGGCGACACTTGCGGCAAGAAGGGAACCGGCAAACCTGTTGTCAAAGCCAAGAACGCAGCCTCTTGTCTGAGCTTCAGTCAAACTCTCAACCCCCAGCAGTCCTGTTAAATCCGGTTCTGCCTCCAGGTTTTCATACATCTGTACAATCGCCGTGGTCACCAACGCCACAGAACAGACAAAAATGTCCTTACCAAGTTTGCCGCGCCATCCTGAAGTACCAAACGAGATCCCCTCCACAGGCTCCCGGCGATTATCTCTGATTTCCTCAAAAAGAAGCTGATATGCCGCCGCCAAGGGTTCCTGCCAGGTGGAACCTTCACTTTGTTTTCGAACAACGATTTCTTTAATCAACCCAAGGTAGTCACTACGAACAGGATCACCAGGGACGGTAAACCGATCAAACAACTGAATAGAATTTTCAGAAGTGGTCATATATATTCCTCAATATGCGGTGATGCGGGTTGTATGTACTTGCCGAAAAGCAGGAAAACCTTATCTAACGGACTTCTCCACTTTCTGTGCTTGATCAATGAGCATAATTGGGATGTCATCGCGAATCGCATACAGGAGAGAACATTTTTCACAGAGCAGCCCTTTCTCACCTTGCAACTGGAGGGCACCCTTACATTGGGGGCAGGCCAGAATTTCCAGCAAATCTTTACTTATCATCGTGTTCCACCTTGTTTGCAAAAGTATCTTTGTTGATTACCGGACCTTGTTTATAATGCTGTTTATAACAATCGAAATTGATATTTACCTGAAACCGATTATGATTGCATGGATAAATTCCACCATGATTTTTCCCAATTCCTTCACGCTTTGAGTATAAAATGAAACAATACATTGGTTTTATCGGCGGCGGTCAGATGGCAGAAGCACTTATCAGAGGCATCATTGCTTCAGGCCTGTATCATAAAGGCAACATTCTCGTTTCCGAACCCAATGATTTCCGGCGCGAGCATCTGGAAGACACCTACAAGGTCAAGACCTTCCAGAATAATCATGCCATCTTTGAGAAAAGCAAAGTGGTCATTTTGGCCGTCAAACCGCAAACCATGCGAGCGGTGCTGGAAAATTGCCGGCAATGCCTCCTGCCGCATCATATCCTCATCACCATCGCGGCCGGCCTGCCGATCTCATTTTATATCAACACCATCGGCAAAGAAGAAACAAAAATCATCCGCGTTATGCCCAACACTCCGGCCTTGGTGCTGGAGGGCGCATCAGCTCTCAGTAAGAATGAAAATGTCAGCGATAAAGAGCTGTCGGTAGCCGAGGATATCTTCCTTGCCGTCGGAGAAGTGGTCATTCTTGATGAAGTTCATCTCGATGCCGTTACCGGCCTCAGTGGCTCCGGCCCGGCATATGTATTTTCTTTTGTAGAAGCACTGGTTGACGCCGGCGTCAAATCGGGACTGACTCGGGTCATCTCCGAAAAACTGGCACTCCAGACCATTTCCGGATCAATAAAACTACTCAGGGAAAGCGGCGAGCATCCTGCCGCCCTGCGAGGTAAGGTGACATCGCCGGGCGGAACTGCCATCACCGCCCTCCATGTTCTGGAAAAGGTCGGCTTTCACGGCATCATCATGGATATAGTTGAAGCGGCCGTCAATCGTTCGAAAGAACTGGGCAAACTTGAATGACCTATAATTCAACACCGTTCAGGACCGCGAGAAGACTTGCAGTCCGCAGTGCCGGCCTGATCACCAAGAAAGATGCCGACCGGCCGGATGAATATGCAGCAATGCTTGCACATTGGTTGCAGGAAAGAGGCATCGGCGTTACCCTCAATGCCATCGTCCCCGACCTCGACATAATCATTGTCCTGGGAGGAGACGGCACTCTCCTGCACATTGCCGAAACCGCCGCTCGCTATTCCATTCCAGTTCTCGGCATTAACATGGGTAATCTCGGATTTCTCACGGAACTCACCGAAAACGAGACCTTTCGCGCCTTGGAAAAAATTCTCACCTGTGACGTGACCATTGAAAACCGGTTAATGCTTCGTGCCCGTCTTCTTTCCGAAGATCAGCAGACGGCTTACAGGTATGCCTTGAATGACGTCGTCATCGCTAAAAATGTGCTCGACCGACTGCTTAACCTCCGCACGGTCGCCGACGGACAATACATCACCACCTACAGGGCCGACGGCCTCATTTTTTCATCACCTACCGGATCGACAGCCTACAACCTGTCGGCAGGCGGTCCCTTGGTCTATCCTGGTCTCGCGACAATCACGGTGACACCCATCTGTCCGTTCATGTTAAGCAGTAGACCGATCATCCTCCCGGCCGACAAACTGATAAAAACATGCTATGAGGCCGGCAACATGAGCGAGCGGGCCCAGGTCATTATTGATGGACAACCCTTCTGGGAGATGAAAAACGGTGATGAGCTGGAAATACAAACCGCCAAACATTTTCTCCAACTGGTAATCTCCTCAACCCGGGATTATTTCACCATCCTGCGCAACAAGCTGCATTGGGGATACCAGGAAAAGGATGGCGAAAAATCAAGTTGATACAATGTATTATACCCTTCATCTTCTTTTTTTTATCTGGTATTTTTTCATCTTATATTGCAGAAGACTCTTGGTAATTCCCAATTTTTCGGCGGCTCTGGCCTGCACATACTCGGTATCGAGAAGGGCCTGGGTGAGCATTTTTTTTTCTATGACGTAGAGCACGTCGTTCAATCCGACATCCTCCGGAAACATCAACCGCAGGTCGACATCCTGGCCCAGCGGATTCGGTTCTTCGGCGTATTGAATGTCCGGATGCACATCATCCGCTTCAATGAGATCATTGCTGCAGAGAATGGCCGCTCGCTCAATGGTGTTTTCCAGTTCTCTGATATTTCCTTCCCAGGGAAGTTTCATCAAGAGCTTCAGGGCGTCCGCCGATATCTGCAGTTTCGGCTTCACCAATTCCTTGCGGTATTTTTCGACGAAATATTCCGCCAACGGCTGCATGTCATCCATTCGATCTCGCAGTGCCGGCAATGTGATGGGAATAACATTGAGCCGATAAAACAGATCTTCCCTGAATCTCCCGGCAGCCACCTCTTCGCGAAGTTCCTTATTTGAGGCGCTGATTATGCGCACATCCACCTCAATGGTTTTTCCCCCACCGACCCGCTCGAAGGTCTTTTCCTGAAGGACACGGAGCAATTTTGATTGCAGGGCTAAAGGAATTTCACCAACCTCATCGAGAAATATCGTCCCGGTGTCGGCAAGCTCAAACCGCCCTTTGCGCATGGCCACCGCCCCGGTAAACGCCCCTTTCTCATGGCCGAACAGCTCGCTTTCCAGGAGGTTTTCTGACAACGCCGCACAGTTGACGGCGATAAACGGCCGGGATTCGCGTGGGCTGTTCACATGAATGGCCTTGGCAACCAACTCTTTACCGGTGCCGCTTTCTCCGGTGATGAGCACTGAAGCATGGGTCGGAGCGACCTTTTCGATGAGTTGATACACCTGGAGCATTTTCGGATTTTTACCGACCATGCCGCCAAAACCGCTCTTGCCTTTAATCTCATCCCGCAACCGACTGTTTTCACGAATAAGAGAATAATGTTGGGCGGCTTTTTTCAGGGTGATAATCAATTCATCATTGGAAAAGGGTTTAGCAAGATAATTGAATGCACCGGCTTGCATCGCCTGAACTGCCTTGTCAACTTCGGCAAAGGCGGTGATGACGACAACCGGCAGATCGGGATTCTTTTCTTTCACTTTGTAGAGGAGCTGCAGACCATTCATGCCGGGCATCTGCATATCGGTTACCACTATATCGAGGTCAACTGCCTCAATAATCGTAAGACCTGCCTGACCATCGGCGGCGGTAAAAACTTCAAAACCCTCATCTTTCAAGAGTTCCGACAATACAATGAGATAATTTGGTTCGTCGTCGACGACTAGGATCGAATACATAGTCATAATTTATTCCTTCAAGCAAGTGGCTCTGGTCGCACAAGCGAATGGTTCCTTTCCAAACGTCCCTTCATCTCTTCGAGCAGATTCCTGGGAACCGAACAATTCTTACCTCCGGCCAGGGTAGTACCAGGCCGAATTGTGCCATGATAATCGCTTCCTCCGGTTATAAGAAGATCAAGTTTTTTGGCGATGGTCAGGAGTTTTTTCTTGAATTGCCGCGAATGCGTTGGGTAATAGACCTCAATCCCGTCAAGACCTGCGGTCTGCAGTTTGCTAATCACCGCGCCGACATCTTTTCCCGACTTCTCGAGTTGCTGTGGATGGGCGAGAACCGCCACCCCTCCTGCATTCTTAATCATTTGAATGGCATCTTCAGCCTGCAACACAGTCCGAGGAGCATAGGCCAAGCCCCCTTTTGCAAGATACCGGTCAAAAGCCTCATCCATATTTTTTACCACCTGTTTTTGCATCAAGATCTGAGCAATATGCGGTCTGCCGCTTTGTCCGTGGCCGGACATTTTTTCCAATTCCTGCATCTCTATGGCCACTCCTAGACGATTGAGGTTAGCGAGGATGATCTCGTTTCGCTCGAGACGCGCAACCTGAAGACGGTGCAAAGCCAAAAGCAATGCTTTGTCCGAGGGCTCAAATAAATATCCCAGCAGATGCACTGCGTTGTCTCCATGTTTTATACTTAGTTCTAGACCCGGAACAACTTCAACACCCAACGGGTCACCTATGTGCATTGCTTCTTCAACACCTTCTATAGTATCATGGTCGGTGATAGCTAGAGCCGAAAGTCCCTGCCTATGCGCATATTGTACCAGCTCGGTTGGACTCATGCTGCCGTCGGAAAATGTCGAATGAACGTGCAGATCGATTATCATTATAGAAAATACACTCGATTAAGAATACGACCCGACCCAACACCAGATTGGTCGGCAAAACCCTATCGCCATTGTCTCTTACATCCCATAGTATAACAACTATCGTTCTGCAATAACAATATAGCTATGCAGAATCACATATTTTCCTTTACTTATTTTCAATCTTATCCGATAAAGTTTCGATAATAAGCCGTTCAACCCCAGCGGAGAACCTTTATGCCTTCCTCTCTTTCTTATGTCTTGGTCCTCCTCCTTGTCGGCGGTTGTGCCGGCCGGATCCCTGAACCAATTGCATACCCCTACTCGCAGCAGCAAAAAATGGAAGCCTCACATCATTGGCAGGTTTTGGCAGATGATCTTGCCGATCGTATCAATAATGAGCTTATCATCACCGACAATGCAAGCAAAACCGTTTTCGTCAAGGAAACCTGCGGAAACGAGTCAAAACCCTGCAGCCCCACGGAGACCAGCAGTTTTAATGAGGCTTTTCGGGATTTGCTTATTACCAATCTGGTCGGCTACGGCATTCCGACCAAAAAGCAGAACGACGAAGAGACCTTGGAAATTCATTATAAAGTGCAAATCGTTCGCCATGCCAGTGAGCGTATTCGCAGCCTGCAACCTGGTTTATTGACCGGCCTTTCTGCGGCAATCGTGGTTCTTCGCAATGCCCCGGCGGATCTGGTTACCCTCGCCATAGGGGCAGCCAGCGACGTAGCCAACGCCAACATGACCATTAATGGCCATTACGAAATTATTATTACCACCTCAATGCTGGCCGGCGGAAAATATCTCTTCAGAGCTTCGGATATCTATTACATTAATGATAAAGATTTCTGGCACTATCAAGAAAATTTGTCGCAGGCGAAAACCATGAAGCTGACTGGCCCGGAAAACCCAAAACGAAAGGAGCAGGGCAAACCCTTGCCAAATACATTCAAACCTGCTCCAGAGAGCAGCGAAAAATCGGCACCAGCCGACAAAAAAGAGATATAAAGGCAAAGTACATCATGAAATCCTCGTCGCGCATTACATTCCCGATCAACCCTATTTCTCCCATGCTTCAAACAACATTATACCTTCTTCTTTGCTTTCTCCTGCTGCTTGAAACCGGCTGCTCAGACCTTAACGGCACCCGATTGGCAAGGGTCTTTGGTAAAGATACCGACCTTATCGGTTTGTCCTATCAAATCGCTGAAAATCTGGTTGACCGTTCAATGCCTCCGCTGGTACCCCTCCACCCGGACATGCCGATCATGGTTACAACCTTTGTCGATAACAACGACCTCGCCAAAACCTCACGCTTCGGCAGGTTGCTCCAGGAGCACATCACCTCCAGAATGGTGCAGCTTGGCTACAGTGTCCGTGAGATAAAGCTTACCCGCACAATCAACATAGACCCGAAATCAGGGGAAACCGTTCTCTCAAGGGATCTCTCAAAAATCAGTGGCGAACTCCAGGCCCAGGCTATTCTTGCCGGAACTGTTTCCCGTTCCGACCGGATGTTGTACATTTCAGCAAGGCTTATAGCCCCTGAAAACAGCAATATCATCGCTACATACGATCATCAATTGTACATGGACGACAATCTTTTGGCCCTGTATGGTTTGCGGCACCAGGACGGGATTGATAATCCGATATCGGAACCGCTACAACCCGGCCTCATCAAAAATCCATTTAGCTGGTAGAATAACTATGCCGCTGCAAGGAAAGATTGCCCTCATCCCCGGCGCTTCTCGGCCCATTGGGAGGGCGATTGCCCGAAAATTTGCAAGCCGAGGTGCCACCCTGGTACTGCCGGTTTATGACTGGCCGGAATCAATAGCCGAGATGGAAAACGAATTTCAAACCGCCGCCGTTAAATATTTTTGCAGTGCAGTCGACCTGCGGCGGCAAGATGAGGTTGTATTGCTGGCGGAAAGCGTCAGAACTCGCTTTGGCTCCCTTGATTTTCTTATCAATAATATCGAACGAGGAGGTATGCCTGTCGTCCATGGGAGCTATGACCTGGCCTATAACAAGGCCCAATGGGAGCTGGAAATCACAACAACTATGAATGCCAAGTGGCTACTTTATCACCATTTTTTTCCACTCATGCAGAACCGTGCCGGAGGCTCGGTGGTAAACATCTCATCAATCGCCGCAATAACCGGCCGCAGCGGTCCGGCGGCTGTCTTTTTTAGCGACGGATACAGTGCGGCCAACCGAGCGATTCAGTCTTTTACCGAAACCTGGGCCAAAGAAGCAGCCCCTGCTCTTCGCGTCAATGAATTGATGCTGGGGTTTATCCAGCATAGACATGGCGAGGGTACTCGCGGTTGGCAAAACCTGACGGACCAAGAAAAAAAAGATCTGTTGGCGACAATCCTCCTGGAACGTACCGGTTTACCGGAAGAGGTTGCTGCCGCCGTATACTATTTGGCGGTGGAAGCCGGGTATATTACCGGAACTATCCTGCGAATGGACGGTGGCGCTAGCCTTGGTAACTCCAGAGTACCCCCCATCCCCTCGGGAATTTTAGGGTAATGGTTTGGGATAAAAAATAGCGCAGTTTTAAGGTCATGGCAACACCAGATAACTGCATCGTTTGAGGCGGCTTTCAATGGCTGGGGTCATTGTTGCACAGGGGAAAATAGTCCCGACACAACCGAGAGCGGCATACGCTGTGAGAAGTTGCTGATCGATGGTTTTTTGTTTTTGGCACTCGGCTTCAGAAAGCTCTGCAGCAACCACCAGATGATCGCCATGGCGCCTTGCGCTCTCCAGCAGATCAACCGCCTCAGCAAAGGAACCGTTTACGGCGAGACGGATAAAGATCACCCGCTGACCAATGCTGCTTCTTTTTTCGGCATCTTCGGCACAGGCTTCCGGGCTGCCGATCTTCATCGGCGCCGATAGAGGAAATGGGGCCTCGGCAAATGATCTGAATTGCCTTTGCGCCTCCTCTTTAAGCGACCAGTGCATTGTCACCACCTCAGCAGCCGCTTCGGCGCCAGCTTCGCACAGCACTTTGCCGTCGGGAGAAATTATCAGGGAATGACCGCCGAGGTCAACATCCCCATTTTTGCCCACCCCATTGCAAACCACCAGATACGTTTGATTTTCAATAGCCCGAGAAATCGCCAAAGCCCGAAGGTGCTCAATTCTCTTTGCCGGCCACTCGGCGGCACAGAGAAGTATGTCCGCACCCTGCTGACACTGGGATCGAGCAATATGCGGAAATCGAATATCATAGCAGACCATGCAGCCAATAGACCCGAGTGGTGTCTGCACCGGTGGAGAATAAAAAGGCCAGCCGCAAAACGCTGCCTCTTCCCCGGGAAAGAGATGGTTTTTCCGATATACTCCATAGCATCCGTCAACGCCGATGACCTTGAGGGTATTATAAAAAAAACCCTCAAGTTGTGGGTTTTTTTCCGGTAAAGAGCCGGCAAAAAGAATACCAAACCGGGCGGCTAAACACCGCAGTTCCTCATCCAGTCTGATTACTGAGTTCTGCAGATGCGGCAAATCCTGGTAGGCAAACCCCGTGCCCCAGAGTTCGGGAAGAACCAGCAGTGAATGTTTCGGTGGTTGCATATCCTGCAAGGCCTGCTGCAAGGCGGTAAGATTAGTGGCTACCGCACCCGCTACGACCGGAAGCTGGACAAAGCCCGCATATTCAATGAGAGTTTGATTTACCATTTATGCAACGACTTCGGTAATTTTTATGATTTTTTGTCATTTCGTCTTTGCTCGGTTATATGGGCGCCATTTCTCGCCGCATTTATCCCTATGAGACCATCCTCAGCAAGTTTTGCCACCGTTACGGTCTTTAAGGTATTGCCAAGAAACAAGCGTACTTCTCCGGGATGGCAGAGAAATGTAGAAATTTTCGGTGCTGCCGGATTTTCCCCCAGTATTCCCAGACACCAGATTGCTAAGCCTATAACCTGGTGATCAGGAGAAGACAGGTAGGCGATAAGATCACCCGCTATTTGTCTCGCCACCATTTCCGATCTGTGCCCTTGACACAATCTACCAATTCCCCAAAGCAGTCCCCGCTGCAGGAGTGGCAATTCCAAGTAGTTACCCTCCTGAAAACTTTCCTCACCGTCCTCACGCATATAGGAAACGAGCATGTGCAGATACTCCCGACGCAGCAGGGTGCAATGGAACATGATCTCGGCCATAGCTTCCGGGGCACCCCAGCCGATTCCCCCTGACTCATCATTGAGGGACCAGAGAAAACGACGCATAACAATCCTCGCCGACTCCGGGTCCTTGTCGACCATGGAGGGAACTATCCGCCCAAAACCACATACCGCATGCCAGCGCACCTGCTCCAATGGATTACAAAGGGCTGAAAAAAGTGGGTTTAGGAGCTGATGCGGTGGATGGCTGTCAAGGAAACGAGCAACTCCTCGAAAATCTGCCTGTTCCAAGGTTGCCAGAAGTCCTTGTTTCACCACTCTCCGGCTCATATTGTCACGCTGCCGCATCCATTGGTTTTTTCAGACAGACATCCACAACTGGAATTTCATAGCCATTTCGAAAAGATATCCGGCCAGGCAATTCTTTTACAAACGGATCAGGGATTTCGGTCATCAAGACGTTTCATCCCTTCCATGAGCATCCCCATGAAACCACCGATGACGTCGCGTCGTTTTTCATTATCCGTCAACCCTTGGGTGAATTTAAAACGACCGCCACTCAAGGCTACGATCTGATAAAAAGCCTCTTTGCCGATCGTTCCGTTGAGTTCGGCGTAGACCAGTTCTCCTTCATTAAACATGATAACAGCCCTATTTTCTTCAAACTCGATGTGGAGTTTGCCGGTTTTCTGATTGACATTGATCATCTGACACAGTTCGACCAGTGAAATATCCGTCAATTGGCCGACCATTCCCGAGGCCAACTCTTCAGCCCGCTGGAGATTCATTTTGGTGATTCTGCTGACCAGAAGTTTGTAAAAGAAAACCTGCAGTGTCGGAAAACGAATGAGGATGTGGCGAAAATTCTTGTGGTTCATCACCGCTACCTGACATGTTTCAGCCGCCATAATAGTGGTCGACACTCGTTCTCCGGAGAGCAGACTCATTTCACCAAAGACCTCGCCCCGATCAAGCTCAACCAGGGTTACCCCATGATCATCAATGACTTCCGCCTTACCGGAGAGAAGGATATAGAGCCGATTCCCCGGGTCGCCTTTCTGGGTTATGGGAAACTGCCAAGGATATTCCAAAAGTTCAAGAAGTGTTGCCAGATCAAGCAGGTCCTCATCGGACAAAGGTGAAAAAATGTCTATTGCCCGCAGCAGTCCGGCAAAACCGGCGGTCTCCTGTATTTTTTCACGGCGCTCGGCGGCTGCCAGCAGTTTCATCTGCAGGGTAGCAAATTCCTTCTCTTTTTTATATTCAAAACGGATCAAGCCAACGCAGCCGCCACACTCAAATTTTGCTTTTTGTGTACTCCCCAGGGAATAGTTTTCATAGCTGTTGTCTGCAGATGCCAAGGTGATCAGTTCCCGGGCGAGGACAAGGCAGGTAGGCTTACCGGTAGTCAGGGTAAGAATACCCTCACTGACCCGCAGTTCCTCCCGAACATTGTAAAGCGGACAATGATCTTCCTCGGTAATGATGAATATTCCATTGCGAAACTGCATACTCTTCCCCGTTCAATCAGATCGGCCAAAAAGAAGATAAATAACGACTCCGACGGCACCAGCCCCGCCAAAAATCACCGGCAAGATTTTTTCGATCTGTATTTCACCTTTTACCAGGAGGGTATCCATGTAGGGGGTTCCGGATACCCACCATACACCGACAAAAATGGCGATAATGACTATATCTCGCCATTTTTGTTTGAAAACCATGTAGCCAATCATCAGTCCAAAAGGAACGATAAACCATGGATTGCTAAATAATCCGATATAATCGACATCTCTGATTTGTTCATGCAGATGCGTTGAGGCAAACCAGCCACTCAGTTTTGTCCAGAATTCCATATCATTTTCCTCTTAAAAACCAGTTATCAATCCTTCAATACATTCCGTAGATATACAATACAGTTGAACTACTTTACCCTAAGTTAAGTAAGGTGACATTATTTTTCACCGCGTCTCCAAGTCGGCGCATCCGCCAAAGGAAGAATAAGCAACCAAAACAACGAAATCGGCTGACGATCTCCGTGAAAACTGCCTTCCGCAATCAGGACAGCCACTTGAAAATCAATGAGGAAAATCTTGATAAGTGTTATTTTTAATATCTCGGTTCAGGAATCGAAACAGAGCCGGAAGACTTCCCATGTTATCGGTGGTTCCGACGAGGACGAGAACTTTTTGCAAGAAAGAAAAAGGAAGAAAGTAATATGCCCATTATTGAGCAAAATCCGGTTTCGGCGGAAGAACGGTCGAAGCGCATCTATCAATGTCTCTTCCGACCGCGGAGCATCGCGATTGTCGGGGCGAGCAGCGACCTCCTGAAGCCCGGTGGCCGAGTCTTTAAGAACATCCTGGAGCACGGCTATGCTGGGATACTTCTCCCGGTAAATCCGAAGGCCTTGGAGATTCTTGGCGTCCCGGTCTTTCAGTCGATTGCCGACCTGCCCGAGACCCCGGATCTGGCCATCGTCGCCATTCCCGCAGCTCTTGTTCCAGCGGCGGTGACCGAACTGGCCAATCACGGCACCGGGGCAACCATTATCCTCACCTCGGGCTTTGGCGAAAAGGATGTGGCCGGCAAAGCGCTCGAGGAAAAAATGCGGCAAATTGCCGACACCGCCGGAATGGCCATGATCGGCCCGAACTGCTCGGGTTTTCTCACCACCGCCTATAAAGGCAAGTTCGCCGGCATCATCCCGAAACTGCCCGGCGGGGCTGTCGATTTCATCAGCGGCTCGGGGGCAACGGTGGACTATGTCATGGAGTGCGGCGAGGGCCGGGGCCTATCCTTCGGTACGGTTATCAATCTCGGCAATTCCGCCCAGATGGGGGTTGAGGATCTGGTACAACTGTATGACGATAACTATGGTTCCCACTGCGCTCGCATCCTGATGCTCTATATGGAGGCGGTGAAAAAGCCGGACCTCCTCCTCCGCCACGCGCGAAATCTTGCGAAAAAAGGTTGTATCTTGGTCGGCATCAAGTCCGGGGCCACCGCCGCCGGATCGCGGGCTGCTGCCAGTCATACCGGCGCCATGGCCACCAGTGACACAGCAGTTCAGGCCCTGTTCGACAAGGCCGACATCATCCGGGTGACCGGTCGCGAGGCCCTGGTCGACGTCGCCTGCGCCCTCCGAGCGATAGGGGGTCGGCTCCCCGGCAAGCGGATCGCCATCGTCACCGACGCCGGTGGCCCTGGTGTCATGCTGGCCGACGAAGTGGCCCGAGGCGGGCTTGAGCTGGTGCCACTTTCCGAAGCTACCCGCACGAAACTAGGGAAAATCCTGCCACCGGAAAGTTCGATCATAAACCCCATCGACGCCCTGCCGTCACGGACCGCTGAGCAGATGGAGGCAATCCTCCAGGTACTGGGCGAAAATGAGCGGGGTCGCATCGATGCTATCGCCGTCCTCACCGGTGACTCGGGGCTGTCCGACAACGCCGCCATCTACCAGGCAATTGCCGTGGCTATGCGACAGAGCCCCGTTCCCATTCTGCCGATGCTCAGCTCGCTCACCTCCTGCCGGGAAAAGATCGACGACTTCACCCGCGGAGGCAACGTCTTCTTTCCCGATGAGGTGGCCTTGGGCCGGGCCTTAGCGCTTGTTGCCGACCATGCTGTCCCGGCGGAGGAGCCGGCGATACCGAGCTTCCCTCCTGAATATAACAAAGAGGCAATCGGCCAGGCACTGTTTGGAGGACACGGCACCCTTGATCCGCAAGCGGTGCGCCGAGTGCTGCTCGCCGCAGGCTTCAGGCTACCGGAAGAGATAGCGGCAAAAGATTCATGCCATCTGGCCGAGAACTGCCGGTGCCTGGGCTTTCCTTTGGCAATGAAAGTTATCGGTCCTTTACATAAGACCGACGTCGGCGGCGTACGCCTCGGCATAAAAAATCTGGATGAGGCCATGACCGCCTGGTCGGCGCTCATGGCCATCCCCGAGACTCGGGGTGTCCTCCTCCAGCCGATGATCGGTGGCCTGGAAGTTATCCTCGGAGCCAGCCGCGATGGCCACTTCGGTCATCTGGTGATGTTTGGTCTCGGCGGTATTCACACCGAGGTGTTGAAAGATGTACGTTTTGCCCTGGCCCCCCTGAGCAAGGCCGAGGCCCAACGGCTGATAAACGGGATTCGCGGCCGGGCACTCCTCGACGGAGTCCGCGGCACGGTCGGTATGGATACGGCCGTGCTCAGCGATTATCTCGTGCGTCTCGGTCGCCTGGTCACCGATTTTCCAGAGATCTGTGAGATTGATCTCAATCCGGTGAAAGGTTTCGGCGACCACCTCCTGGCCGTGGACGCCAGGATCATCATGGAGAAGAGGAAAAGCTCTTTGCCAATACCGAAAGCACAATAAGGAGAACAACAATGGCTGTTTCTGAAAAAATGCAATTCTTCGCCACAAAATCTTCCTGGATACGAAAAATGTTCGAAGAAGGCGCGAGAATGAAAGCAACCCATGGGGCCGCAAATGTTTGTGACTTCAGTCTTGGTAATCCCGATGCCCCTCCCCCACCACAATATAACGAAGTCATTCAGGAAATTGTTCGGGACACCAGCCCCGGCGTACATGCCTATATGCCCAACGGCGGCTATCCCTGGGTAAGAGAGGCCATCGCCGGGCGCATGTCGGCCGAGCAGGAGATGTCCATCGGCCATGGCGACATGCTCATGACCTGCGGTGCTGCCGGGGGCTTAAATATCGTCATGAAGGCCATCCTCAACCCCGGGGACGAGGTCATCATCCTTGCCCCGTATTTTGTCGAGTATGGTTTTTATATTGACAACCATGGCGGCGTCGCCAAGGTTGTCAACACCGACGAGGAGTTCAACCTTGATCTGCAAGCCATTGAGGTAGCCATCTCGGAAAAGACCAAGGCGATTATCATCAATTCACCGAACAATCCATGCGGCCAGATCTACTCCGCCGACGCCCTCTGGGCGCTGGGCGAAATGCTCACCCTCGCCGAAGACCGGCTTGAGAGCACTATCTACCTCATAGCCGACGAACCGTACCGGAAGATAGTCTTTGATGGCCACCAGGTGCCGAGCATTTTTACCGCCTACAAAAACAGTATCGTCGTTTCTTCCTACTCAAAGGACCTTTCGTTACCGGGAGAACGGATCGGTTACCTGGCGGTGCATCCGCACATTGAAGAAAAAGCCGGTCTACTGGATGCCCTAACCCTGGCCAACAGGATCCTCGGATTTGTCAACGCCCCGGCGCTTATGCAGCGGGTGGTGGCGGAACTGCAGGATGTCGGTGTAGATACTTCCATCTATGCCAGACGCAAAGAACTGCTCTGCACCATTCTCAGCGACGCCGGATACACCTTCACCCCGCCGAAAGGGGCATTCTATGTCTTTCCAAAGACCCCCCTTGCCGATGATGTAAAATTTGTCGCTCTGCTTCTCGAAGAAAAGATTCTCACCGTCCCCGGCACCGGTTTCGGTTCACCCGGCCATATGCGCATCGCCTTCTGCGTCCCCGATGAGGTAATCGTAAGATCGGCGGAAGGGTTTAAACGAGCTTTTGCCAAGGCAGCCGCGATGTAATTGACGTACAAAAAATGGGGAGGCAGCCGCCTCCCCAAAACCCTTCCCCCTATCCCTTTTTCCCCTCACCACCTGCTTTCGCTCGCTGTTCAGTTTTATCTTTAAAAATCAGTTTGATGGAAACCTTATCAAGGCCGAGTCCCTCACGAAACTTGTTGACCAAATAACGTTCGTAGGAGAAATGCACCCCCTTGGAGCTATTAGTCATAACCACAAATTTCGGCGGCCGGGTGCCGATCTGCGAGGTATAATAGAACTTCAGGCGTTTGTTTTTGTAGATCGGTGGCGAATGGGCATCGACCGCATCCTGCAACAACCTGTTCAGGGCGGCAGTCGGGAAGTTGGCGGTATACTGGCGAAATACCGAACCGATAACCGGGAAAAGTCGCTTAATGCCATAGCCGGTAAGGGCTGAGACGTTCAGTATCGGGGCATAGCCGACGAACGGCAGGGCCCTGCCTACCTCGGCCATAACCTCTGCCTGACGTTTTTTATCATTTTCAACCAGATCCCATTTATTCACCAGAACGATAAGGCCCCTGCCCTCGTCGAGAATATAGCCGATAACCTTGGTATCCTGTTCGGTAATGCCCTCTTCGGCATCAATGAGAACCGCTGCCACATCACACCTACCCATTGCCGCCAGCGACTTGAGAATACTGAATTTTTCCAGCTTTTCCGTGGTTTTTCCCTTGCGACGGATACCGGCTGTGTCGATGAACAGGTAGCTGTATTTGCCGTGCGTCACCAAGCTGTCCACGGAATCCCTAGTGGTTCCCGAGACCTCGGACACCACCATCCGATCTTCCCCGAGGATGGTGTTGATCATCAACGATTTACCGACATTCGGTCGACCGAAAAAAGCGACTTTGACCGTCCCCTCCGGCAGGGTGATATCATCACCCTCATCGCTTGGAAGAGCCGCACACAGGCCATCCATCAACGCGGCAAAACCGTAGGTGTGTTCCGCCGACAGTGGCCACAATTCCTCCACTCCCATCTCATAAAACGGCGCCAGCAGCTGCAGTTCCTTATCCGGCCCGTCGATCTTGTTGACCACATGGAAAATGGTCTTCTTTGAGCGCCGGAGTATATCAATAACCTCCCAATCGGCAGGGGTTATGCCCTGTTTGCCATCCAGGAGAAAGAGGATAATATCCGCCTCTTCTATGGCGAGCATTGCTTGATCGCGAATATGTTGGACCATGGCGTCTTCGGGATTGTCATCAATGCCGCCGGTATCAACAAGAATAAAGCCCTTATTTTCCCAAACCACTCGATCATAATGCCGATCGCGGGTAACCCCCGGGGTTGGATCGACAATAGCCTTACGCGACCTGGTGATCCTGTTGAACAAGGTCGATTTTCCCACATTGGGACGGCCGATAAGGGCAACGATGGAAGAATGCGTGGTAGATGACATGTTTTAGCCTTTTAAAAACTGATCCTGCGCCAAATTTGGCAGGTATGATTATTGGTAATGATTATTCGAGTGAGTTCTCAATAGGCACCGCGTAGGGTGCATCCCATGCACCACCTTTATTGTCTCGTGAAATAGAATTAAATTTTGTTCCCGGCTGACGAGGATGTTGGTGCATGGAATGCATCCTACAAAAAAAGAGTGCCATTTTGAGTTTAATCCGGCAACGAACTCAGGCGCCCGTAAGCGCCACGCCCCGATCGACCAGAGTGCAAATCCGCGGATACTCTGCAAAACTGCTGTCCACCAGCCGATTCCGCAGGGCAAGAAGGGCCGGTTGAATAAAAGCCGCAAAAAAATCTTTGCCCCGCACCTTCGATAAAAAGGCAAAGGCTCCGACAATCTGCAGGTTTCTTTGCAGTGCCAAAAATCTGTAGTATTTAAAAAAATCGTCCTCACTTCCCGGACGCCGGGCGGCAATGACTGAGCCATAAAAGTCCAATAGTTCTTCCTGAAATTGGGGTGTCAAGGCGGCATAGGGATCAATAAGCAGGGATGCCACATCATAGCCAAGGGGTCCGAGCCGCCCTGCCTGGAAATCAATAAAACGGACGCTGCCATCTTTCACCATGATATTTCGCGACTGAAAATCCCGGTGCAGGAAAAAGTCAGCTGAGGCCCTGCCGGCAACTTCAGCAATATCCCTAAACTCTTCTTCCACCCCGCCGTTCTCCTTCTGGCCAAGAAACCCTTGCCAAAAAGCCCGGAGGAAATAGTCGGATTCTCTTTCGAGCATCAGTGACACATCGTAGCGTGGACCGTCCCAGCACCAGGCTGTATCAAAACCCTCAGCTCCGGAAAACTGCATGTTGGCCAACTGCCCGAGTGCTAACAGGTAATAGTCGCGAACTGCTTCTCGATCCGAACCTTCAATGCCTGCCGGGCTGACAACCAAATCATGCAGCCGCACATCCCCCAGATCCTCAAAGAGGAGAACCCCGCTGTCTTCGTCCCAGCCGTAAAGCTCCGGCACCGGCACACCTTTTTTACGCAGATGCTTGCCGATTTTCCAGGCGGATCCGGCCTCCGCCAGTTCGGTACTGCTTCTGCCGGCCGGAGCGGCAATGACACACAAGGCTTTGCCTCCTTGGACCACTCGCCAGAATCTTCTTGTCGAGCCGTCACTGCAGATCCTCAGAAGCTGAGGATCTGTCAGAAGTCCTTGGGTGTCAGCGGCTGAAAACATCCCGCAGTCAAGCAGCAGCCGCTGAGCGCATTGCAGTATTTCAAGGTCGGATAGTTCGCTCATCGAGAATTGAAGACCCAATTTTATAATGTTTTTTCGTTGGCCGAGACAATACAATCGACCAATCTGCTCCCGCCCGGCACCGTGATATCATCCCAAACCACCACTCGTTCAAGATAACTGCCATCGCCAATTCGGGCATTGCCGACACAGGCCCAGCCATTCATTGTCACCCGGGCTCCTAGGTCCGCTTTCCCGGCAAGACAATATGGCCCATGCACCGGCTCAATTTCCTGCCAGCAGGGGATAGTCTCGGTCAACAGGCCATAATGAAGGGCAAGATAATCCTCAGGCGTCCCCATATCCGTCCAGTAGCAGCCATCGGTGCGGAAGCAGCCAATCTTTACTCCTTTTTCAAGCAGCCTTCGGTAATGGTCGATGATGCAGGAAAACCCACCATCGCAAATCTCCAGAAGGACAGCCGGCTCAATGACATGCAGACCGGTAAACGCCAAACCGGTGGATGCCGCGGTATTGGAAAATTCGGTAATCTTTCCGTCCTTGACTGTTACCGAATTGAAGCGCGGGTAGTCATGCATCGCCAAGGTTACCGGTTGACCACTCTCTTTATGGTTCTGATATAACCCAATAAAATCAATTGAATGGTAAATATCCCCGTTGCTCACCAACAGCGGTTCGTCCTGCAACAACCCAAGAGCCCGGCGAAGTCCTCCACCGGTTCCGAGAATGATCTCTTCCTTCTGGACGACAACCCCGGAAAGCCCATGCAATACCTCGACGATCTGCTGCCGCAGGTGGTGACAATTCACCACGATATGGTCAAACCCCAGATTCTGCAGGCGTTTGATGGTGAGAAGAAGCAGCGGTTGGTTAAGAATGGGAAAAAGAGGTTTGGGGCGAACCAGCGTGTGTGGCAACAGCCTGGTGCCAAAGCCCGCCGCCAATATCATTGCTTGCATGCGCTCTCTTTCGTAAGAGTTGAAATTATTCTGACCCCGACAGGGGATCTAGAGCGTGCGACTTGTGCTATTCCATAAGAAGAGAACCGTCCTCGCATTCAGTGACGCCGACCACGACAATCCCCGATGTATTTGCCTCTTCAATCATGCGTTCCCGGTCAAAGAGCAGCGATTGCCCGGCTTCCACCGCCAGTACAGCACCCTTTACCTGCTGCAGGGTTTTGATGGTGGTAAGTCCGGTTGCCGGCAGATCAAAACGAAAATCCTGACCGGGCTTTTTCACCTTTACAACCACTGCCTTTTCCTTGGCCAGCATCCCGCCTCGGAGGATGGCCGCATCGGTTCCCTCAATTGCCTCAACTGCCAGCACCGTGCAATCCCTGACTACCACGCACTGGCCGATATCGAGTTTGCCGATAGCCCGGGCGTTGTGCCAACCAAAAACGATGTCCTGCCGCTGGCCTGCTGAAAGTTTTTTCTTGGTCAGGGTGCCGGTCGGGAAAAGAAGGTGCCGGAGGTAAATGGTCGATTCGAGAACTTTGATGCCTTCCTTCTCAAGAGCAATGGCAAAGGCCCGGAGAATGGCATCATCTTGCTTCCGGTCGATTTTGTTCCACAGGGACAGGGCCTTAAAATCCGGCAGGACATCGCGAAAGATCTGTGTTTTGGTGATGCTGCCGAGAAAGACCGTCTCCCCGGCCCCTTCCTTGTGCAAAAAAGAGATGACCTTTCCGAGCTGCCCAAGCTTTACCCATACGACGGCATCAGCCGCTGCCGCAACCTGTTCATCGGTCTCGCCCTTGTGGGCAACGACGACTACTCGTCGCCCCTCCTTATGCGCCGCCTCAATGAAGAGTCTGGGGAATTGTCCACCACCGGCGATAATGCCGATTGTCTGTGCATCTCTTGTCATCAAGCGGACCGTTAATCCTCATCCGTCTGCTTAACGACGCCACGCTTGGAATCCAGGAAAAACTTGACCAGCGTCTGAACTTCCGGACAATCAGGATACTCGTTGCGAGCCACCTCAATGGCATCCTTCATCAGCAGATGTGGCGTCCTGAAGATTATCCGAAAGGCTTCGTCGAGGTTTTTAATGGTCTCCCTGCTGAAACCGTTACGTTTCAGACCGACCTTGTTGACCCCGGAAATTCGCATGCGGTTTCTGGTTCCGGCGATAATAACATAGGGCGGCACATCAAGACTGATTCCCGACACCCCGCCGATATAACTAAAGGTACCAATGCGACAATATTGATGAATGGCGACCAGCCCACCTATAGATGCCCGGTCGCCAACCTCGACGTGCCCTGCCAGGGTTGCGACATTGGCCATGATGACATGGTTGCCTATGACACAGTCATGTGCCACATGGGTGTAGGCCATGAGCAGATTATTGTTGCCGATAACCGTTTTTCCGTGGCCACCGGGGGTGCCGCGATGGATTGAAGCAAATTCCCGGATCTGATTATCGGAACCAATGATCAGTTCGGTCGGCTCTCCTTTATAACCGAGATCCTGCGGTGCACCGCCAACCACTGAGAAGGAACCGATCAAATTCCTCTCGCCGATACTGGTCGGACCGGAAACCACCGCATGGGCCTCTACTTTCGTGTCGGCGTCGATGCGAACCTGCGCCCCAATTACGGCATAGGGTCCAACGGTAACGGAGGAATGGAGCTCAGCCTTGGGATTTACTACTGCTGTTGGATGTATAGACATATCTTGGTTCTTCTTATCTTATATGGGAGGAGAATTCTCCATTTTGTCGCAATGAAATGGTTGTCGAGGCCGTGGAAACTGCTCTCCTTACCTGCTCTTGCCGATGATTGCAAGAGTTTTCCGATTTCCCCGCCCCTGGGGGCTTCAGTATCGCCGTAAGGTTGAGGCTATACTACACCAGTTACGAAAAGGATGCCATGAGTTCGGCCTCGGCGACAAGTTGGCCGTCAACGGAGGCGGTCGCCCCCATCACCATGATCGACCTTTTTTCCTTCAAAAGCTGCAGGTTAAAGATCAGCTGATCGCCCGGCACCACCGGTTTTCTGAACCTGGCCTTATCTATCCCGGCGAAAAACAACAACTTGTTGCCGATCGCCTGGGGGTTGCTGTAATATGCCATGATCCCGCCTACCTGGGCCATGCCTTCGAGAATCAGCACTCCCGGCATAACCGGTCTAGCCGGGAAATGCCCCTGAAAAAACGGCTCATTAATCGTCACATTTTTCAAGCCGACAATTTCCTTCCCCAGCTGCAGGGAGAGAATTCTGTCAACCATGACAAAGGGATAACGATGCGGCAAAATTTTCAAAATTTCTACAATATCAATTTTTTCAGGTATAACAAACTCACTCATGATCCTCTCTCCTTGGCTATGCTTCCTGCCCTGCCCGACCAGTTAATTCGGCAATGGCCTTGGTATTATTTCTCACCTGACTCTGCAACTCAGGCAATTTTGCGTATATGGCACTACACTTCGCCCACTGTCTGATGGGAATGCCGGGCATACCACCGACGACTGCCCCTTTCGGTTGATCGTTATGAATGCCGCCCCGGGCGGCTACCATAACCTGATCGCCGATGGTCAGATGGCCGGCCGTGCCCGCTTGTCCCCCCATGACCACGTTGCGGCCAAGGGTGGTCGAACCGGAAATACCCACCTGCGACACCAGCAGGCTATTCTCACCGACAACGACATTATGGCCGATCTGGACCAAATTGTCTATTTTCGTCCCGGATTTGATCCAGGTTCTGCCGAAAGCCGCCCGGTCGATACAACAGTTGGCACCGATCTCCACATCATCGTCTATCCTGACGATACCGACCTGCGGCCGTTTGATATGTTGTCCGCGCTCATTGGCCGCGTAGCCGAAGCCGTCTGAGCCTATAACCGTGCCGGAATGGATGGTCACCCGGTTGCCGATCACCGAACCATTATAAATGGTGACATTGGCGCTGATGGTCGTGTCGTCGCCAATTTGCACATCATCACCAATGACTGCTCCGGCCGCGATACTGACCCTCTCTCCGAGCTTCACTCGGTTGCCGAGATGGGCCAGAGGGGCAATGGAAATTTCTTGTCCGAGAATACAATCAAGGCCTACAAAAGCCCGAGGATGTATGCCTCTTGCAATAAAGGGTTCGGCCAGAAAATGGCTGTGGATGATCGCCACCGCCAGATACGGGTCCTTCACCTGAATCACCGGCAGAGTATCTAGAGTATCTCTTCCGGCAACTCCCAGCGGAACAAGCACCGCACCTGCTCCGGTGTTTTCCAGCAGCCCAGCCTGATTAGCCTTAGCGAGGAAGGAAATATCATCCGGGCCGGCGTTTTCGAGGGGGGCGACACCGCGAATGCGTATTGTATTATCTCCTATCACCAAACCCTGCACCATGAGGGCGAGGGTCTCCAAAGAGAGTATTTTTTCGGTCATGCTGTTCCCTGATTAATAGAGAAAATAGTTTTTCCTGGCGTTATCGAAGGCTCGCAGTTCCTGCTGCCAGCCGGTTTCCAACACCTGGATCTCTTGCCCCTGCATGAGCTGTTCACGCACCGCCCGATCTCCTAAAATCAAATCCACCGGCAAACGTTCAAACTCGTATTCATAGGGCGGTTCTTTATAATGAAATTGTTCGGGATTAAGGTGCATGGTCGCCTGCAGGAGAGCCAGACTAGTGCGATATGGAAGATAGGCTTTCGGCTCCGTGACATGAATCTGAAAGCCGTGGCAGGATTCTCCCATCCATTTGCCGGAGGTCGGCTGAAAAATGATCGGCCGAAGAAAGCAGCCCGGCAACTCGGTTTTTTTAAGCCAGGCCTGAATCGCCTCATGGCGCCAGTAAGGGGCGCCGACCACTTCGAAGGGAAGGGTCGTGCCTCTGCCTTCGGAGACATTGGTGCCTTCCCAGATCACCTGTCCCGGATACACCAAGGCGGTTTCCGGTGTGGGCATATTGGGGGATGGGGCAACCCAGGGAAAGCCGGTATCACGAAAGAACATGTCCCGTCGCCAGCCCTGCATCTTCACTACCGACACCTCAGTCCCGATGGCGAATTCATTGTTTATTAAAAGAGCCAGTTCACCGAAGGTCAGGCCATGGCGCATGGGCAGCGGAAAGAGCCCGACAAAGGAACTGCAATCGGGATGCAGCAGATTGCCCTCGATTTTTTCACCGCCGATAGGATTGGGTCGATCGAGAATAATGACCTCTTTGCCGTATTCAGTGGCCATTTCCATACAATAGGCCATGGTATATAAAAAGGTGTAAACCCGGGTGCCAACGTCAACCAGATCAATGAGTAACACATCGAAGCGTTCAAACATCTCGGCGGTCGGCCGTCGATGCTCGCCGTAGAGGCTGAAGATCGGCAGGCCGGTAACGTGGTCGAGCAAATGTTCCGACTCGACCATATTGTCTTGTTTTTCTGAAAAAAAACCGTGCTGCGGCGAAAACAGAGAGGTCAACTGCCGGCCGAATCTTTCCTGCAAAAGGATTCTCCCATGCACCAAGGCCCGGACGGTGGAGGCCTGGTTACAGAGATAGCCGATCCTTTTTCCGGCCAAGGAAGGCGGTGGATCGCCAAGCAAGACTTCAAGTCCTATTTTCAGCATAGTTACCCGCAGCAGATTATTCAAGCATCACTTCGTCAACGAGCAGCTATCTTAATGGCGGAAGCTGAAAAAGTCAAAATGTAGATGGCGGTGCATGGAATGTACCTTACACCGGTTCGCCAAAACCTCCATCCTCTTGCCCGTCACCCAAACCACCCCAATCCTCCGGGTAGACGCCATCCCGCACATACCTGTGGAATGTCGAAAAGGCCCAGTCTTGCACAGCTTGCACATGCCCGTGCTTGACCGGATTGAAATGCAGGTAATCCGTGTGGTGCTGATAATCCCGGTCATCGCGGATAGCATGCTCCCAGAAACGGCGCCGCCAGAGGGTCGCTTCGTTGCGGCGGCGTTTGCTATCACTTACCCACTCCTTACAATGCACGGCCGGGCCGCCGCGCTTGCTGACAAAGCGCTTGATCATCGCCCAGCGTTTGCCGAAGTCTGCGTCACCCTCCGGCAAGGGGTAAAGGGGTAAAGGCCTAAGGGTTGAAACTTCTGGATATCGTTCCAGGAAACGTTCATTACCGGCCGTTTACCTCGGCCCCATCCTTTATCGCTCGGGTAGTGGTCACAGCCGCCCTGGGCATAGCAGGCGTCCCACATCTCAAAGGCCGGGAAGTTCATATCGAGCACCGGTTTCTCGTCGTCGCCGCATTTTTTGTCGCCTTCCAGGCAGCCCATGCGAAATTTACCGGCCTTCCGCACCACCATCTCCGGCGCGGGCATGTTGGCCCGCTCTGTCGCCTGCGAGACCCGTTCCGTCAACTTCAGTGTCACGGTCTGCACAGTACCATCGGCGACAAAGACCTTCTTTTCGCCGAAGTGTTCCTTCAGGCCGCTCGGCAGCCTTGGATCATGTCAAACAATGCGGAATTGCAGGAAAATCATTACAAAAAGGCGGGGTGGTTGTCAAGGTTTTCGATGGCATGTGGGGCGTAGGGTGCGTTTTACGCACCTATATTTTTGGTGCACGAAGTGCACCCTACGGTCTGGAAATGACGGCTAAAGGTGTATAAAAAAGCCTACGTTCAGCCTTTTACGAAATGGTCATAGTGAACAAACTCGCCAATCTCCCGGCGTTTTGGCACCGGCGGGTCATGGTCTGGGTAACCGAGGGCAATGATTGCCACAAGCTCGGTTCCGGCAGGTACTTGAAGCACCCCCTCAGCGGCTTTATGATCGAAGGAGCCGATGATTACCGATCCTAGCCCCAATTCACAGGCCTTGAGACATAGGGTCTGGCTGATGATACCGAGATCATAGAGAAACCAGTGCTGATATCTGGTTACCTGCACCTCCTTGTAGTACCCTGATTTTTGCGGAGCACCACATATGCCAAGAAGTATTGGCGCGGTCTCGGTGCATTTTATTGCAGGATTCTTGGCGGAAAGAAGACCTGCCAGTTTCTTTTTATCCTCAGGTGCCTGCACGACGACAAGCTCCCAGCACTGCAAATTGCCCCAGGAGGGGGAATATCTTGCCGTTTCAAAGAGTTCTGAGAGTGCTTCCGGAGCAATTGCCCGATCCTGAAACCTTCTGATACTCCTGCGTTTTTTAATAATATCATCCATAGAATTCCCCTCCTTATTGCCGATGTTTTTAATTCTCAGTTACATGCAAAATGATATGTGATTTTCATACAAGGGTGCGTTTTACGCACCATTAAAACCAAGAGGTGCACGAAGTGCACCCTCCATTTGAATGCAACGTGGAATCAGGAAAATTCGTTCAAAATTTCTCTTGCTATAATCAATCGCTGGATCTCGCTGGTTCCTTCATAGATTGAGGTTACCCGAGCATCGCGGGTATAGCGTTCGATCGGAAATTCGCGGGTATAGCCATAGCCTCCGAAGATCTGCATTGCCTCATAACAGGCTCTGTTGGCGGCTTCGCTGGCAAAAAGTTTGGCCATTGAGGCAGCTTTCGCGAAGGGTCGTCCCTGTTCTTTTTTAAAGGCGGCATGCATGAGCAACAGTCGAGCCGCCTCAAGGTCGGTGTACATGTCGGCAATTTTCCACTGGATGGCTTGAAAATTACTGATTTTTTTGCCGAATTGCGCTCGTTCCAGTGAATATCTGGTGGCCTTGTCCATTGCCGCAAGACCAATGCCGAGGGCCAGGGAACCGATGCCGATGCGTCCGCCGGCGAGCTCGCCGACCGCGCCGCGAAAGCCGTCGTTTTCTTTGCCCATAAGCGCAGTGGCCGGGATACGGCAATCCTGAAACAGTACCTCGTTGGTGGGCGAGGCGTGTTGTCCCATTTTGTCCTCTTTTTTGCCGATGATCAGCCCCGGGGTACCAGCTTCAACCAAGAACATGCTGATTCCCTTGCCCTTTGGAGCCTTCGGATGAGTCACCGCCCAAACGACGAAAACCCCGGCAAAGGAGCCGCTGGTAATGAAGATCTTCGATCCGTTGAGTACCCACTCCTCGCCATCGCAAACGGCGGCGGTGGTCATCCCGGCCGGATCGGACCCGGCCCCCGGTTCGGTGAGGGCAAAGGCGCCTGCCGGATATTCGCCACTGCAGATTCGGGGAATGTATTTTTTCTTCTGCTCCTCATTGCCAAGCGCCTGGATAACCTCGCCGACCATGTTGTTCACGGAAACGGTTACCGCAGTGGATGCGCAGGCCCGGGCTATCTCGGTCATAGCGACGCTGAAGGCGACTACCCCGGCTTCCGAGCCGCCATAGGCATCACCGATATTCAGGCCCATGAAGCCAAGCTCGGCAAGCTTTGCCAGATTGCTATAAAAAATCCGGTCATCCTCGCCACGGTCAAGGCCGGCAGCGGCCGGTTCCAGTTCGGCGGCGGCAAAGTCTCTGGCGGTGTCCTGGATCAGCCTCTGTTCCTCGGTTAAATCAAAATTCATAGATATCCCCCAATCGACACTGCTATTTATCCTGGAAATTCGGGGCTCGTTTTTCAAGAAACGCATTCATCCCCTCTTTCTGATCGGCGCTGCTGAAACACTGGGCAAAGAGATCCGCTTCATAAACACAGGCGCGGTTCAGATCCATCTCCAGACCGTTATTTACCGCTTCCTTGCAAAGCCGCACAGCTCCCGGCCCACGGGTGGCAATTTTCAGAGCCAGGGCGCGACATTCAATCATCAAGTTTTCCGGGGCGAAGACCCGGTTGACAAGACCGATGCGACATGCCTCTTCGGCATCGATAATATTGCCGGAAAAAATCAGTTCATTGGCCATTCCCTTGCCCACTGTGCGGGGCAACCTTTGGGTGCCACCGAACCCGGGGATAATGCCGAGATTTACCTCAGGCTGACCAAATTGAGCGTTACTTGCAGCCATCCTGATATCACAGGAAAGCGCCAGCTCACAGCCGCCACCAAGGGCAAAGCCGTTGACTGCGGCAATCACCGGTTGCGACAGATTTTCGATGGTCCGCAGAACCTCGTGGCCAAGTTTGCCGAAGGCCTTGCCGGCGGCTGGATCAAGGCCCTGCATAAAGGAAATGTCAGCGCCGGCGACAAAGGCCTTTTCACCGGCCCCGGTGATGATAACCACCCGTATGCTGCGGTCTTCGGCTATATCTTTAAAGCAATGTCGTAACTCAAGCAGGGTGTCGCGGTTCAGGGCATTCAGAGCCTTCGGCCGGTTGATGGTGACCGTGGCAATGGCCTCTTCTTTTACTACCAATACATTATTGAACTCCATTTTTTCTCTCCAGGTTGTAATCAGCTGTTTTGTTCAATTTCTTTGGAACACTCCAAGGAAAATTTCCAGGCGCAGTACCATTCGTCGGGGTGGCTGTCCGGTGGACAGCCCAGACATTCGGTACGAATTCTTTTATCTATCGCCCTGGCAAAATACGAATATTCAACAAGCCCCCCGGATTTACAAGGGTAATCTTCAAGTCCTTTGCGTTTCCTGGCTTCTTGCACGCGGCAATGGTTCATCTGAAAGACAAAGCTCGTGGCGGTTTCTTCGACAATCGACTGGACGTTGATGCTTTCATACATCCGAAAACCAAGTGCCCTTTTCAGTCCAGCAAGACCGGGGCTTGCCGATAAGCCAAGAAATTCACCAATCATATGGGCCTCGACGGGGGAAAATTGGCCCCAGCAGGAATCGTTGCAGCGCTTGGCCTCGTTCATCCCTCCGGCCTTCTCAACGGTCTGGAACCATACGCCGTCATTGGCCAGCCAGTTCTTCGCCATGCGGTCCTTAAGTGTCTGCAGTTTCGCGGGCTCCATCTCCAGAAGAAACGACGGTACACCGTCAACCATGGTAAAACCGAAAAGCTCAGCCATATGGCGCAATTGGATGGCCATGCTCTTGCCGGCAGCCGCCGTCAGTAGGGGCAATGCCTGTTCCATCCCCATCTGGTGCTTTACCTCAGCAAACCACAGGCCATGGTGCAAAATGGTACGATGAAACATGTCAACGATAAAGCGGGCAGTGTCCTGGTGATTGAGTTCACTGGCTTTTCCGGCAGGTTCGCTCATTTCCTTCTCCATTTTTATTAAACGCTCTGCACTTCAGGCAGGACGGTTATCTCATCGGAAAATCGGGTTAACGGTTCCAGGCCATGCTCGGTTACCAGATGGGTGTTTTCGATGCCGACAACACCCACGCCTGGAAAAATCGTCTTCGGTTCAAGGGCAATAATCATCCCGACCTGGAGGGGGAGCTTCTGCCCTTTGGCGATAAAAGGATACTCGTCGAGTTCCAATCCGACGCCATGGCCGGTAAAGCGAATCCTCCTGTCCCCTACCCCCATGAAATTATCCTGATAGCCCTTTTTTTCGGCCAGGGCAATCATCAGGTCATAGAGCTCACCGGTAATAACACCGGGTTTTGCCTGCCCTTTGAGCTCTTCCTGGATGGCAAGCA
This sequence comes from Desulfobulbales bacterium, assembly GCA_038211245.1. Taxonomy (GTDB): domain Bacteria; phylum Desulfobacterota; class Desulfobulbia; order Desulfobulbales; family Desulfocapsaceae; genus Desulforhopalus_A. Next base: position 10,220 of record JBBQVT010000020.1, on the reverse strand, counting down.
TCGCTGCATGGGCTTGTTGTAAGGCGTCGGATACCGGGCCGATGGAAAATATCCTCGCATGGTCCGAGATATAGCCGTCGAGGGCAAAGACATAATCGACGAGAACCGGCTCCCTGGCCCCGATTTTCCTAAAACCGGCACCCTGGCCGATGACACCGCTGACCCCGGCCCCGCCGGTGGGAGAGGCGAGATAGCTGGGCACCGCCGCCGCATCGCCGGACATCAGATGCCCGTAAAAAAGTTCACTGCCCCACATGCGCATGCGGACAATGCCCTGATGGCCGAGACTGCGCGCATAGCTCTCAAGCTCGCCCGCCAAGGCCACCTCGGTCTTACCAACTTCCAGCAGTTCCGGCACCCGCGCCGCGACCTTGTCGGAAAGCTCCGCCGAGACCCGCATTTTGGCGATCTCAAACTCCGACTTCACGGCCCGGATCAGCCGAATTTCATGGGAAATGTCGACGATTTTGGCCTTTCCAAAGATCTGCTGATACTGAAAATAAAGGTTGGTCGGCAGGACATCCAGTTCCATGCCGAGAACGACGGGCGACGGATACCCGTAACCGGCCAGAATCTCGGGCATCTTTTTAATGCCGACAAGCGATACTATTTCTTCAAGAGCGGATTCTGCAAGCGCCCGCTCGTACTCCTTAAAGACCATAAGAATCGGCTTGCCTTGGACAGGCACATATAGCCAACCCTGCTGCGAGGTGCCGGAGAAATAATAAAGATCGGTTTTTTGCAGAATCAGGGCACCATCCTGGCCTTTTCCGGCGATGGCCTGCTGCAATTTGGCAATTCTTGCCGCAAGCTCAGGGGCTGGAACGTTTTTATGGGTAAGTCGCATACTTCCTCCGTAGCTTAGGAGCCGTTACAAAATATGGGCATGTCAACCCATTTTGTTACGGCTCCTAATACCGTTCCGGCCATTCCTTTGGCCATGTTATTTTTTTACAACGGCTTAGTTGCTCAGCTTGCACCCTGATCTTTTTCTTCTCAGTACTGATAAAACCCCTTGCCGGTCTTCTTTCCCAGCCAACCGGCCTCAACATATTTACGGAGCAGCGGACAGGGTCGATATTTGGAATCCTTGAAACCATCATGGAGGGTCTCCATGATCGCCAGACAGGTATCCAGACCGATCAGGTCGGCCAGGGCCAGCGGCCCCATCGGATGGTTCATGCCAAGCTTCATAACCGTATCGATATCCTCGACCTTGCCAACCCCGTGGTACAGACAGAAAATTGCCTCATTGATCATCGGCAGAAGGATTCTGTTGGCGATAAAACCTGGAAAATCATTTGCTTCCGCCGGGGTCTTAGCAAATTTTTTACAAAGCTCCCAGGTAATATCAAAGGTCTCTTTGCTGGTTGCCAGCGCTTTGATAACCTCAACCAGCTTCATCACCGGTACCGGATTCATGAAATGCATGCCGATAACCTTGTCCGGCCTTTTCGTCTGGGCGGCTATCCGGCCGATGGGGATGGAAGAGGTATTGGTGGAGAGAATCGTATGCGGCGGACAAAACGTATCGAGATCCTGAAAGATTTTGAATTTGAGATCCTGCCGCTCAACCGCCGCCTCGACAACAAAATCAACACTCGCCATATCGGCAAGGTTGGTAGTTGTGCTGATCCGCCTGAGGATCGCATCGCGCTCAGCTGCACTGATTTTTTCCTTTTCAACACTCCGGGCAAGATTTTTGGCAATGCCTGCCAACCCTTTTTGGGTGAATTCCTCTTTGATGTCGCTCATCAAAACCTTGAGCCCGCTGGTTGCCGCAACTTGAACGATCCCCGCGCCCATCTGGCCGGCGCCTATTACCCCGAATTTTTCGATTGCCTTTGCCATTGCTTTGTCCTTATCCCTTTTAATTGCCTTATCGTTTAACAACCATTGCCACCGCCTCACCACCGCCAAGACAGAGTGCGACAATCCCTCGTTTTGCATCCCTTCTGGCCATCGCATAGAGGAGGGTGGTCAGCAGTCGGGCGCCGCTTGCACCGATCGGATGGCCGATGGCGACACTGCCGCCGTTGACGTTGACCTTGGCGGAATCGAGTTCCAATACCCGGTTGATGGCCACGGATGTTCCGCTGAAGGCCTCATTTATCTCAAAAAGATCAATTGCGGCAAGGGATATCCCTTCTTTTTTCAAAACCTTAGGCACTGCCAGAATCGGCGCCATAAGCACGTAGCGCAATTCAATCCCTGCCGAGGCCTGGGCACCGATTTCGGCCATGATATGGCAGCCCAGCTCCATGGCCTTTTCTCGGCTCATCAATACTAGCGCTGCCGCACCGTCACTGATGATCGAGGCATTGCCGGCCGTTCCCACCCCGTCTTTTTTAAAGGCCGGACGCATTTTCTGCAGGCTTTCATAGCTTGTCTCGACCGGACATTCGTCATCGGCAAACAGTTTTATCACGCCATTTTTCTGGGGGATGGGCACCGGCAGTATCTCGTCTTTAAACACGCCGTCGCGAACGGCTTTAAGCGCCCGACTGTATGACTCTTCGGCGAACCTGTCTTGATCGACTCTATTCACCTGCCATTTTTCGCAGATGAACTCGTTGGACATGCCCATATGAAAGTCGTTGACGATATCCCATAGACCGTCATGGACCATATGATCTTCAATCTTGCCCGGTCCCATGCGGTGTCCAAATCTGGCTTTTTCAAGGTAATATGGGGCCATACTCATATTTTCCATGCCGCCGGCAACGACCACATCGGCGTCGCCGCACTGGATGGCCTGGGCGGCCAGCATGACGGCTTTCAGTGACGAACCGCACACCTTGTTGACGGTTATCGCCTCAACCTCCTGCGGCAGCTCAGCCTTGATGGCCGCCTGCTTGGCCGGATTCTGGCCATAACCGCAGGGCAGCACCATACCCATGATACATTCGTTCACCTGTTTCTTGTCGATCCCGGCACGGATCACCGCCTCTCTGATAACCATGGCCCCAAGGTCGGTGGCGCCAATCTTACTGAGGGTCCCGCCAAAACTGCCGAAAGGAGTCCGTACAGCACTGACAATTACCGCTGTTTTCATATTTTTTCCTCAATGTTCAGGTGGCTTAAAATCCCGTCGGCAATCTACACTTCTTGCCCTTCATGGAATTTCAGTCACACAGTGGGTGTTTGACACTTTTATGGTCTTGCATATTGGTACCTGAGAAATTCATTTCTTGTTTTTTGGATGAATTTCATGAAGGAACGTATCACCCCTTGTAGGGGATTGGGCCGGGAGAAAAACGCTTCACAAAATTCCGACCAAGCGCTCAATCGCTTTTTTATCCTGACCCAACCAACAACATTTGTCAATCTTTTTACAGCGGCCCTCACATAAATTCCATACTTGAGAGCAAATTGTAAGAATATAATCAAAGCATCTGATTTGGGGTGGCTCTTGTCTGGTGCAAGTTTCCGTCAATTATGCCGATGCAAGCGGTTGTAGACAGAAGCCAGAGCTATGGCTCGACCCAGATGGGCATCAAGTCACCAATATGAGTAATCAAACAGGACGGCTTAATCTCCTTCAAACTCCATCATTGCAAAAATCTTACAATCGGCAATTCTCTCACGACCCTTGAGATCCGGCAACTCAATAAGAAAAGCGCATTCAAGGATGTCGGCGCCAAGTCCCCTGACCAGCTGGACAGTGGCGCCGACCGTGCCGCCTGTGGCAATAAGATCGTCGACAATGACCACCCTATCGCCCTGATCGATGGCATCTTTATGAATTTCCAAGGTTCCTGATCCGTATTCCAGGAAATAGGATTCCTCCACCGTTTCCGCGGGAAGTTTGCCCTTCTTCCGGACAGGAACAAAACCTACCCCTAATTGGTAGGCGAGGACCGCACCAAAGACAAAACCACGGGCATCGATGCCGACAATCTTGTCGATTTTCATATCGCGGTATCGCCGAACAAGAATATCACAGGACTCCTTGAAGGCCTCGGGATCCTTCATAAGGGTCGTCAAATCACGGAAAATCACTCCTTTAATCGGCCAATCCGGGATACTTCGCACACATTTTTTTAAATCCATTGCTCCCCTCTTGTTTTACCTATTTGTTAAACGTTTCAATTACCTTAACCAACAATCCAGTGACATTATCACCGTTTTTGCGAAAAACCGTTAAAATTTCCTCCCAAGTCACGGGTGCTTCATCTTCCTTCCAACAATCATAATCGGTTGACATAGCCACCGCCGCATAGGGAATGCCAACTTCGTTTGCCAGCATCGCTTCCGGAGCAGTGGACATGTTAATAACATCGGCCCCCCACAATCGGAACATCTTCGACTCTGCCACCGTTGAAAAACGTGGTCCCTCAATGGTCACAACGCAGCCCCGGGCATGGACCGACAGTTGCAGAGCCTGCGCTGCGGTATGGAGTTTTTCCCGTAACTCCTCGGCAAAAGGATGGGCCATGGCGGTATGATGGGCACCGGATTCAAAGGAATCATAAAAGGTGTTTTTGCGGAATCTGGTAAAATCGATAAATTGATCGAGAATCACCAAATGCCCCCGCTCAATTTCCTGTCTGAGGCTGCCACAGGCCGTCGTGGCGATGATATGGCTGACACCGACCTCCTTCATCGCCATAATGTTGGCACGGTTGTTGACCTGGGTAGGACTGTACTGATGCTCACTGCCATGCCTCGCCAGAAGAACGGCCTCAACGCCGCTGATTTTACCAGTCACAAGGGGTGCTGAAGGCTGCCCGTATCGGGTGTCTACTTCGAGGATCTGAGGGTCTTGAAAGAGAGTCGGATTTTCAAGTCCTGACCCACCGATTATCCCTATTTTTACCATAAGTTACTCCTTTTGTACTGAAAATCATATCTGCCGAAAATTTTGTCAACAGGCCGCCGCAAATTACCCCGATCCCTTCTCCCGTTTCATGCCTCAATTTCAAGAGGTTCACATTATCGAACTCGCCAACGCAGTGCAACCCATTTATCTTCGTGTGGCTGGAAACAAGAGAGAATATGGTGACACTCCATATTTGGGTTTCGATTCATAAACATTCCCTAGACAATTGCCGGACGAGCGGCAACCATGCTCTGTTCGGTGACATTCGACGTTCATGATCCTTTTCGGTTCGATACCTTTCGGTTTCAGCACCTGTTGGTAAATTTAGTTTTGAACGACGGCTTAGCGGCCTGTCCGGTTCAGACAAAACGAACAGGTAGCCCCCCTCGACCTAGACGATCAGAGATCAAACGAGACTTAAATAAAATAGATGATCATTGTTTTTTTATGCTATAAATAATATGCTATTTGTTGGTTAATAATATTCATTTCCCAAGCCTTATCCCAATAACCACCCAATACGGAGTCGAAGCATGAAAGACCTCTTGCTGTCACTAATTTGCGTTCTGCTTCTCATCCCAAGCGTGCTATTCGCTGCCCAGCCAACAGGAGCAAAAGTCACCGGAGCAAAGTCGAGCGGCGATAAAACCATCACTGCCGAGGGCTCCGGCGCATCCAAACAGGAGGCCCTCCTGCAGGCAAAAAGAGCGGCGGTCGAGGAAGGCATCGGAATCGTCCTCAGCTCTCAGACCGAGGTCGAGAACTTCATGCTGAAAAAAGACAAAGTCATCACCCAGAGTTTTGGTTCTGTTCGCAGTTATACCGCCATTAAAGAGGAACAGAAAGGCGACACCTGGTACGTCAAAATCAGTGCGGTCGTCTCCTTAGATTCGATTACCGCCGATTTGATGGCCCTCAAAATTCTCCTCATTTCCATGGATAAACCCCGAACCATGGTCCTTATTCAAGAAGAAGGCGGGCAGAACGCCGAAAGCACTATTATCGATTATCTCCAAGGCAAAGGTTTTGAGCTGATCGACCCGGCCCAGGCAGCGGCCCTGATGGCAAAAGATGATCCGTTTATCCGCAAGGCCGTAGAAGGCGACCCGGTGGCTGCCGCTAAACTCGGTGCGGAAAATGGCGCGGAATACGTGGTAGTAGGGACTGTTCGTAAGAGCCTTCTGGCAAATGAGGTGCTCAAGGACTCCGGTATGAAATCCGGCCAAGCGAGCCTTACGGTAAAGGTTGTCAACTGCTCGAACGGCCGCATTGTTGCGACCAAATCGGCAACCGGGGCGGCGGTTCATATCGCCGATGATATTGCCAAATCCCAGGCAGCCGCCAAAGCGGCAACGTCTCTCATGGACAAAAAACTTTTCGAGGCGATAGTCACCTCATTCCAGGATACCGTCAACAACGGAGCTAATTATGATATCATAATCTCCGGCGTAAAAAGTTACGGCCTACAAAAAAGTGCAGCTAAGGTGCTGGAAGATACTGAAGGGGTTGTCTCGGTTACCAAGAGAAACTTCGGCAGCGGCAAACTGGAACTCTCCGTTCTTTTTAAAGGAAGCGTCGAAACCTTCTGTGACCGGGTGGACAGCAAGGTTGTTGACGATAGCAAACTGGCGGTCACCAATGTCACGGGTAATCGAATTGCCTTGAATTTACAATAATTCGATAATTCAATTGAGATGAAGTTGGAAAAACACTCTCTTTCCGAAAAAAAGGCTTCACCTTTCACTAGGCACAGGAGTTATTCATGAGTAGTTTATTTAAGATCTTATTGTTTCTTACAATTTCTCTACTCATGCCCATCTGCGCCTCCGCCGAATTCAGCAAAACCAAAATTGCCGTTCTCGATTTCCAACTGCAGGGGGAAAACTTCGATAACAAAGATATGGGAACGATTGTCGCCGAGTGGTTCATCACCGCCATGGTCCGCGAAGGCCGCTTCGACGTGGTGGAGAGAAGGATGCTGGAAAAGATTCTCAGCGAGCAGAAGCTTGCCATGTCCGGGATCATCGACGCCACCAGCGCCACCCAGATAGGCAAGCTTCTTGGGGTCAAGGTTATCATTAGCGGCTCCGTCATGAAATTAAGGGAAGTCACCGAGATTAACGCCCGGATCATTGATGTTGAAAGCGCCTCCATTATCGCTGCCGAAAATATTAAAAGTGCCGCCACCGCTACCCTCCAGGATATGGTGATAGAGATGTCGGCAAAAATTATCAAAAATTTTCCGCTTGAAGGCTATGTGGTCAATCGAAACGGCGACTCGGTTACCTTGGATTTAGGTGTTCGCACCGGTGTGAAAACCGGCATGCGCTTTATCGTTTTTAAGGAAGGTCAGGTTATAAAGCATCCGAAAACCGGGGAGGTTCTCGATGTCGAGCGCATTGAGACAGGGAAAGTCACCGTCACCAGTGTTGCCCAGAAAATCTGCACCGCCAAAATCGATGAAGAGACCAGTCCCGGCTCCGTTGATTACAGCCAGCTGGTGAAAAGCCTGATCGACACCAGCCCCAAGAAAGCAAAACTCACCGTAACCGTCTCGCCCGCCAATGCCAAGGTCCGTGTCCTCAACATCTCCCAGGCATACGAGCCGGGTATGGTTCTCGACCCCGGACCGTATCATATTGAGGCCACTGCAACAGGTTTCAAAACGGCAAAAGAATGGGTTACCGTTGAGAAAAATGAAGAAAAAATCTTCTCAATGACCCTCACTGCAGCCGGCGCCGCGCCCGATGAGTCGCCTGCAAGGCCAACCACAAAAGGGAAGAAAGATATCTTCATACCACCGCCGCCACCGCCACTGCAGCAATCACCACAACCACAACAGAGTAGCCAACTGACATCCGAACAGAGCAAATACCTGCGGATGATTGACGCAAACAACAGCAAGGAACAAAAGGAAGCCGCCCAGTTGATGGTCAAGGCGAAGCTCCGCGACACGGTGGTGCTCGACGCAGTGGAAAGAGTATTGCTGAAAGGATATCAAATGACTACCAATGACCGTGATGACCGGATTGACACCTTGTCCTGGCTTTGCAAGGCCTTGGGGGAATCCGGCCAAAGCAAATATAAAGCAACTCTGAGCAAGGTGGCAAGCGAAGCCCCTCATCAAAAGCTCAAGGGCTATGCCGAAAAAAGTCTCAATCAACTGCAACTTTCGACGGGTGAAGCGGCAGCAAAACCCGACCCAAGGTTCTGGGGGCCAATACCCGTTCCAAGGTTCTGATTCCATATCCGAACATCTCACGTACACGGCGCCAAAGATATACCTGAAAAGGGAGAACTGTGATGAAAAAGATTGCCTTTACCTGGTTTTTGGCTGTTTTGCTGTTCTGCTCCCTGCCTCTTCCGACTTTTGCTGAACAAAGGGTGGTCGGCAAGGTCAAAGGAATTCGAGGCCTGGTCTCCATCCTGAGAGATGGCAAGACTAAACCGGCGTTTCCCAATGACCGCATTTATCAGAGCGATACGATCCTTACCGGTTCGGATGGAGCGATCGGAATACTTCTTGAGGACAATACCCTCATCTCCATGGGGCCGATCAGCCGGGTTTCCCTGGAAAAATACACCTTTGCCCCAGCCACCAACGAATATGCCATGCGCCTCAATATGCAGCATGGCACCTTTGTCTACCAGTCGGGATTACTTGGCAAATTGGCACCGCATGCAGTTGAACTGGATACCCCGGTCGGGCGAATCAGCATGCTCAAGGAAGAAACCAGCTTCAAGGCAAGGTTCGCTGAATAAGCCTTTGGCAAATGCCAAAATGGCTGGAAAAATTACGCACTCTTTGGTAGCAGTTCCAAAAAAATCTTCACCTCCGAAAATGGAGAATCCTATGAACTGGAAAAGCCTCATCGTACTCGTTGCAGTTATCATCATTGCCGGTTGTGGATCCAAGGGAAATTTCATCGTCCTCAGCCCGGCAAACGACGGTTCGGTCGGTGCCCTGAAGGTTGGGACCGACAAAGGCTCTGAGGTGCTCAGCGAAGAAGGCAAGGCCATTTACATCGGCAACCGGAACACCCCCCCTTCCGCACCGGCGCCGATCAGCAAGGAGGACACGCAACTGATATTTGAAGACGCACTGGCGGTGCAGCCCCTCATGCCTGAGAGTTTCCTCCTCTATTTCCAGTTCAATTCGAACGAATTGACCGATGCATCGAAAAACCTTGTTGGCAATATACCGGCCAGCATCAAGAAACGCGAATCCCGGGACATCTCGGTAATCGGTCATACCGACCGGACAGGGAGCGACGAATACAACCGCAAACTGTCACTCGAACGGGCGCAACTGGTCTACGATCTCCTCCGCGCTGAAAACGTCAGTACAAAGGATATGACTATCATCTATCATGGCGAAGGCAACCCGCTCATTCCCACCGCCGACAACATTGCCGAGCCCCGAAATCGACGGGTAGAGGTGATGGTTCGGTAAAGGCTAAAAACAATGCGCCGCACCCCATCGAAAGCTCGGACCATCAAGGTCTCTCTGTTTCTTCTCTTCGTCCTTTTGACGGCAGGGACCGGCAAAAGCGCTGACCTCTCCGACCCCTATGAGATATTGCACCGTCACTACGAGGCGGTCGGTGGCCTTGTGCGTCTCAAGAGCGTCATCAATAGCTACAGCGAGGGCCGGGTCCACTATGACGGCCTGCAGGGGACCTTCAAACATTGGGAAAACCGCCCACTGCAATATCGAACCGAAGAGGATTATTCGATCATTTCCCAGATTGAGGGCGATAGCGGCGATTTTTCCTGGTTCTTCGACACCAATGGGCAGCAGCTCATAGTCAGGGATGAAGAGACTTTGAAACGCAGGCGCATCAGCTTACTCCTCGACCGATATGAGCACCTCGACCGGCAGTCGTCCAATTTTATCATGGCCTTTGCCGGCATAGCCACCATCCAAGACCGCCCCTGTTACGAGGTTATACTCAGCAACAGCATCAACACTGATCGTGCACACTTCTTTTTTGATAAAGAAAGCATGCTCATGGTCCGTTCCCTGAACCACCAGCCGGACATGGAGATAGAGAGCGTTTACGACGATTATCAAGAGGTGGACGGCATTCTCATGTCCTTGCATCAGCACACTACCTTTCATCCCTGGGAAAAGACTGAAGAAACCTGGACCACCGTGTACACCAGCAACCAAGATGTCGATTCAAAGCTTTTTTTGCCGCCACAGAAAGAGAAAGGCTACCATTTCCGGGACGGCGAATCCTCCGCCTCGCTCCCTTTTGAATTCATAGAAAATCTTATCTATCTGCCGGTCACCATTGGCGACGACAGGCAATACTGGGTGCTCGACAGCGGCGCCTCCATGTCGGTGATTGACCAGGAGTACGCCGAAAGACTCGGACTTGACGTCCAAGGCAGC
>JBBQVT010000019.1:0-41789 GCA_038211245.1 Desulfobulbales bacterium | reverse complement strand
CGTTCAGCGCGTCGGCGCCACCGATGCCCATCGGATGGCCCGATCGCACCTGATGCTGGACGCGGATATTCCTCGTTTTATGCTCCTGGCGGTAGCCTTGTCCGCCGTGGGCCTCTTCGGGCTTCAGTCGGTCGGCGTCGGCCGCGTCCTGCCGCTGCCCACCAGCATTGTGGCCACCGGATTGGCGGCAGTGATCTTCGGCATAGGCTGGGGGCTGACCGGCTACTGTCCCGGCACCACCTGGGCTGCCGCCGGTGAGGGACGCATGGATGCGGTCTTCGCCCTGCTTGGCGGATTGGCCGGCGCAGCCCTTTTCGCCCATTTGCACGAGATCCTGGTCCCCCTCTTATACGATCCCACCAACGTGGGTCAGATTACCCTGACGGATCTGTTCGGCAATCAAGCCATAGCCGTCGCGATGTTGGTCGTCGTTTTCGGTCTGTGTACGTGGGGCATTGGTAAATTGTGGAAGAACAGCTGAAGAAATTTCTCAACCTTGCTGCCGGCAATGACGTCAACAGCGAAGCAAAACAACAAACAAAAGAGGAGAAAAAAATGAAAAAGCAAATGGTTACCGGTTTAATCATCCGTTCCATCCTCATATCGACTGTAATCTTGGCCACGGGAGCTCTCACTGGTTGTTCTGGACATCGCGCAGATGCCGGTTCGGTGGGCATGTCTTCTGTGCCATCCCAATCCGTCGCATCTGAGCAGGAGAAAAGCATGGCAGAGGCCAAGATGATGGATCGCTGCACGGAGATGGCAAAAATGAAAAAGAAAATGATGGCGGATATGAAGGCGCAGGACGCCGAACTCACCGCGCAGGTTGCCAAGATGAACAAAGCGCCGAAGAATGAGAAGGTGATGCTGATGACCGCCGTTCTCACCTCCATAGTGGAGCAAAGGACGGCCATGCATGCACGCATGGAAAAGATGCAGGGGGAGATGATGCAACATATGATGCGGCATATGCAGATGGGGGGAGAATCCATGATGAAGTGCCCGATGATGCAGGGCATGGACGAGCAATCGGGGGATGATCAAAAGAGGCATTAAGCGGAAGACGATGCCAATCAAATTTTTAATGGGCAAAACCATGAGCGAGGCTGCGACCGCCTGATCGTCGAGATCTGTCGACCACAACAAGCCAAGAAGGTTTTCTCGATGAAAACATGAGTGTCTCCACCGCACTGATCATGAAGGAAGCGGCACAAACCTGATCACCAAACACCGGGAACGTGAAGGAGTAAGGGCACACAGAAAAAAACGCGGACCACCGGCACCGCCAAAGAAATGTTCGGAAATAGTTGTCGAACCTTTCGATGATGGCTGGCCTGAATATGAGGAAACTTTCATCGATGTGCAGGCATGATAATCGTCTGTTGCGGGATACTGTTGTCAAATTTCGGAGAATAATGCCTGTTTTTTGCTGAAAAGGTCTTGGCGATCTTGGCCCCATGCCAGTTTATTGGTTGCAGTGTAAAAATAATTGCCAAAGTTGCCTTGAAAGGGTAGTTTTGATGCATCTTATCGGACGGCTCTTCATTGGAAGGGCCTTTTTTAGGAAACCCGAAGAAAGCGACTACTTATCACCCTATCACCTATCACCTCACCTTCGCACCGGCGACTCCATCATCCAGACGGCCCAGCGTTGCCTGGATGCTGGGGCGGTGCTGGTGGCGGTCATGGCCACCCATCTGGTTATGGCAGGCAATGCCCGGGAACGTTTTAAGAACAGTCCCATTGCCAGGGTGATTGGCTCTGATACCGTTCCCGTCGTTCAGATTGATGACCTGCTGGATGTCTATTCGGTGGCCCCGCTGCTGGCCGATAACTTCAGACGGCATCTGAAGATAAAAACGTGAGGATTTCCTGACTGATTCCATCTGGCCTTCAATCTACGGCCGAGAAGACGAGCGAGCGGGAGGTGAAAAGGGCTTTTTAGGGGGTGAGGTGACCTTCTTTTTTTCTATTTATAAATCAGTTTCGTCGATCCGCAAGAGCATATGTCCCTCAAAAACAGTGAGTATTTCAATACTTTCTTCATTGAGCCTGTAAACAATTCGATACTTTTTGAATAGTAACTCTCTTATGGCGGGTTGAGCAACTTCCGGTACCTTCCGGCCTAAACGAGGGTTTTCAGCCAATAATTCCCCGTGTTCAATAAGCTGATTGACAAACCTTGCCGCTCTTTCCGGGCTATCCCTCGAAATATACTCTTCAATGTCAAATAATTGATCAAGAGATTCTTGTGTCCAAAATATTTTCATCGGGAGCTATCCCTTGCTCCTTCTCGCGGCTAATGATGCCTTGACCTCTTCAGCAAGGTACAATTTTCCATCATCGGCATCCGCTATCCCCCGTCCTATGGAATCAAGAAAGGCCTTTTTATAGACTAATTCGTCATAGTCGATTGGTGATAATAAAACACCGGTGGGCTTCCCGTTCTGCGTAATAATCAAGGGATGTTTCGCATTCTGGAGTTTTTTGAACCATTGCGAGATGTTTTTCTTGAACTCTGCAATTGGGACAATGTCTTTTGAGACTGAAAATGCCTTCATAATTAAGCCCCTTATTTTGACTTTTTTTATGACCTTAATATAGGTCAAGAGGAGGTGGAAATCAAGGAATAATAAACCGTAAAAAAAGAATTATCTTTTCTGACAGGCTGAAGCGCGCGTCAAAAACAAATCTGCCATTTTTCTCGGTGGCCCCGCTGCCGGCCGATATCTTCAGACGGCATCTGAAGATCAAATCGTGAGGATTTCCTTGACTGATTCCATCTGGCTTTCAATCCACGGCCGAGAAGACGAGCGAGCGAGAGGTGAAAAAGGCTTTTTAATGGGTGCCCTTTTTTTCTTTATTTTTGGAATAAGTCAGAATGTGTTCCGGTGCGCTCAAACAGGATGCAATCGAGCTCGACTTTGTAAATCAACAGCCAATCGGATTCAATGTGTCATTCCCGGCGTCCTGTCCAGTTGCCGATCAGTTTATGATTCCGACGGAGAGAATCAAGCGGTTCTTCCGCGACCAGGGAACGAATGATGATTTTCAACTTATCAAGATTCTTCCCTCATTTTTTTACCCGCTTAATATCTTTCTCGAACTGCCCTGTATATTTTGGCTTGGGCATCAGATACCGAGTTTTTTGAACATACCTTCGGCAACTTCGCAAACAGTCAAACCATGTCCCGCATCTGTATCTTCGAGTGTCCGAAGTGTGATCTCATTGTGGATGGCAACATCAAAGGGCAACCCCTTCCTCAATTCCACCTGGGTATAAAACAAGGTAATGGCTTGCGTGGTGCTGAGTCCCAGCTTGTGGAATATATGCTCAGCCTTGTCTTTCAGCTCAGGTTGAATTCTGGCGCGTATTGTTGCTGATTTTTCCATGATTATCCTCCATTTTTCAGGGGGGAATTCGGGGGACAGTTTACCGAATTCCATTAATATTAGGGCACAATTTTAATTTTCACCTCAAAATTATTGTAGAAAAAGAGAAGAAGGATCAACGACTTCACATATCGCATTCACTATATGATCTCTGAGAAGCATCCTTGACTTTATCTTATATTTATCTTATTTTTAGTTATGAATACAATTCACTGGACCGAAAAGGTATTCAGACAATTGCGGAAAATCAAGGATTCACCAACTCGAAAGCATATCTACAAAGAGGCTCAGCAATTGACTGATTTTCCCCAATTGCCGGAATGTCAAGCGCCTTACGAAGCATGAGTACGGCTATCGCCTCCGCATCAGTGACTGGCGCATAATTTTCGAATTTGACGGGGCCGTGAAGGTCATATCTATCGAGGAAGTTAAGAGAAGAAATGAACATACATACTGATTACCAGATCATCAAAGACACTGCCGGCAACCCTGCCTTCGTGGTCATCCCGTATAGCCGTTGGGTCAAACAAACATCCGTCATTGCCGGGCTTATCCCCAACGAGGTGGTGGGAGCAGTTATTGAGGGCGAGATAACGCCATTTCGCGCATGGCGTGAACATCTTGGGCTCACCCAAGCTGAAGTGGCGAAACGTGCCGACATCACACAAGCGGCACTTTCACAGATCGAATCCGGCGAACACAAGGCCCGCAAGGCGACACGGGAAAAACTGGCAAGGGCCATGGGCATTACGGCTGAGCAATTGAAGTAACAGACTTTCCACCCTAATAAACATGGATTCGGGTTCAGGCTTGACTTGTTGACATTCTACAAGAGCCAAGTTTTACTAACAACCAAATGCACCGGATAACCCGGTGCATTTTTGCGATTCGGTGAAGGCAGAGTAAAGGACAAATATTTTGACAAAAAAATGTTACATTCTGGCTGGTCCTAATGGAGCAGGTAAAACAGCCTTTGCAACTGAGTTTCTTCCAATTGGGGCAGAATGTCTTAATTGCGTAGCTCGGGTTTAATACCCCCGCCGCTTGCGGCGAAAGTAAAGTTGTATTACGAATAGATCCATGGGAGATCTGATTCGTAAAAGTCATAATGTTTCGATATTGATGTATCATTTTGTATGCGTAGCAAAATATCGAAGACTCGTAATCAATGACGAGGTGGACAAAGTACTGTTCAACCAGGTCGAACCGGTGTTCATCACTGCGGTAGAGGAGTTCTTTGGCTACCTTGCCGCTTGGTGCCTTGTAGGTGAGTTCCAGTGCCTCGGAGCCGAACCACACTGGACGGAGACGACGGTGACCAGGCTGTCGGGCAGGAGACCGCGGATTGCTGCATTGGGTTTCAGGTCTTCAAGTCGAATCATTGTAGCAATTTGACAACTGTCTCAAACTTTTTCATCGATCGATTTGGCACACGCACAACAAGGTTAATGCCGTGTGCTCGTCTGACGAGATAAAGAATTCCCCACGATTTTTTGGAGTCTATACAAGTAACTGATTACAGTGGACGAAATCAAGGATTGATTTCATCAGGAACAGTTTTCTTTTGGTTTTCGTTGCTGGCTAGGACGTTATCCTCCAGCATTGCAGTAGAGCCGTGTTGAGGCGCGTTCCTTCTCTATACAGCGAGCATGCGCCGCCTTTTTTTACCGCGCCGGTGGTAGGGTCAATGCTCATGGTTTTTGACAGAAAACCTTTATTGTTGGTCGCCACTGAGAACGTGGCGAAAACCGTTTCTACGGGAGTAGTGCGTTGCTCAATCATTGCGAACCCAACAAAAGGACCGCCAACGCCGCCGGGAGCATTTCCCAACATGCGGGCCGGACAATCGGGTTCTTGAACCATCGCCGCGCTACATGTTGAAAAATATGACATGCCGTGTTATTGTGTGGCTGTGTTTTTTGTTTTGAGCCCCGGACGGCCTGCCAGCCGTTCCCGGGGTTTTTTTGCGTCGTCATGGGGTCATGCCTCCGTCGTCAGTAAGGGTTTGACCATAACACGGCACGTTTTCATAAAATCAAACACATCTTCACGTGCATAACGAACCTGCCGACCCACCTTGTGGTAAGCGATTCCTCGCCCATGGAGCCGGTCTTTCCGCAAAGTGGGTAATGCGCGCCCGGTGATAGTCGAAACTTCTTTCTCGTTTAAAAATGGTTCCATTGTTCCACCTTCACATTTCTTTGCTGGTATATCCTTGTGCCCAATTGGCTCCTTGATTGCTAATAGGGTATTTTTTCTTCCTCATCGCCCCACCTCGCCATTCACTATTTTTTTTGCTTCCTTGCCAGGCCATAAGGTCTTTCCATTTGGCACCTTTATGGGCCTCAAACTAAGGTAATTTCCGTTCATGCACAAGCTCCGCCGAATCGTGCTGGGCTTTACATGTAATATTTCAGACAGTTGCTTAGTATCCAAGCTTTCTTCCACCATTGCTTCCCTCCGTGTTCTGAAATTTTTCAAAAAAAAAGGCTCTAATCGTAACACAGCCTTTAAAGTTGTGTTGACGACTAGAGCCTGAAGTATATCCCAGCGCAG
The DNA here is from genome assembly GCA_038211245.1 of Desulfobulbales bacterium. Lineage (GTDB taxonomy): Bacteria > Desulfobacterota > Desulfobulbia > Desulfobulbales > Desulfocapsaceae > Desulforhopalus_A. Next base: position 35,840 of record JBBQVT010000019.1, on the reverse strand, counting down.
AGTGCGACGAGTTACTTAGAAATCTACCCTTTTACTACTACTATCCTCTATTTGTAGCTGCGCAAAATTTCGAACCGCCCCGACAAAAGGGGTTTTCGAGGATAATCCGCCGCGATTTTTTACAATGTATATAACTTTTGAACAATAAGCAACATGTTGAGTCTTTCTTTACAGACACCACGATCAACCTAGCCCGGCAAAAATAGTTATCTTTTCATTTTGATGATTTTCGACTCCGGTTTTTCCTCGATAACCTTGGTCAGGATATCGCCACCAAGAGCGGAAGCCGCCTGCAACGTTGCATCTCTCAAATGGGCGTACCTTTGAGTCATTACCGGCGACTTGTGCGTCAGGAGCCGTTGCAATACATACAGGTCAACCTGTCCACTACTGGCAAGCTGACTTGCAAAAACATGTCTTAGGCCATGCATGGGCCGGAAGCTCTTCGGCAGTCCCGCCCGGTCCCGGATCCGTTTAGATGCTTTTGCCGCCGATACACGTTGACCGCCATTTTCCCCAGGGAAAACATATTTCGAAGTCCGGGCCACGCCCTCAAGCAAGTGCCGGGTGGCATCGTTCAACGGGATCTCCATGGCCTTTCCGCCTTTACTTTCGGTGATACGAATAAAGCCACGGTGAAGGTCTATATCCTCCCACTGCAGCCGAAACAATTCTCCCCGTCGCATGCCGGTTGCCAGAGCCATTTTCATCATTGCCGCAATGGTCTTGTTTTCGTCAACATCGATTGCTTCGAGTAAGTCGGTGCAGTTGGTCCGGGGTCAGATCTTCAGTCACCTTATTGTCAACGACTGGCATCTGTGGCCGAAAATTCAGTCCTTGGCATAATCCTTTATTATGTCCGAAGGCGGCAATCCTCTTGATGATACCGATTACATGCTTGACGGTTTGCGGTGATCTTTTTTTCATCAGGTTGATACGAAGGCGGTCAACGTCGAGCGGTACAAGGCTGGAGGGTTCTTTGCTTCCAAGTGTGGGGCAGATATGGGTATTGAAGCGGTAATCGTCTATTTTGAGAGACCGGGATTCTGTTCGGTAAATTTTGTATTCTTCCCAGATCGCCGCAAAAGTCCAGACTTTAATTTTTACCTCCGCCCGTTCCTCCACCCTGGTCGCCGTCCGGCCTTCGATCATTTCACCGCGTTTGAGATTGGCTTTTGCCGGGGTCATGTTGTCGCGGTACTGCCGCCCGACAATCGCCTCCACTACTTTACCGTCACGCTTAAAAACAGGGTAGTAAACTTTCTCCGTTCCTGGTCCTCCCTGCCGCTTCCTTTCCCGGTAAAACACGCCCACATAATTGGTGGAAATTCGCTCGTTTCCCATGCCTGACCGGCGACAGGGGTTCGAGTCCCCTTGGGGGCACCAAATAAATAATCAACCCACTGATATTGCGATATAATATCAGTGGGTTTTTTACGTTTAGCCACTCAACCCCTTACCTACAAATTCAAAATACTGCAACGGGGCTTGAACTGGCTGTTTCTTTATTGTTTCTCGTTGAGCCAATTAAGAGAGAAAGAGGCTTTTCTCATTCTATGTGTTCGTGGGCCGTTTGCAGAGCAATATTTTTGTCCTTTGTAAACAGCTTCCACTGCATTTCTGATGAATGAATCCCTGCTTTTTTGTCTTGACCTCTGCTGAGATACCAGTGCCCAAAACGTTCAACCGTCGAAAATGGATGGTTTTCCGTGCAAAACAGCCCGCAAGGATTCATCTCTTTGAAAAAGATGGTTTCATCCGGATCATCATCATAAGCCATATTGGCAGGTAAAACGATTTGCGAAACATCCACTTTCTCTCGTACTTTTTCATCCAGCCAATCTGAGACTTTCATTGGTCTTTTCTCCTTGAAAATGCTCCCAGAAACCCCTTATTTTGACAGGCGTCTGGAAATACGGCTATAGGTCTCTTTCAGCTCTTCTCCTACGACCTTGACTTTGGCGATCAATTCCTCGGAAGTTTCCACAGCATCATCGGCAATTTGCGACGCTTTGGCTTTCACTTCAGGCCATTTTTTCTCCGCCTCTTCATACTCTTTTTTGGCATCCATAGAGGCCAGGTGAATCTTCAGGCTTACCTCATCCCGTTCCATCTTCAGCTTTTCCATGAGTTTATTGAACTCTTCTTTTATAGGCATAACTAGCTCCTTAAATTTTTTAAAAATTCTCGGTTTCATGGAAGTTTCATCACAACTTTCCGATGACACTCCGGACGATTACTTTCGATTCGGCATGGCCCGCTTGACAAAAAGTACAACTGCTTTCGTCGAGGGTGGATCTATGCAAAATGATTTCTGTTTACTCATTATGCAATTCTTGCACCAGACTTCCAATAGCCCACATATATCAGCCATCATCTTGATATAAGTGGAGATAATTTACTATAAAATAGCCAGGAGCTTCCATTGTCATCAGATACCAGAGGTCATATTCGACCATAGGCTAAATATAACCATGAATTTTGCTGCCGATGAAGCCAAAGTTAAAGAATGGATTTTTTGTTCTGAACAGACAAGTCTGGCAGCAAATTTGCGAGCAAGTCATCGTTTAAGAAGTGATGTGGCCTGGGTTTCTTTTGCTGCTCTGAAATGGTCATATATGACCGATTGGGCAAATATGACCATTACCTCTGGTCGCTTGATCCTTCTGCATGGTCATTTCTTGCCGGTCATATTTAAATACCTCAATGGTGAACAGTCCTTCCAAGTATTTGTCCCCTTCAATTTCGAGAATCACACCGTCATTGGAAGCACGCTGTTCTGTCAATGTATTCCGGTGGGATAGATTAAAAATTGGCCGGTAACCACTCAAGAATTGAACGCTTACCTGACCCGCACAGTGAGTGACACTTTCATCCATAAAAACGGACTGGCATGTTTTATGCTTAAAGAAGTTACTGGCATGTTTTATGCTTAAAGAAGTTCAGTGGGCGAGAAAAAATCAGCACCATCCACCTGGCATTAAAGGCCGGAGGGAAAGAGAAACCAATAGTCAAGTGGTTCAAGGCAAATGTTTGGAACCTTTTGGCAACACAATCACAATTCATGGAGGAAAATGAGATGAAGAACCTATTATTAACGTTTTTAACCGCAGCGAGCCTTACCGCTTTTACAGTGCCGGCTGCAGCCGTTGTCTTGACATCCGAGGGCCGTGTTGTGGGCAATGTTCCATCTGCTTACGCAACAGTTACCGGAGGTAAGGTTGTCTATGATAAATCACCGACTGCCTTCTGTTCCGTCAGTTTTGACAAGATTTTGCAAGCGTATGGTGGCTCATTGAAGCCGGAAGCCGTAACCGGTGTGCCGACAAGTTATGCCAAGGTGATTGATGGCAAGGTTGTTTTTAATGATACGCCGATCGCCTATGAGCCGATTGCATATCATTCAATATTCACCGCCTATGGTTTTCAACTATCACCTGAAGACGTCAAAGCAAAGCTTGGAGCTGTCGACTATGCAAAGGTAATTGACGGCAAAATCGTTTTCACCAAGGTTTGTGTTGCTTATTCCGGTGAAGGCTTTGCCGAGATCCTTTTAGCATATACCCTTCCTACGACGGTTGCCGTTGCCACCGTGTCGACCCAGAAACAGGATACAAAACAGTTTATTGATACTGACAAAGACGGCGTACAGGACGCTGACGACGCATGTCCCGGAACTCCGCTGGGCGCAAAGGTTGATGCAAGAGGTTGTTGGACATTGAATACCGATTATCTGTTCGATTTCGATAAATCAGTAATTAAAGTTCAATATTACCCCTATCTTGATGAGCTCCTTCCAGTGATGACCAAAAACCCCGGTTTGCGAGTTGAAATTCAGGGGCATGCCGACAGCACCGGCACCAACATCTATAACCAAGCCCTTTCCGAAAGACGCGCCAAGGCAGTGCGTAGCTATCTTACGAAGAAGAATGTTGACGCACCGCGACTTACCGCAGTTGGGTTCGGCGAAGAAAATCCTGCCTATTCCAACGACAGCAGCGAGGGGCGAAGCAAAAACCGAAGAGTTGAATTGAAACCGATTCAATAAGGAATAATCACATAATCGGGTAAGGTTCGGTTTATCTCCGACCCTTAACCGATTACCTTACCCCGATTATTTTCCATCCAAGTGCCCACGCTATTTGACTTCGATACCTATACGCACCTCGACCAGGTGTTCTTTGTGGTCGTCAATAAGAGGAATGCTCAATTCAATTTGATCCTCACCATCGACGCACACACCCATGACATCCGCATCGCCGGACAATTGCCGAACGAAGATATGATACACTGTCTCTCTATAGCGATAATGCACCTTGAACCCGGACCATTCCGGGGGAAGGCACGGCGTAAAATGCAGTTTATCGATATCCAGGCGGAGCCCGAGCAGTGATTCGATGATCAACCGATACATCCATGCCGCCGAACCGGTATACCAGGTCCAACCGCCGCGGCCGATATGCGGTGCAAGGGCATATACATCGGCGGCGACGACATACGGCTCAACTTTATAAACGGCCGTCTCAGCTGCCGATCGGCCATGATTTACCGGATTGATCATGGTGAAAATTTCCCAGGTGCGCCCCTTGTCTCCGAGGTGAGCAAAGGCCATCGCCGCCCAGATGGCCGCATGGGTGTATTGTCCTCCGTTTTCCCGCACCCCTGGAACGTACCCTTTAATGTAGCCTGGATTCAGGGCTGACTTATCAAATGGCGGATCGAGCAGCTGGATCAGTCGGTGCTCACGGCGAACAAGGTACTTGTCAACCGCTTCCATGGCCTGATGTGAACGATCCTCACCGCCAGCACCGGACAGTACCGACCAGCTCTGGGCAATTGAATCGATCCGGCATTCGCTATTGCCCGACGAACCGAGCGGTGTTCCGTCGTCGAAATAGGCGCGGCGATACCACTGTCCATCCCAGCCATGCTCCTCGATGTTGCGCTGCAGTTCGGCCGCCTCAAGGTGACAGCGTTCGACAAAGGCTATATCGCCGCGCAAATTAGCAACCTCGGCAAACCGCATGAGGACCTCATACAGGAAAAATCCCAACCAGACGCTTTCGCCTTTACCGTGTTGGCCGACCAAGTTCATCCCGTCATTCCAGTCACAGGAACCGATCAGCGGCAGACCGTGTTCCCCGAAAATGAGACTTCTCTCTATGGCTCGAACGCAGTGGTCATACAGACTGGTCTGTTCTTCCGACAGGATAGGCAGATCGTAATACGAGTCCTCATCGGCGTTTACCGGGCGACCCTGGAGGAAACGTACAAACTCATCCAGCACCCCCCTGTCTCCGGTAGTGGTAACATAGCGATAGGTCGCCAGCGGTAACCACAGATAATCATCGGAGCAGTGCGTACGTACCCCTCGACCAAGAGGTGGATGCCACCAATGTTGCACATCTCCTTCCGCAAATTGACGGGAAGCGGCCAGCAGCAGATGTTCGCGAACCAGATGCGGTCGGGAATAGATCAGGGCCATGACGTCCTGCAACTGATCGCGGAAACCGAAGGCTCCGCCCGACTGGTAGGTGGCGCATCGCGCCCACATCCGACAGGCCAGGGTTTGGTAAAGCAGCCAGCCATTGGCCAAAACGTTGAGAGATTGATCCGGGGTCTCCACATTAACCGCGCCGAGGGTGTGGCTCCAATGCTGCCAGACCACATCAAGGGCGCCACGCGCCGCTGTTCTGCCGCGAAAACGGGAGACCAGTTTTTCGGCATCATCCCGATCTTTACCTACCCCAAGCTTGAAGATGATCTCACGTTCCTGTCCGGCTGCCAACTCAAAGTCTACTTGGATGGCAGCGCAAGGATCGAAACCGGCCCCGACCCGCCCGGACAGTCGGATTCGCGACATCGCCGCCGGCGCAGCCAGAGTGCCGTTGCGTCCAAGAAACTCGGTCCGGTCACCGGTAAAGCTCTGGGCGCGGTCATCGACATCGAAAAATCCGGTTCGATCATGAAACTCCGTATTGTACGGATTACGGGCAAAAAGAGCGCCGCTTTTTCCGTCGATGGCAGTAATCACATGCATCGCCGACTTTGGTCGCAGGTCGCCAAGCACCCATTCCACATAGCCGGTGGCGGAGAGTTTCCGCTTCCGACCCGACTCGTTGTAAACTTTCAACACCGAAAATTTGATTGCCGCATCAAGTGCCACATAAATCCACAACTCTGAACGGATACCACGCTCAGTATGTTCAAAGACACTATAACCAAACCCATGTCGCGTAACGTAGGGGTTAATTCCCCGGCAAGGTGCGGGAGTCGGCGACCAGAAATGGCCGCGCTCTTCATCACGAAGATAAAAGGCCTCTCCGCTTGAATCGCTTACCGAATCGTTTATCCAGGGCGTAAGCCTGAATTCATGGGCATTTTCATTCCAGGTAAAGGCCGGACCGCTCTCGGAAACGATAGTCCCAAAGAGTGGATTGGCCAGCACATTCACCCAGGGTGCCGGTGTCTGCTGCCCGGCTGCGGTGGTAATGACATACTCGCGCCCATCCGGGGTGAAGCCGCCTAAGCCGTTGAAGAATATGAGATCGTGGCGCGGCATGGGAACCACGGCAATAGGCTCGGGGCGAAAAGTCCTGGACGGAATGAGGCGAGGTATTGTTATTTCTGCTTGCGTGTGCCCGCCTATCTGCTCGGCCAGTGTTCCCCGGGCGTCGGAAAGTATTGCCCTGGCAACCGCTTGAAAAAGGATGCGGTCTTCCTCGGCTATTTGATCGGCGGAGCGTACGAAGATGCCGCCGGGTCGATCGGTGATGCCCGCTTCGACGCCGGCAGCAATGAGACCGACGATCTGGTCATGGAGAAGCTGCCGGTAACCGGCGTGATCTTCATTCCAGATCACCAGATCAACCACTAGCCCTTTGAGACGCCAGTAGGCGTGCGCCTGCACCAGCCGGCGAACCAGATCGATATTGTCTAAATCCTCGATCCGCACCAGGACGATCGGCAAATCGCCGGAAAGAGTATAGCCCCACAGACCGGATTGGCCGCGACGATTCTTTTTCAAAATTTCCTGATCGGCGCGCAGGGTTGCCTTGGCATAGATCACCGCCCCGGCAAGTCGCCCAAAGAGCTGTGCATCGGCTTCGGTGGCATTGATCTGCCGCAGCAGCACCTGCCCATGGGTCCAGGCGAGATCAAATACCCTATCGGCAAGATGCCGGTCTTGATATTTTTCTACCAGGCTCAAAGCTTGGTCACGGTCGGCACCGACACCGGTAACCATGTTTATCGTTGCCGATACACCCGGAGAAATGGTGATTCGGTACCTGATGGCGACAATCGGATCAAGCACAGATCCCTGGCTGCCCGACAGCTCGCCTGAATTGGCGGTTCCAGCCCCCATTGCCTGCGGATTGGCAACACTGTTGCCCCGGCCGATGAACCGCAACCTGTCGGTTTCATATGATATATCTGTTATTTCCGCATCATGCACGGCCATCAGGTGCATCATCCAAGGCATCTGTTCGCCCTCGGCACGAGGCCTGCGAGTGCAGAGAATCGCCCGCTGTTCCGGGATGATCTCAGTCTGCACAAAAAGGTTGCTGAAGGCCGGATGCAGGGCATCGACAATGGGCGGTGCCAGGACTACCTCGGCATAGCTGGTTATCTCAATTTCTCGGGTGCGACGAGTGCGGTTGGTGAGGGTGATGCGCCGCAACTCAATATCGTCTTCGGAGGAGACGACAACTTCGGTATAGGTATCAATATCATCATACCGGCAACGAAACTCGGCACGTCCTTCGGAAAAAACCGTCTCAAATTTTTTCGGACGGATAAGGGTCGGCTGAAGCGTCGTCGACCAGATTCTGCCGCTGGTCATGTCCCGCACATAACAGAAGGTACCCCAATTGTCGCAGGTAGTGTCTTCTTTCCAGCGGGTGACAGCCAAATCCCGCCACCGGCTGTAACCGCCGCCGGCGGCGGTGATCATTACGTGGTATCTGCCGTTCGACAGCAGCTGTACTTCCGGATACAGGGTATCGGGACTGCTGAATACCCGTATCGGGGTTTCCTCGGTGTCGGCAATTATCTGCGCATCCGACAACTCCGATGCATGGATATAGAAAGCCGTGGCTTTGGGGATTCGTTCTTGAAGAAGCAACATGGTCGCCTGGAACAATGGTTCCGATTCGAAACGGTTCTGCATACGGCGGTCAAGGAGAAGAGAGGCCAGAGAAAGGAAAGTCATGCCCTGGTGGTGTGCCATAAAGGAACGAACGACGGTCTTCAGGTGATTGGGCGGCATGCGAGAAGGAGTGTAGTCAATCGCTTCATAAAAACCGTATCTTCCGGCAAAACCTTCAGCCTCGAGGCGCTGCAGGTTAGCACACGCCTTTTCCGGTGCCACCATCAGCGCCAGCGCCGAGGCATAGGGGGCGACCACCAGATCTTCGGCAAGTCCGCGTTTCAGACCCAGGCCGGGGACACCAAAGGCCCGGTACTGGTAGTTTTGATGGACATCGATGGCGTTATAGCCGCATTCGGAGATGCCCCACGGCACTCCCCGCTTTTTACCATAGTCGATTTGACTGGCCACAGCCGCCTTGCAGGTTTGGTACAGGAGGGTCTTGTCGTAGGACGGCATGACCAGGAGCGGCATCAGGTATTCGAACATTGAGCCGCTCCATGACAAAAGGATGGGCTCGCCGCCGGTGGTGGTAAGCAGGCGCCCGAGGGCAAACCAACTTTCCTCCGGCAGTTGGCCCTGGGCAATCCCCACAAAACAGGCCAACCTCGCTTCGGAAGCCAGCAGATCATAACAACTGGAATCGAGCCGCTGCTCACCGACATTATAACCAATAGACAGGAGACGACGCGGAACATCGAAGAGGAAAGCATAATCCATTTGCGCCAGTTCTTCTACCTGCCGAACAAGATGGTCAATGAGCGTCATCCGCGTTTTTGCCGCTTTGTTACCAATGGTTATAAGGCGATGCAGCTCAAGAAGCCACACCTTCTCCTCAGCGGCAATCGCAAGAGATAGCCGTTGCTCAATTTCCGGCAAAATTCTTGCCTCAAGTTCAAGCAAATGGCCGAGTACCGGGATCTCGTCGAGAGCAACGAAGGTATCACCTGCAGCGGACGAGGACATCAGCTCGGTCCACGGCGCGAGGAGTGTCAGTTCAGTAATGGCGTCGCGGCACTGCCGAGCAAAGGCCGGTGCCCACCATCGCACTTCACTTGCAGGGTTGGTATCCAGCGCTTCAAGCTCGGTGGCCAAAAGCGCAGCAGATGCTGCAATTTGGTCAAGACACCAGCGCACCGCAGTGAGGGTGGTGGGCGGGGAATTCAAGGCTCGGGCAAGAGTGTCCTTTATTTGTGCAAGGTGCACGGAAACAAAATCCCCGGCAATATCGCCGACGACCCGCAAGGTATCATTTAAGCCTTCGAAGGTTCGTCGACCGAAAATCGGCTCATCGACCAATCCCCGCAGACCCGGTTTCAGGGTGAGAAGATGGCCGCCGAGATTACCGCTGTCCACCGAGGAAATATACGTCGGCAACAGGGGCAAAAGGGTTTGCGTATCGTACCAGTTAAAAAAATGGCCGCGGAAACGCTCCAGGGTTTCCATGGTGCGCACGGTGTTGGCGGTCCGTTCGATCAGCTTTCCAGCCGAGATATAGCCAAAGTCATAGGCGGAGAGGTTGGCAAGCAACGACAAACCGATGTTGGTCGGCGAGGTGCGGCGGGCAATCACCCCGACAGGGTGTTCCTGGAAATTATCGGGGAGCAGCCAATGATCGTCCGGGCCCAGGAAGGTCTCGAAGAAGGCCCAGGTTTTCCGGGAAAGACGACGGAGGAAAAGGGTCTGGTCGGCCGTCAATGTATCCGGTCGGCGGGCAAGCGGTCGGCTGACCCACCAGGCGATGACCGGAGAGGCGAACCACAGGAGGAGAATCGGCCCGGCCACCCACAGGACGGTTGGTTGCAGCAGGAAAAGACCGACGGCAACAAGAATGGCCAAGGCCGGTCCACTCCACATGACTCGGCAGGAGGCGATGAGATCATTGTCATCACTTTGTTGCGAAGCGCCGGATGGGCTCCATTCGAGCAGTCGCCGATGGCTGATCAGTAAGCGCCAGAGGGTCCGCAGCATGGCATCGAGACTGAAAAACCCCTCAAAGGGCAGGCAGACCAGGGTGAATGCCGCCTGCAGACAAAACTTGCCGGATACATGCAGGGTCGTCAACAGATGCCGACCGACAGTCACTTCAAGCGGCTTTTGCAGAACACTGAGCATCGAGGCGAGAAGAGAGGGCGCCAGCATGCCGCCGATCACCGTCAGAGTCCAAAACCAGGCGGGTGTCAACACCGTCCAGCCGAGCAGCAAGAGGAGGGTGAAGGCCGCCGGCGTGACACTGCGTCGCAGATTATCGAAGATCTTCCAGCGGGACAGCATTGACAGCCGATTCCTCCGCAGCGTACCCTCTGGACCGGGGACCAGGGGCAAGGCCCAGCAGCCAATCTGCCAGTCACCGCGAATCCATCGATATCGGCGTTTTACATCGGTGATGTAGCGGGACGGATATTCTTCGTACAACTGCACGTCACTGAGAAGTCCGGCCCTGGCATAGCAGCCTTCAAGCAGGTCGTGACTGAGAATAAGGTTGTCGGGAAACCGGCCACTTAAGGTCTGTTCAAAGGCGTCGACGTCATAGATACCCTTGCCGATAAACGACCCTTCGAAAAACAGATCCTGGTATACATCGGAAACGGCGCGGGTATACGGATCGATGCCGGGATCGCTGCCGCACAGACCGACATACAGTGAGCGGGTCGCAACGGACAGACTCTCGGCCACCCGAGGCTGGAGGATGCCATAACCGGCAACAACCCGCTGCCGATTATGGTCGTAGCTTGGCTGATTGAGCGGGTGCGCCATTGTGCCGACAAAGCGCCAAGCCGTATCGCGGGCCAGCAAGGTGTCGGTATCCAGGGTGATGACATACTTTACTGTCGACAACAGGGTGGTATCGCCCACGACCCGGGCAAACCGATGTCCGGCGCGGCCGCGCAGCAGTCCGTTTAAATCGGCAAGCTTGCCGCGTTTACGTTCAAACCCCATCCACTTCCGGTCTCGGACATTCCAAAGACGCGGACGATGAAACAGGAAAAAAGTATCGCCTTCAGGAAGCGGATATTTGTCGTTCAATTCGTTGATTTTTTTCTCAGCCAGCCGCAAAAACGCTTCATCCTCGGCGAGTATCTCGGCATCGGCGTCACAGAAATCGGTGAGCAGGCCAAAATGCAGATTGCCGTCCCGGTTTGCCAGGAAGCGGATTTCCAGTGCCTCGATCAATTCCTCGATAGTGTCGGCACTCGTCAGCATCGTCGGAATCACCACGAGGGTCCGCATTTCCGAAGGAATCCCTTTTGAGAAATCCATGCGCGGCAGAAGTTGCGGTGTCGCCAGCAAGGTCGCCAGCCAGTTCACCAGGGCTATCACCGGTTGGCTAGCGCAGAGCAGCAAAAGCAACAGAAAAAATCCAAGTCCCCAGGACTCCAGGCCGTCAGCGTGGGCTTTGGCGGCAAAGGATGTGGCCAGAGCGATGGTCAACAGTAAAATTGTCCCGCAATAGGCAAGAAATGGCACACGGCGGCCGACTTTGCCGGGAACCTCGGTAAGAGAAAAACGGGTCTTGGAGGTGCGCTGAAGCTCTGCCAACCCTTCGTCGATCAGATAAAAGCCAACGTGTGCCGATCGATCTTCCCCGCCTTTTTCCACTGCTGCTTTATCGGCCAAATTAATCGCCTGCCGCGCCACTTCGCTCTCGGAGTGGCGACTTTTTACGGCAATTTTCTCGATGACATGGCGGTAGCGGTCACGGGTGGTGAAATCCATCTCGGCGTAGACCTCGGCGGGATCTTCCGTCAAAATGGTTTCGACCACACTTAACTCCTCGACGAACTCCCGCCAATCCATGGCCGCGAGAAACCGCAGGCTGCCGATACTGTTGCTCACCGATACCTGATCGGCGGCCTGCTGCTGAGTCTCCGCCCGCACCAGTTGTTCGATGGTCTGACTCGACTCGGCGAGGCGCTGCTCAATCCAGGTAAGCGGCAGAGCCAAGGCCAGACCCTGGCCCTGTAAACGGCGAGTGAGTTCGGCGACAAAGGAACTGACCATCGGCGGGTTAGATCTAGCCATGTCGGCGATCACCAGGATCATACTATTCGGATCCCGGGCGGCGATCTCGGTCATGTGATCGGCCCAATAATCGGCCCGATTGCGATTAATACGATCGGTGGCGATACGGGCGGTGATTCGCCGCAGATTCTCGATCAGCGCCAGGCGAAGCATAATGGGAATGGCCCAGAGCTCACCGAGTTTCAGGGGGGTGACGGTCTGGTAAGCCGCGACAAAAATGCTGAGAATTTCCGGATCGACCCGGCCATCGCCGTGCGAGATAATCTCCAAGGCAATGTCATACACCCGCGGAAGTCCAGCCGACGGACCGTTCAACAAGCGCGGCAGCTGTCGGCTATACCCTTTCGGCAGATGCCGTTTCGCCGTACGGATCTGCTCCTCGATTAAATAAAAATTGTCGAGCAGCCACTCTCCGGCCGGGGCAATCAGTCGATTTGCGGTAATTGCCTCGGTGAACAGCCTGTAGACATCAATGAGGACGGTCTCATTATCGGCCAGTCTCTGCAGGAGTTGGTCTGGAAGACGCTTTTTGCTTAACTCATGGCTATCCGCGAGAATCGTACCATGTTGCTTCATCTGGTCGCTGCTGAACAACTCTGAGCGCAGCGGCAGTTCTTCCCTGCCATGGTTTCCCGCCAAGCCTTTCTTTCGGAAATATCCTGAGAAATTGTTCAAGGTCTTGCGAAAAATCGCCTTGTTGACCTTCATTGTTGATATCCCCTTTTAGTAGCTTAGAAATTCATTACTGTTCTGAGAATCTCTCTTTCTCTTGTTTGCCAGAGCCTGCTTGTTTGGCAATTATATCCATATCTTGACATGCTCCTTCTGGTTATACGATGGCCGATGTGATCGACAAATCGGGCACCAACAGCGCCGCCATCTGCTCGGCGGGCACCGGTTTACTGAACAAAAATCCTTGTCCTTCCTCACAATGGTGGGCACTTAGAAAGAACAGTTGTTCTTGGTTCTCCACTCCCTCGGCGATCACGAGTAGCCCGAGGCTTTTACCCATGGCGATCACCGCACCGACAATAATCCCATTACCGTTGGTGGCTGCGATATCATTGAGGAATGATTGGTCGATTTTCAAAACATCGATTGGAAACTGCTGCAGATAACTTAGGCTTGAATACCCGGTGCCGAAATCATCGACCGCCAGCAGGAGTCCCATTTTTTTCAACTCCAGCAGGAGAATAATGGCGGCCTCGGCATCGCTCATCAACACGTTTTCAGTAATTTCCAGCTGCAGCAGGGAGGGCAAGATGCCGGTTTTATCGACAATAGTTCGCACCTCTTCAACAAAATCCTTATGCCGAAATTCCAGACCAGATATATTCACCGAGATGGGAATCTGCCGCAGACCTGCCTTTTGCCAAAAGCCGATCTGTGCACATACCTGCTGGAGCATCCATCGGCCGATAGGCACAATCAAGCCGCAATCTTCGGCAATTGCCACAAAACCACCGGGCAACTCCATGCCCGTGTCTGGATGTATCCACCGCACCAAGGCTTCCGCTCCGGTAATCATCCCGTTTTTCAGATTGACCTTCGGCTGGTAATATACAACAAATTCCTGACGCTCCAGGGCCTGCCGCAAATTGACTTCGATGGTCTGCCGTTCTACCGCCTGAACATTCATTTCATTTTTAAAAAACTGGTAGTTGTTACGGCCTTTTTCCTTGGCATGGTACATCGCAGTATCGGCATTCTTGATGAGGGTTTCCACATCCACACCATCGTCTGGATAAATGCTGATACCGATACTGGTAGTTACATGTAACTGATGTCCGGCAATGGTGTGTGGCGCCGTTATTGCTACAAGAATTTTTTTAGCGGTTAAGGCTGCCTTTTCCCCGTGCTTGTCCTCTATCAGAAGGACCACAAACTCATCACCGCCCTGCCGACTTACCGTGTCGGAACTGCGCACACAGGAAAGAAGGCTTCGCGCCACCGATTGCAAGAGTGCGTCACCGGTTTCATGCCCCAGCGAATCGTTGATACATTTAAAATTGTCAAGATCGAGGAAGAGCACGGCAAAATGGTTGCTGTGTCGTTTTCCCAAAGCGATCGCCTGACTTATCCGGTCGTTTAAAAGTGCACGGTTCGGCAGATCGGTGAGGAAATCGTGTTGCGCCAGATAGGCCATTTTCATGCTCATCGCCTGAGAGGCAGTAGCATCGTGAAAGACAATGACTGCACCGGTAATTTTCCCGTCCCAATTATGAATCGGTGCTGCCGAATCTTCAATCACTGCCTCCCGCCCATCACGGCGCACCAGGATGGTCCCCGCCGCAAGTTTCATCGGCTTATTATGCAACAGCACCAAGTGAATCGGATTACGTTCAACCTGGCGCGTCACACTATTGATGAGGTGCATAACCTCGGCAATTGGATGGCCATATGCATCGTCCCTGCTCCACCCGGTCATGTTTTCCGCCGTAGTATTGAGATAATCGACATTACCCGACATATCGGTGCTGATAACTGCATCGCCGATGGAATTCAGGGTGATGTCCGCACGGTTTTTTTCTATGAATAACTTTTCTTCAAGGACCTTACTCTCAATACAATTGTTAAGCGTTTGCCGAACCAGATAACTGCCAAAGTGCGCTTTCGATAAATAGCCCCGCGCTCCTCGTTGCACCGCTTCCGTGGTGAGCATTTCATCATCGGCCACACAAAGCATGATGATCGGCGTGTGCGCCGCCACCGCAAACAATTGGTCAAATGTTTCGATACCTTGGCTGTCGGGGAGCGACATATCGGCCATAATTGCGTCGATACCGCCGATGCGCAACCGCTCTCTTGCCTCCGACAACCGGCTCACCCGCTGCACGGAAAACTGCCCACCTGCACCCTTGCAAAGGGCATCTTCCAGGTCTCTTGCCACAATGGAGTCGGCGGTAATTATGAGCACGCGATAAACCATTTTTCTATTTCAGATGCTTAGGAAAGAAGAGCAGTGATGATGCAAAAAACTCCGAAGCCGGCATTATGGTACTGGATGGAAGAAACTTTGAGTAGACAAAAGAACCAACCACGTTCCCGTCACCAGTGAAAACGATTCCTTTCACACATGTTGAAGAGATTTTTCACTGTTAACCAAGAACGCAGTCGATTCGGCGCGGTGGAGGTGAGAGTGTCACAACTCTCAGGCAGGAGATGATCTCAACAATTGGTGGTCAATCGGCAACCGCATCTCTCGAACTCCCCTCCAAATATCGTATCCCGGTAAAGGCCTAAAACGTAAATCGCAGACCTGCACCGAGGCGAACGTCATTATTCACTTCGACTTCCGGGGCTGGTCACGGCGACTTTTGTTTCCGGACATCCGGGAGAATAGGATTCCTTGCCCTTATCGTCGGTAACACTGACGCGAATTAAAAACGCACCGGATTGCATCATAGTCAGCCTCTTTATGAACGGCGGCTTGTCTACCACATTTTTCGAAAGCAGCGTATTGTTTGCGTCCTCAACTTGAACCAGCATCGACATCACCGTACCATCCGGGTCAGCCGACTGTGTGGCATCAACGGTTACATCTTCACCGGTTGACAAAAAGACCGGTGAGATAGCAGCCTCACAGAATGGCAGGTCATTGGGGGCGAGTTCGTGTCCCGGTATCGCTCTTGACGCAGCCAAAAAAACATTGCCGGTTTTGGCTGAAATGACAAAGGGATAGCGCATTCCTGCCTTGTCGACATGTAATAGAAATGCGGCGAAAGGCTCTTTGCCAATCCACACCACATCCTTGAGCACCTCAACCCCGGTCCCCTTTTTAAAGATCATCCACTGAAATTTTTTTCCGGGATTGACATCAATCTCTCTGGCGTCCAGTTGATCTGCCTGTTTGATAAATTCTTCAAACAAATCAAGGGACCCGGCGATCTCAAAGCCTCTTTTTAAGTCGGCACGGGTTTCCTTGACCATCTCGCGAAAATCATCGTTCGATTTCAGTTCCGGCCCATAAAGAGAATTGACTCCCAGCTGCGCCAATTCTGTAATGTGTATGTCTACACGTTCAACCGTCCCCTCCTGATGACAACTGGTTAGCAGGAGGACAAAAGCCCACAAAACGACGGTAAAAAAACGCTTGTTTACCAGGAACATTACCCAGCTCTTTCGGCGCTTAAACTTTTCCAAATACAAGCAGGATCGATCTTGCGGCCAGAGCGGCACAACACTTACCAAGATCGGCAGCAAAAACAAGAGTATGATGGTCCCGAGCGACATTTTCCTTCCCCCTTAAAAACCAGCACGTAAGGCCAGGCGGTATCCTCCATACTCCGTCGGAATTTGCTTGTCAGATGAAAAAATGCAGGCCGATCCCGAAATATTCCTCTTCATCGCGAATATAAAATTGGCCGTTTGGAGAACTGCCTTTGTAGTATTCAAGCATGATCTTCAGCTTACGACTGAGGAAATCCGGGTTTTCCAATTGTACTCCCATCCGCAGCGACACATCGGTATTCCAATCGGTTGCCTCCCTGCTTTGGATATCCACGGCGGCTATTGGCCGGAGGGATCCGTTCATCCAGGCTGCGGGGCTGGTAAACTCGACTCCTCCCTGGGCAATCCACGGGTCAAGCTCGGAAGGCGTTCGATCAAATAAATAACCGCCACCGCCATAAAGACGAAAGCCGAACGGAAAATTATAGGAAAGGAGTGTGTCAACACCTTCATAAGTGAAGTTAATTCGCTCACCGGTATTGCCCCTGAGCACGAATTCATCGCCTAAGTGTGAGCTTTGGTGAAAGATCTTCGCCATTGCCGAGAAGTTATTCTTTTTGAACGATAAGGGCAGAGCAACCAAATAATCGGCATTGACCAGATCTTTTGAGTCGGAATCCAGATCAAAAATTGAGAAAACGCCTGCCTGAAGACCTACTTCCATCTGCGAGTTCCAGGGGCCGGCGAAACGATAGATGCTGAAGGTCTCGCCGAATGTTGCCGAACCTACCTTTTCCAAATCATTTTTTGAATGGTGCTGGTAGGAAGCGGAAAAGTGCGGCCAACGAGGATCCGCCAGCAGGGAATTAAAGAGCAGATCCCGCGGCAGAAAAACATTGACCTCGGTGGTAATTTCCAAATTTTCTGCATGCGCAACTGCCTTTCCTTCCTTGGTAAATACCACCTTTCTGACACCTTCGATGGAAGAAAGGGAGGTTTTAATTTTATCACTGACTGTGTCCGAGGCCTCCAGCCCCTGGATATAGATGACGCCATGTTGCACTTGCAGTAATTCGGCGGAAATTTGAAAATCCCGTTTGAGAACCGCCGTCGCATAGCCGCTGATAAATTGATCGCTGGTCGGACCGGTTGCGGCAGCAGACCGGGGGAGAAAGAGCGAAGTCAGCAACAGCCCTGCTAAAACAGGGGTGAATAATTTTTTGCCTGTTGCCCGGAGATCGAGATGAAAGAGTGTCATGGATGTGCCCTCGCGGTACTTCGAGTATAGGGTTAAAAAAGTTTTAGTGTTTTCCTTGAGATGAAAAAAGGCTGACGATGGCTTTGGCCGTCTCCCCGATTACCACGGCATAGGAAGCGATCTGGTCGGCGGTTTCAATGGCCTTGCTGGTTTCGCTGAAACCGGTCCGCAGGTCGTTGGTAATTGCCACAACATTTTCCGAGGCTATGGCAATATTTGGAATAGCCAGGTTCAGTGCCTCCTGATTTTCTTTCAGGATGGCCCCAATACGCTCTACCGCAACATTGACGTTTCTCATCGTCAGAATGGCGTAACCACCGGCCACAAGCACCACCAGAAAGATAATGAGAAATCCCAATTGACTGAAGGTGATGTATCCTTCCATAGGCTATTCCTTTGTGCTGATTAAATTTTGAACGACGACTTATTTGGCAACGGCACCTAAATTTTTCAAACCGGTCACTTATACTTTTGCTGCCGGTTCATGCAGTACTTCCTTGGCTGCATCGACGCACTTTTCCGCTGCCGCATATACCTGAGATCCTTTTTCCTCCATGGCAGTTACCAACCGTTGTCCGGTTGACGAGGTATTGTCCTTGATCTTCTCCCAGGCATCTTTGCTGCGCCGGCTGACATCCTCGCGGGTTTCCTTCCCTGCTCTCGGAGCAAAAAGGACTCCAGCCACCGCACCGACGGCACAGCCGATAGAAACACCGAGGGCCAACACCCCTGCCTGGTTGCGTCGTATTGATTTCTCGCGATCACTTCGCACATTGCGTAACCGGTCAACTAACTCTTTGATAATCATTGCTGAACCTCCCACCATCATAATTTTTTTATACATCTCTTTCCCACCTTCAGTTAAATTTAATAAAAACAAAATGTTACTTGGCGATTTCCAGACCCATAGTATTGACTACATCCCTCACACCATGAACACCCCGTACCAGTTGAGTGGCCAGCTCCCTTGCCGATTCGTTTTTGGCGGTTCCCGATAATGTCACCACGCCGTCATGCGTCCGAACCTTGGTGTTAAGAGCACTGGTGGAGCGATGGTACATGAGCGTCGCTTTCACCATCGCAGTTATCGATCCATCATCAATGAGCTCGGCAACATTGCCGGCGTTGTCACCAATCTTCTTGCCGACGTCATCAAACTTGTCGCCAATCTTTTTACCGACGTCACCAACCTTTTCACCCATCGTTTTCCGCGCCGGGGACGGCTCATTCATCACCCCCATGACATTTTTTACATCCTTGACCCCTTCGACATCTTTGATATATTCGGTGGTCAGGTCAATCTGCGCGGTATTTATGGCCATGCCACGTATGGTGACGTCGCCGTTTTCCACAATGAAGCTGACATCAACGCCGCGCAAACTGCGATGCGACATAATCGCCAGCCTGATCCGCGAAAAGATCAACGCATCTGAACTTTGGGCGATGTCACTTTTGATTTGTAACTGGTTGTCAACGACTACAACGCCGACAATACTTTCGACGATTTCCTGCGCCAAGGCTTTGTGGGATTCCTCGACAACAATGCCTGTTAAGGTAACGATACCGTCCTTGGAGTCGACAACAATACTATCGTCCTGAAGATAGTTTTTGAAAATATAAGATTCTCTGGCGGCTGATTCGATGATATCATCCGTTGCGGTCGCATAAACCGGCACATTGGTCATCAGCAAAGCAAATGCAACCGATGAGCAAAGACCTTTCAAAATCCGTCCCCCATTCTTCATTATATCTACTCCCCTGGTGTATTCGTTTGTTGAATGTCGGCGGCAAATCGGTGCAACCATCACTTGATATGAAAAGCGTTTGCTCCGAACAGTCCGATCAAGCCGATAACAATCAAATATATGGCAACGATGTAATTCAGCAGACGCGGTGCGACCAGAATGAGGATACCGGCGATCAGCGAAACCAGCGGGGCCAGACTAACATTCATATTCATATTCATGGGCATATCCTTGGTTGTTGTTTTTGTGGGTGCTTCTCTTTCCATTAGGAGTTAGCAAGTCCCATGCCCAAAGTACAGGATGTTTCTTTATTAAAAATATTACTCTATAAATTCAGATAAATAGATCGTTTTTTCGGGAAAATCCAAATGGTGTCTTGATGGAAAAATGGCTGAAGAATATGGTCATATATGGCCATTGGTCGCATATGACCACACCACACCTGGCCTGCAAAAGCGTCCGGTGGCCGATGAAATCGAATATAGTTTGTGATATCTGAAGGTTATCTTGCTTTCCACAAGTACGGACAAATCGGCACAGGGATTGCTTTTATAAAGAGGAGCGAATAAGGGCATTGCCGGTCTTACCTTACGCTTCATCCGTCGTAGATTTATTACTCAGCAAAAGGAAAGAGCATGAACAGAAACAATTCCATCGTGGCAACCTATCCCTCCCACACTGCGGCTGAAGCCGCCATCAAAGAGCTGCAACAGGCAGGTTTCGATATGAAGAAACTTTCTATTGTCGGACGGGACTATCACACCGATGAGCATGTGATCGGCTACTATAATACCGGTGATCGGATAAAAGTTTGGGGGAAAACCGGGGCTTTTTGGGGTGGGATCTGGGGATTTCTGGTTGGCTCGGCGTTCTTTTGGGTTCCCGGTATCGGCCCGCTTCTCATCGGTGGACCGCTGGTCGGTTGGATCGTCGGGGCGCTGGAAGGGGCAATTGTGGTGGGCGGCTTGAGTGCTCTTGGCGCCAGCTTGTTCGGCCTGGGCATCCCTGAGGACAGTATATTACGCTATGAGACAGCCCTCCAGATCGGCAAATTTGTCCTGATTGTCAATGGTTCCGACGAAGACACAATCCATGCCAAAGATATCCTCAACCGTACAAAGCCGGAAACCCTGGAGCACCATCAGTGATCGCACTCATAGAAAGACAGAGTACAGAAGGGAGCTTTCATGCCGGTTGATTTTAAAGATTATTATAAGGTTCTCGGTGTCGACAAAAAGGCCGGCAGTGCGGAAATTAAAAAGGCCTTCCGCAAGCTGGCACGCAAGCATCACCCCGATGTGGCGCAGGACAAAACCAAGGCCAACAGCTTGTTTAGTGATATCAATGAGGCCAACGAAGTCCTCAGCGACCCGGACAAACGACGCAGATATGATGAGTTGGGGGCAAATTGGAACAATCCGGAACGGCAGGCACCACAGCAGGAAGGCAGCTTTGCCGGCAACCCCGGAGGCAGCTCATCATTTCATTACGACGGCACCGGTTTCAGTGATTTTTTCGACCAGTTCCTCGGTGGCCACGGTCGCTCCTCCGCTGGTTTCTCCCCTTTCAACCGGGAGGGACAACAAGGCATGGGTGGCGCAAACACTCCGCAACGCGGCCAGGACATCGAAAGTGAAATCCTGGTGACCCTTAACGAAGCTCTGCATGGTTCGACGCGAAAGCTCCGGCTGCAACGCAATGATCAGCAACCGGAACAGACCCTGCAGGTAAAAATTCCGCCCGGTGTGCGTGAGGGTCAGCTCATCCGTCTGTCCGGCAAAGGGCAGGAGGGCTTTGGCGGCGGCGATTCGGGAAACCTGTACTTGCGGGTGGTACTCGCCAAACATCCTGACTTTCGAGTACGCGGTGCTGATCTGTACTACGACCTGCAACTGTCACCATGGGAAGCAGTGCTCGGCACCACCGTTCATCTAGCCACTCTTGATAAAGCGGTAACCTTGAAGATTCCGCCGGGAACTCTGGCCGAACGACAGTTCCGCCTGCGGGGAAAAGGCCTGCCCAGCGGTGCCGGAACGCGCGGCGACCTGTATGCCACAGTTTCTATCCATGTACCGGCCGAGCTTAGCCCTGAAGAAAAAACCCTTTGGCAGTCCTTGGCTGCCGCATCGAAATTCAACCCGAGGACCATTCATGATTGACCACAGCCCTGCCTATAGCCAATCCTCCTTTGCTCTTGTGGTTTTCCAGCCGGAGCCGAATATTCTTTACAGTCTCGATGCCGCGGCTCATCTCGCCGGCGTCCCCCGCCGCTCCCTGCTGATCTATTGCCGAGCCGGTCTGGTTCAGCCAATCTTTCAACAGCCGAACGGGGCTATGGCCTTCACCGATGAAGCCATTTACACCGTTCGACGGTACGAACATCTGCGAGCCATGCACACCAATGACTGGGCCTGGCTGAACACCATAATGGAGCTGGAAAGTGAAGTGCAGTACCTGCGGGCTGAGTTGCGTTTTTACCGTAACTCCTGAATGCGCCGTACTGCGTGATGTAAAAAATCTTCTCTTTGATGTTGACTCTTCAAAAGGAACTCCTGATGCGCCATAACACTTTATGGTTACTCATATTTTTTCTGTCAGCCAGCCTCTCGGAATGTTACGCGGCAACGAACGCCCGGGAAGTGACAAAAGTCAGTATAAAAACCATCGTTGAATTGGCCCTCATCAACAACCTCAATCTCCAGCTCAAGCGCGAAGACGTCGATGCAGTTGCCGGAGTTGCTTTGGCAACGGAAGGGAAATTTGATATTCTCATTAAGGGTGAAGCGGGGGTAAAAAATCAGGAGAAGACACCGATCTATTCCGGGGGAGCAGGGCAGGAAAATTCCGGCCAATGGAACGTCGAGGCATCAAAACTTTTTACCACAGGCACCGCACTCAGTCTTGGCTGGAACAATTCCAAATTTGACAGCGATGCCAGCAACATGCTTTTAAATCCTTCTTATAATTCAGGTCTTATCCTCGGCTTGCGTCAGTCGCTGGTCAGAGGGTCCGGCGAAGATAGCCAAAGCCTGGCCACCAGGGCATCACAAAAACAGCTGGAAGCAGCTACCTTCCAAGTTGCCGGCGAAACCGCCAATCTGGCTGCGGAGGTAAAACGTGCATACTGGAACTTGGTTTATGCCTGGCAAAACACCGCAGTGCAGAAACTTTCCCTGGTCCTCGCCCAAAAAACCTTGGAAGAAACCGGGACCAGAATCAACAACGGAAACCTGACCGAGGGCGAAATACACCAGCCTCAATCAGAGGTGGCCAGACGTGAAGAATTGCTTATTGCCGTCGAACGGGAAACCGGGGCTGCCGAGGATGAACTGAAACTGCTCCTCAACAGCAAAGACTGGCAGGAAACCTTTGAACCAACCGATTCGCCAACCGCCGTACAGGTAGAACTGAACCCCGCGATGGTGCTGGCCAATGCCTTGGAAACCAGGCCGGATATCATGAATGCCGATCTTTTGGTCGAAGCTGCCCAACTTGATGAGATGCGAACGAAGGATAATACCCGACCGGATCTAACACTCATCGGCGGGCTAGGCATCGCCGCTACCACCAGTACCTATGGGGATTCGCTTGACAACAGTTTCAGCGGCGAAAATCACCTCTGGCAAGTGGGAATTGCTCTTTCCATGCCTCTTGAAAACAGGACGGCGGAAGGATTGTACCGACAGGCTAAGGCCAATTATAATAGCTCTAAAATCAAAGCGGAGCTTCTTCGCCAACAGATACGCAAGAATGTCCGAACTTCCATCCGCAATACGCAGCTTGCAATAAAGGCCCTCGAAGCAACCAAAAAAACCAGCTTTGCGACATTCAAACGACTAGAAGTTGAACAAACGAAATTTGGGGCCGGACGGTCCACTACCCTTGATGTGCTCATCGCCCAGGAGGCTTATTCCCAGGCACTGAGACAGCAAAACATCACTGAAATCAACTATGCCAACAGCCTGGTTGAACTCGACCGTATCCAGGGCCTGATCACCTTCCCCTCTCTGCAATGATCAAGGACGAGGAGGTTGCAGCAACTGTCGCCCCCGAAGTTCTAATTTCCTTGCCTGCAAGTGCCATCTCCGTCACAAAAAAAGATTCAACAAATTGGTTATATATGACCATTGGTTATATATGACCATTTCCGCCGTCGACGCCAGAGTTTCCTGTTGCGAATTTCTTCAATATTTTCACAAAACAACAGAGTGTTAGTAGATAAAGGGTAAATCCCAGGGATTTGGCACAAGGATTGCTTTTATGTAGGAATAAAATAGGGCCTTGTTTTCCGACATGACAGTCAAAGGAATAGGGCCCACAACCAATTAGAAAGGAGAACTCAATGAAACCAACCATCCTGCTTGCTATTATGCTCATCGCTCTTGGAATTATCGCGTTCGGTTATGAAGGGTTCAAATACACAACGAGAGAAAATGTCGTTGATATCGGTCCGCTGAAAGTGACGACCGAAAAAACCAGAACCCTGCCGTTACCTCCGATTGTTGGGGCAATTGCCCTGGTCGGCGGCATCGTGCTGCTGGTTGTCGGCAGCAAAAAAGCATAATTCCAATAAGCTTTCAAGTTGGCTCAAACGTAGGGTGCACTTTGTGCACCATTCCGGGTTTTGTTGGTGCACAAAGTGCACCCGACGAAAAACAAATGCCATCTTGAATGCAAATGCGAATAACAACTTAAACGGCTGCAGGTTCAGCCATCTTTATATACAAAGCATGTCCGAGTACAAGCATCGGAGGCCAGCATATCGATGAAAAAAAAGAACCTTACCAAGGCACCGATAGAAACACCTGCTCTCGGGACAAGGCAAACACCAAAAAGAGTCGGTAAAACAGCCGCCGTGCAGCCACCTGCGGAAAAAGCCGGTGCCGGCTTTCCCGTTATCGGCATCGGTGCATCGGCTGGCGGCCTTGCGGCCTTTGAGGCCTTCTTTGCCGCCATACCCGAGGATACCGCGCCGGGCATGGCCTTTGTCCTGGTGCAGCATCTGGCCCCGGATCATAAGAGCATCCTCACCGACCTCATCCAGAGGTGTACGCCCATGCAGGTCTTCGAGGTAGTGGACGGCATGACGGTGCAGGCAAATTGTGTTTATGTCATCCCGCCTGGTCGCGATATGGTCTTCCTTGGCGGCAGGCTGCAATTGTTGGAGCCGGTCGCACCCCGCGGTCATCACCTGCCGATTGACATCTTCTTCCGTTCTCTGGCCCGGGAGCAGCATGCGCGGGCGATCTGTATCATCCTTTCGGGAACCGGCAGCGATGGAACGGAGGGGTTGCGCGCCGTTAAGGGCGAGGGCGGTATGATCATGGTTCAAACACCTGATTCCGCCGAGTTTAACGGTATGCCACTCAGCGCTATCGGTGCCGGTCTCGCTGACTATCAGCTTCCTCCGGCCGAGATGGCCGCGCAAATTTTCGCCCATACTGCCGGTACCTTCAGTAAAGCCGCAGCCGCATCCGCCGGAGGATCCCTAGGTGATAAAGCGCTGCAGAAGATTTTCATCCTGCTGCGCGATCAAACCGGCCATGATTTTTCCAAATACAAACCAAGTACCATTCACCGCCGCATCGAACGACGCCTTGTCGTCACCCACCTCGACACACTCGATAACTACCTCATTTTTCTGCAAGAAAATCCAGCAGAAATTGAGGTGCTGTTTCATGATCTCTTGATCGGCGTGACCGCTTTCTTTCGCGATCCGCCGGCCTTTAAAGCGCTTGAGGAAAGAGTCATTCCCAAGATTTTTGCCGATAAATCTGCGGGCGGCACGATTCGCGTATGGTCACCGGGATGTTCCACCGGCGAGGAAGCATATTCCCTCGCCATTCTTCTGCAGGAGGGGTTTGAGAGGTTTAAGACAAACGTCAAAGTACTGGTCTTCGCCACCGACATTGACAGCCAGGCAATTGCCACCGCCCGGGCAGGCGTGTATCCGGCCAAAATTGCCGACACTCTTACTCCGGAAAGATTGGCGCGCTTCTTTAGTCGCGAACCTGCCGGCACTACCTATCGCATCAACAAAAACATTCGCGAACTCCTGGTCTTTTCCGAACAAAATGTCATCAAAGATCCGCCGCTCTCAAAACTCGACCTGATAAGTTGCCGCAACCTCCTCATCTATATGGGCGGGGATTTGCAGAAAAAGCTCATTCCCCTGTTCCATTATGCGTTAAATCCCGGCGGATATCTGTTCCTCGGGACTTCTGAGTCGGTGAACGACTTTTCTCATCTTTTTGTAACCTTGGATAGCAAATTGAAACTCTATAGACGCGAGTCCGATGCAAACGAGACACAACATGCAGGCCTTGGTCGTTTTATCTCCCCTTTAGCGGCTAGGCATATTGGCCTTGCCCCAGTGGCGGGCAGGATTGTCAGCTCCGGCAAGTTATCGCTGCGGGAACTTACGGAACAGGCACTGTTGCGCCAGGTCGCACCAACCGGAGCACTGGTCAAGAGCAACGGTGACATCCTTTATCTCCATGGCCGCACCGGCATGTACCTGGAGCCTGCCCAGGGGGCGATCGGCGTCGACAACATCCTCAGTATGGCCCGTGAAGGTTTGCGGCGGGACCTGACTACCTGCCTGAACCAAGCTGTGACTGAAAAGAAAACCGTCAACCGTCCTGGTTTGCTGGTGAAAACCAATGGCAATTTCACGGCAGTCAACCTGACCATCTGCCCGTTGGCTTCCCGCCCTGTGCTTGTCTCAGACGCACAAGACCGCAGTGGCGAATATGGAGACCCTGCCGCAACCGCAATCTTCCTGGTCATTTTGGAGGAAGCATTGCCTTTTAATGTCAACCATGGGCAGCAGGTCGACCTCATGGAAGGCGATGAAGAGACAACCGGGTCCGAAGGCTCAGACGAATCCAGAGCAGATGCCCGTATTTCCACACTCAAGCAGGAATTATGGGCGCAGGAAGAATACCTCCAGACCACCAATGAAGAATTCAAATCGACGAACGAAGAGATGCAGTCGGTCAACGAAGAACTGCAATCCACCAACGAGGAACTGCAGACATCCAGGGAGGAAATGCAATCGATCAACGAAGAGCTGGCGACCGTCAACTATGAACTGCAAACCAAGGTGGCCGATTTATCCCGCGCCAATAACGATATAAACAACCTGCTGGCCGGTACCGGTATTGCCACCATCTTTCTGGACAACGAATTGCGTATTCTGCGATTCACCCCAAATGCTGCCGGAATCATCAACCTGATTGAGGGTGATATGGGGCGGCCCTTAGATCACATGGTTTCTAACTTGGTGGGCTACGAGAGGCTGTCTGAAGACACCCGAGCGGTGCTCGACACGCTGGTTCCCAAAGAAATCGAAGTTCAAGCAAAAGAAGGGAGTTGGTACATTTTGCGCATCCGACCCTACCGAACCCTTGGCAATGTCATTGAGGGGCTGGTGCTCACCTTTGTCGACATTACCGGACCTAAGAGAGCGCAGGCAGCGCTGCAAAAAGCCAATGATCTGCTGCGCCCGCCTGTAGCCGGACGAGATGCAAGCGATGCGCCGGCCGCACAGGCGGCAGCGCCAGGCCTTGTGCCCAGCGGCAATTAAGAAAAACAGATTGCTGGAATTTAAAGCCATTTTTCAGGAAATAATGAGCACTGCCCTTTTACCAATGAGAAAGAGCTCAACATTGACGCAATAAATGCTTTGAATTTTGCCATCTTCCACCAACTCGAAGGAAAAAGAGTGGCGCAGGAAGGGTTGCGGTTTGTTTTGCGATGGAGAAAAAATCGCTGAGCCCGGCCGCATCCGATAGCGGCCTGCAGTCCAACAGCTCAGCCATTGAATATGTTTTATTCCCTGTTGATGGTTGCAATAACACCTTGTATGATATCAAAAATACTATCAATTTTTAGACACCGCCGGCAAGCAGGCTGAGCGCACCTTAAAAAAGATGATGGAAGCTCTGAGGCGTATGGCAACGGTGGTATGCGAATCGAAGTATGCGAATTCTATGGGAGAAGCATGACCACTCAAGAAGTTACCTGTAAAACAAAAACAGAAAAACACGTTCTTGTCGGCTTCATTATTGCTCTGTTTGTTGTTTTTGCTATTGGAATCATTGCATTTAAAAGCAGTAATTCTCTTCGTGATTCTTCTGCTCTCGTTTCGCAAACATTCGAAGTGTTGCAAGATATCGAAGAGATCTTTTCGTTAGTGAAAGATATAGAATCTGCAGGAAGAGGTTATGGACTCACAGGAAACACGGAAATTCTCCAGCAGTTTAATGAAGCGAAAACGATGCTCGCGGCAGCTCTACAATCTTTTCAACAACGGACCGCCGATAATCCTGTCCTGCAAAAAAAAATAGCCTCTCTTCAACTTCTTATTGATGAAAAAATAGAACTTCATCAATTTACCATTAAACTTAGAAACGAAAAAGGATTACAGGCAGTGGCAGAACAGGTTGGAAGCTTAACTGGAAAAAATATTATGGATAATATACGTGTCCAGGTTGACAAAATAAAAACGGAAAAGAGTGCATTATTAAAAGTGCGCTTAGATGCAGAAATTGAAAATACTAATAGTTCGCGAATGGTAATAATAACATTTGTCATTTTACAATTTGGACTATTGATTTTTATATATTACGTTCTTTCACGCGATATTTCCGAACGTAAGCGGGCGGAAACAGTTTTAAAAGAGAAGGTGGAAGAGCTGCAACGGGCGGAAGAAAAAATAAAAAAGACTCTGGAAGAGCTGGCGCGGTCAAATATAGAACTCGAACAGTTCGCTTATGTGGCGTCTCATGACCTGCAGGAGCCGTTGCGCGCGGTTGCCGGCTATGTCCAGCTTATTGAAAGAAAATACTCTGACAGGTTGAACGCAGAGGCCCTGGAATATATTAAAAATTCGGTTGCCGGTGCCGAGAGGATGAAAATATTAATCAATGACCTGTTGGCTTTTTCCAGAGTTGGTTCAATGGGAAAGCCCTTTGAGAAGGTTGACATGAACACGATTTTTGACAGCGTAGTGTTCGGGAGTAAGGCAAGAATCGACAAATCAGGCGCGAAAATTACAAGGGACAATCTTCCGGTCATAATGGGTGATGATATCCAAATGGCCCAGATCTTTCAGAACCTGATAGGCAATTCGATAAAATTTAAGTCAGGAAGCAGCTCGGTCATACACGCGGGAGTAAAGGATAACGGCAGCGAATACCTGTTCTGGGTCAAAGACAACGGCATAGGAATAGAAAAAGAGTTTTTTGAGAAAATATTTGTTATCTTTCAGCGACTGCATGCAAGAAATCAATACCCCGGCACGGGGATAGGGCTTTCAATATGCATGAAAATAGTGGGAAGGCATCACGGGAAGTTATGGGTTGAATCAGAGCTGGGCAAGGGCGCAACATTTTATTTTACAATCCCAAAAGGGGGGAATGAAAATGGATAACGAAAGAATTATCGAAATCTTGCTTGTGGAGGACAGCGAGGACGATATTCTGTTTACCAAGGAGGCATTAAAAGAAGGAAAGGTAAAGACTTCCCTCAATGTGGTGCGTGACGGGGTGGAAGCGATGAATTATTTGCATAAAAAAGGTGAATATTCAAAATCGACAAGACCGGACCTGATCATACTTGATCTTAACCTGCCGAAAAAAGACGGCAGGGAAGTGCTGGCTGAAATCAAGGCAGATGAGGGATTAAAAATAATCCCTGTCGCGATACTCACGACTTCATCGTCCGGTGAGGACATCCTGAAATCTTACAAGCTCCATGCGAACTGCTATATAACCAAGCCGGTAGATTTGAGCCAGTTAATTAAAATAGTAAATGCAGTGGAGGATTTCTGGTTTTCCATAGTAAAACTGCCACCTAAATAACCGGGCAATGAAAAGGACCATCTATGAGTAAAATATCCATAAGAATTCTGGTAGTGGAAGACAGCCCTTCTGATGCCGGGCTCTTAAAAGAAGAGCTAATGCAAACTGACAGGGGGACGTTTGACCTTTTTTTCCAGGATAACCTGGAAGGAGCTTTGGACATCCTTGAAAAGGAAAAATTTGACGCGATACTGCTCGACCTGACTTTGCCGGGATCATCCGGCTTGGATACTTTTAACCGGGTGAAAAACAAAGCAAGCTTTACGCCGATCCTCATATTGACCGGATTCGACAATGACATGCTGGCGGAGCAGGCTCTCAATTGTGGTGCGCAGGATTTTATAATAAAAGGCAAATACAGCGGCGAGTCTCTGGCACGTTCAATAAGCCATTCAATGAGCAGAAGCAGGCAGGAAAATAAATCCGCGGAAGAGCTATTGCTCAAGACGGGGGCCTTGCAGAGCGCGATTTTCAACAGTGCTAACTTCTCAAGTATTGCCACCGACGCCAGAGGTGTTATCCAGATTTTCAACGTCGGTGCCGAGCGGATGCTCGGTTACGCGGCCGCTGAGGTGCTGGACACGATCACGCCCGCCGATATTTCCGATCCGCAGGAAGTGATCGCCCGTGCCGAAGCGCTCACCCTCGAACTCGACGCTCCGATCAAACCAGGCTTTGAGGCCTTGGTGTTCAAGGCTTCGCGCGGTATCGAAGACATCTACGAGTTGACCTATATCCGCAAAGACGGCAGCCGCTTCCCGGCAGTGGTATCGGTTACGGCGCTGCGCGATGCGCAGGACGCCATCATCGGTTATCTGCTGATCGGCACCGACAATACCGCTCGCAAGCAGATCGAAGCGGAGCGCCGGCATTTAATCGAGATGCATGAGGCAACCAACGAACAACTGCAGAAAACCAACGTCACCTTGCGGGAAAGCGAGGAAAAGCTCGCGGTAACCCTCAACTCCATCGGCGATGCGGTGATAGCCACCGATGCAATAGCGCGGGTGACGCTCCTTAATCCTCTTGCCGAAAAGCTCACCGGTTGGACCCAGGCTGAAGCCGCCGGTCGGTCGGTCGACAGGATTTTTCACATCATCAACAAAGAAACGCGGCAACCGGCCACTATCCCGGTCATGGAAACCCTGGCGCAGGGCACGATACATGGCCTGGCAAACCACACGGTATTAATTGCCCACGATGGCAGTGAATGTGATATAGCCGACAGCTGCGCCCCGATTCGTGACCGCGACGATCAGGTGATCGGTGCGGTTCTGGTGTTTCGCGATGTCACCAGCGAATATGCGGCGCAGCAGGCCTTGCGCGACAGTACATCGCTGATTCAGGCCATTCTCAATACCGTGGCCGACGGCGTCATCACTCTGCACGCCAACGGCGGCATCGTGCAAACCGTCAACCCGGCGGTCGAGCAAATGTTCGGCTATACCGGTGCGGAACTGAAAGGCCAAAGCTTCAGCACCCTGATTCCCGAGCTTGATCGCGACCAGCACAGTGGTTCTCTTGAGTATTACTCTGCCAGCGATGAAGCGCGCGCCGTCGGCCTCGGCCGCGAGGTCGCCGGGCGGCGCAAGGATGGCAGTTTTTTCCCTCTGGAGATCGCCGTAAGTGAGATGTGGCTGGGCGGCCAGCGCTACTTTACCGGCATTTTACGCGATATTAGCGCGCGCAAGCAGGCGGAAGAGGCATTGCTCAAGGCAAGCGCCCTGCAGACCGCTATTTTCAACAGCGCCAATTTCTCAAGTATCGCCACCGACGCCAAGGGCGTCATCCAGATCTTCAACGTCGGCGCGGAACACATGCTGGGATATGCCGCAGCCGATGTACTGAACATCAGCACCCCGGCCGATATCTCCGACCCGCAAGAACTTATCAGCCGTGCCCAAGCGCTCAGCCTCGAACTCGGAACCACCATTACCCCGGGCTTTGAGGCCTTGGTTTTTAAGGCCTCACGCGGCATCGAAGACATCTACGATCTCACCTATATCCGTAAGGATGGCAGCAGCTTCCCGGCAGTCGTGTCGGTGACGGCTTTGCGTGACGAGGAAGACGCCATCATCGGCTATCTGCTCATCGGCATCGATAACACGGCGCGTAAGGAGATCGAGGCCGAGCGGCAGAGGCTCGGTCAGCGATTGCGCGACCATCAGTTCTACACCCGCTCCCTGTTCGAATCGAACATCGATGCGCAGTTGACCACCGATCCGTTCGGGATCATTACCGACGTCAATAAACAGATGGAGGCGTTGACCGATTGCACGCGCGACGAACTGATCGGCGCACCGTTCAAAAAATACTTCACCGATCCGGAACGCGCCGAGGCCGGCATCAAACTGGTACTCAGTGAAAAAAAGGTCACCAACTATGAACTCACCACCCGCACCAGAGACGGCAAGGAAATTGTAGTGTCCCTGAATGCCACCACCTTCTACGATCGGGACAGAGTTCTGCAAGGGGTATTTACCGCTGCCCGTGACATCACCGAGCGCAAGATCATAGATGAAGTGCTGGAAGAAAAGAATTGCGAGCTTCTGAAAGCCAAGGCCACGGCGGAAAAGGCTAATCGCGCCAAATCGGATTTCCTGTCGAATATGAGCCACGAGATCCGCACGCCGATGAACGCCATAGTCGGTATGTCGCACCTGGCCCTAAAGACCGAGCTGACCCCCCGGCAGCGTGACTACATCAGGAAGATCAAGGTGTCCAGCCGGCATCTGCTCAACATCATCAACGATATTCTCGATTTCTCAAAGATCGAGGAAGGCCAGTTGAACATCGAACACACCGAGTTCGAACTTGAAAAAGTGCTCGAAAATGTTGCCAATCTCATTGCCGAAAAGGCCGCCGCCAAAGGACTGGAACTGATCTTCGATATCGACAAAAACTTGCCGGCCAGCCTGATCGGCGATCCCTTGCGACTCGGACAGATTCTCATCAACTACACCAACAACGCCGTCACCTTCACCGACCATGGCGAAATTGAAATCGTCATCCGCCTCAGGGAGCAGACCTTTGAGGATGTGCTGATCTACTGCGCGGTGCGCGATACCGGCAGCGGTCTCACGCAGGAAGAGGTAGGCCGGTTGTTCCAAAGATTTTCCCAGGCCGACACCTCGACCACCCGCGAATATGGCGGCACCGGCCTCGGTCTGGCCATTTCCAAGAAACTGGCCGAGCTTATGGGTGGAGAAGTCGGCGTGGAGAGCAAACCCGGCAAGGGAAGCACCTTCTGGTTCACGGCACACCTCGGCAAGGGCTTGGGCGAACATCGCACATTGACCTTTACTCCCGACCTGCAGGGAAAACGGGTGCTGGTGGTAGACGATAACGAAAGCGCCAGTCAGGTGCTGGGCGAGATGCTCCAGAACTTGAGCTTCTCTGTCGATCAGGCCGAATCGGGAAAGGAGGCTCTGAGCGCCGTCGAGCGTGCCGAGAAGCAGGCCAAGCCCTACGATATCGTCTTCCTCGACTGGCAGATGCCGGGAATGGATGGCAACGAGACGGCGAGGCAGCTGGGCAGACTGCCCCTCGGTCGCATGCCGCATATAATCATGGTTACCGGCTTCGGCCGAGAGGAAGTAATGCAAGGGGCAGAAGAAGCCGGCGTCGACAATGTGCTCATCAAACCGGTTAGCTCCTCGGTGCTCTTCGACAGTGTTGCCCGTATTCTCGGAAGCGCAGGCGACGGTTTGCCGGTTGCTTGCGAACCCTCAACCGACTCCTATGACCTCCTTGCCGCCATCAGCGGCGCACACATCCTCCTGGTGGAAGACAACGATCTCAACCAGGAAGTGGCGATCGAACTGCTGGGCGATGCCGGTTTTATTGTCGATCTGGCGAAAAACGGCAAGATTGCCCTGGAAAAAATCAAAACCACTGATTACGACATCGTTCTGATGGACATGCAGATGCCGATCA
Source organism: Desulfobulbales bacterium (assembly GCA_038211245.1). GTDB lineage: Bacteria > Desulfobacterota > Desulfobulbia > Desulfobulbales > Desulfocapsaceae > Desulforhopalus_A. The sequence continues at coordinate 2,693 of JBBQVT010000019.1, read as the reverse complement.
TGGATGGCCAGACGGCGGTCCGGGAGCTTCGCCGGGACCCGCGATTCAAAAATCTTCCGGTGGTGGCAATGACCGCCAATGTTACCAACAATGATCGTGACCTGTGTCTTGCTTCGGGTATGAATGATCATGTGGCTAAACCCATCGATCCGGAAAAATTATGGCAGGCGCTGCTCAAATGGATCCCGCCGCACCACATAACGGCTGCAGCCTCTGATGGGCCACCGCAAAAGGTGGCGGATGTCGTTTTCCCCTCAGACATTGAGGGCCTCGACACGGTCAACGGTCTCAGCCGGATGCTCGGCAAAAAACCGCTTTATCTGTCGATACTGCGCAAGTTCGTCGCCGGGCAAAAAGACACTGCGACGGAAATCCTTAAAGCCCTGGATGGCAATCTCCTGAGCACGGCCGGTCGGCTCGCCCACACCCTTAAAGGTGTCGCCGGCACCATCGGCGCTCCCGAACTACAGGGACTGGCGGAAAGGCTCGAGTCAGCGATCAAGGACGGCCGGCCGCGGCAGGAAATCGATGCGCGGCTGGACGAATTAAAGCCGTCGCTGGCGTTTCTCCTCAGTCAGCTGGAAAATCAGTTACCGGAGGCAAATACGACAGTTGAAGCGATTCTCCCGGAGCAACTGCGGGCTGTCTGTGCCAAGCTTACGGCAATGCTGGCCGAAGACGACGCCGAGGCGGTTGATGTATTGGAGACCCATGCCACCCTGTTGAAAGCTGCCTTTCCCGATCATTATCAGATAATTGACGAAAGCATGCAAAGATTCGACTTCGATGCAGCGCTGGCAGCTCTCAGGGCCGCCGGCGAGCAATCGACTTAAAAGGAAAAATATGGACCAACTCGATAACAGTGAAAGGGCCACAATACTGGTGGTCGACGACACCCCGGAAAACCTGACACTGATGAGTGGCCTGCTGAAGGACACCTACAAGGTAAAAATTGCCAATAGCGGCGAGAAGGCCCTGAAAATCGCCGGTTCGGAAACACCCCCAAATCTGATCATGCTTGACATCATGATGCCCGGCATGGACGGCTTCGAGGTGTGCCGGCAACTGAAGGACGATCCTCAGACAAAGGACATCCCGGTGATCTTTCTCACCGCCAAGTTGGAAATAGAAGACGAGAAGAAAGGCCTGGAACTCGGGGCGGTCGACTACATCACCAAGCCGATCAGCCCATCCCTGGTTATGGCCCGGGTGCGGAATAATCTGGCACTCAAGGGCATGACCGACTCGCTACGCAACCACAATACCTTCCTGGAATACGAGGTGCGTCAGCGCACTGCCGAACTTGTTCTCGCCAAAGAAGAGGCGGAAAAAGGACAACAAAGAGCTGAAGCCGCCCTTGTCGAAATAGTCCTGTTAAAGGAGCAATTGGAGGGAGAAAGGGCCTATCTGCAGGAAGAGATCAAGTTAACGAATAACCATGAGAATATTATCGGCCAAAGTGAGGCACTGAAACACGTGCTGCATAAGGTCGGACAAATTGCCAACAGCAATACCACCGTCCTCATTCATGGGGCAACGGGAACCGGAAAGGAGCTGGTCGCCCGGGCTATTCACGGTTTGAGCCTGCGTAAGAATCGGGCTCTGGTGAAAGTAAACTGCGCCACCCTGCCGGCAAACCTCATCGAAAGTGAATTGTTCGGGCACGAGAAAGGCTCCTTTACCGGTTCGCACGGCAAACACCTCGGGCGCTTTGAAATTGCCGACGGCGCCACCCTTTTTCTTGATGAAATCGGCGAATTGCCAATGGAACTCCAGGCAAAGCTGCTGCGAGTCCTCCAGGAAGGTGAATTCGAACGGGTGGGCAGTTCGCACACCATCAAGGTCGATGTACGGATTATTGCCGCTACCAATCGTAATTTGGAAGAGGAGGTACGCAATGGCCGGTTCCGTGAGGACCTTTGGTATCGCTTGAATATCTTCCCGATCATCATCCCGCCACTGCGCGACCGTACCGAGGATATCCCCCTTCTTGTTGATTTTTATGTGAGAAAAATCGCCAAACGGTTGGGCAGAGCAATTGAAACCATCCCGGAAGTGGTCATGACTGCCCTGCAAAACTATGGCTGGCCGGGGAATATCCGGGAACTGGAAAATGTCCTGGAGAGGGCGGTAATCAACTCGTCCGGTCCAAAACTGCGCCTCGCCGATGAACTGGCAAGGTCGGTGAAGGCTGTACCGGCAACAGCTTCAAAGACCATGGAAGCGATTGAACGGGACTATATTTTTCAGGTGCTGGAGCAGACCAACTGGAAAGTCAGCGGGAAAGACAGTGCCTCGGAAATCCTCGGTCTCGACCGCAGCACCCTGCGCGCCCGCATGAGTAAACTCAGTATCGAAAAGCCGTAGCCTTAAAGGCAGGTATGCCCTGCTCACCGTCAGTGACGATGGCTGCGGTATGGACAAAGAGACGCTTAATCATATTTTTGAGCCGACAATGAGGTATATTTGAAACTGACCGTCATTGACGACGTTTTGATTGTTTCTTTTAAGGAGCTGTGATTATGAAATGTCCAAGCTGTGGAGCTGCTGAATTGATCCACGACACCCGAGACGTATGCTTTACTTTTACAAGGGCGAGACTACTACAATTTCGGAAGTGACGGGTGATTACTGCCCTGCTTGTGGTGAAATTATCCTGGACCGGGTGCAAGGCGATCGTTATAGCGAATTCA
>JBBQVT010000018.1:0-41908 GCA_038211245.1 Desulfobulbales bacterium | reverse complement strand
TTGATGGCTTCTTTGACGATAGCTGCAGGCTGCATTGGAATTTTATGGTCTTCAGTTTGGCGGCTGAAGGCCAGAATTTGTTTGACGAGTTCTTTGGCTCTGTTGCCGGCTGTCAGAACCTGATTAATATCGTGGATACCTTGCGAGCCCGGAGGAAAATCATCCCGGATCATTTCCGAATAACCAAGGATGGCGCCGAGCATATTATTGAAATCGTGGGCAATGCCGCCGGCCAGGGTGCCGATGGCCTCCATTTTCTGGGCCTGCTGCAGTTGGGCTTGGAGGATTTTCTTTTCCTCTTCCGCTTGCTTTTTCTCTGTGATGTCCCTGAAGATGCAAGCGAACTGGTTTGATGTTGGTCGATACGCGGTAACTTCAAAATATTTCTGGAAGCTTTTGTTATAATTAACAAAATTAATTGGTTCACCAGTCAACGCCACTTGGCCGTAGGTTTCAATCCAATACCTTTCAGTCTCCGGTAGAATATCCAAAACCGTCCGACCAATAATCTCAGTGCTCTTCAAGCCGGTCATTTGCTCAAAGGCCCGATTGACAGTAAGGAACCGGTAGTTTGCCGGAGTTCCATCGGAGCCAACGATGATCTCATGCAGGGCAAAACCATCGAGCATTTTATCAAACAATGTCTGGTAATTCAGTTCAGCTTCCTTACGTGCCAGTACCCCGCCGATATCATCGGTGATTTGTTCAAGAGCTTCGATAGCAGCAAGAGTGAAACAATCCTTTTTGCGACTATTGAGATGCAATAAACCGATAATTCGTCCTTTTGAGCGCATGGGTACAAGTGCTACAGAAAGGTAACCATGGTGAATGCATGCATTGCGTGGATTGAGCCTTGGATCAACATCCGCCGGGAGTTCAAGAAGTTGAGGCGAATCGTTTGTCCAGCAACTACCACCCGGTGTGAACAGTGGATTGGTGGGATCGGTTTTTCCAGTGATGACCAAGCCACAGGTACATTCGAGCTTAACACTCCCATCAAGGTTGCGGCAGATGTGACCGCGCGGGTCACGGGCAATCAGCGTACATTCTTTGCTTAAAAAATCATTTGAAAAACCATTTTGAGCAAAATATGGAAAGTCGTCTCCTGATTGGAACCTCATTCCTATAGCGTCGACACCAATCGTCTTCTTGATGACCAAGAGCACATTCTCTATTGCCTCTCCAATTTCTACGTATTCGTTTAGAATTGAAAGAATTGTGTTAGAAAGGTTACGGTAGGTTTCTTGCTGTTTTCGCTCGGTGATATCAAGGCAATGACCAATATAGCCAAGAAATTGTCCCTTACTTTCAAAACGGGGAGTACCGTCATCCTGTATCCAGCGGTATTCACCGCTGGAATGGCGAAGACGATAATCCATGCTGAACTTCTCGCGTTTGTCGAAGGCGGCAACATAGGTTTGCAGGCAACCCTCATAGTCCTCCGGATGAACACCCTCTGTCCAGCCGTTGCCGAGTTCCTGCCTAAGGGTGCGACCGGTAAAATCTATCCAGGGTTTGTTGAAGTAATTACAAAGTTTATCCAGGCCGCTTGTCCAGATAAGGGCTTGGCCGGAATCAGCAAGGCTGCGGAAGCGAAGGTCACTCTCTGCCAGTGAATCGACTGCCCGCTTGCTTTCAGTAATGTCGATCAGGGCAAAGCGGTAGGTGGAGACACCGCTTGCGTCTTTTACCGCCATCGCCTCAAAGCGGGCCCAAAAGAGTGCACCACCCTCGCGCACCAACCGCAGTTCAAACACCTGCGGTGTGCCATTTCTAAAGAGTGGCCCGCGATGGCGGTAGTAGATGTCCTGGTCGTCAGGGAGAACGAAGCCGGCCATGCGTTTGCCGATCAGATTTCTCCGGTTGGCAAAGCCGAGCATGGTCGTGGCGGTAAGGTTGATTTCAAGGATCAGCCCCTTTTCCGAGAGGGTGCAATAGCCCACCGGGGCAAAGTCGTAGAGGTCTTGAAAACGCTCCCGCGAGGCCTCCAGTTCGTCGTTTGCTCGGCGCAGTTCCTCGTTCTGCATTTTCAATTCGATCTGGTGGACGCGGAGTTCGTGGAGCAGCCTCGTGGTCTCTTCCGGTGATTGGGCCTCAGGCATGCCCCCCCCCGCTGAATGAGCTGCGTTCTCCTGGGCCAGCTTCTCGGCCTTGTCGCGCAGTTCGGCGGCGCTTATCGGTGGTTTCCTGTTTTCGGTCATGCTGTACCTCTTCCGTGCGGCAGGTTTTCGTGGCTAATGTGGGGACACCTCACTAATTAAGTCTATGTTTTTTTACGACCGGCTTTCTGCGGCTTAATTATCCGCATCAAAGATTTTTCAAGCGATTCAAGAAACGAATCGGTTCCCAATGCACGTCCCGTCCGCTCGTGTCTGTGGATCTTATCCGCGACCTCGGTATCATCACAAAAGAATGTCTCCATTCTTCTGTTTCCTCGTTGAGTGACATGGTGTGGGATGCCTGGGGCTATCAATCGCGCTATTCGTACCATGTTCTGATACTACTACAAGTAAAAGGATGTTGTTAAGAATTCATTGGTATGGTGTCCCTATATTGAGGTGTCCCTATATTGAGTCCCTGTATTGAGGAGGGTTTGTTTTATCCTGGAGATAGGCCGGATCATTTACGGCACAGTGCCTGTCTGATTACTACGCTGAGCAACGACATAGTTACAGGTTTTTCCAGGCAAAATGAAACTCCCAAGGCCTTCGCTTTCAAAAGTTCCTCACTTTCAGAGTAGCCGCTGAGTATAATCGCCTTTTGGTCAGGCCGTATTTGCAGAATTTTTTCATATGTCTCGCGGCCATTAAGTCCCGCACCCATGATCATGTCGAGGACCACCAAATCGACCTCTTTGGATTGTAGAAATGCAATCCCTTCCTCACCACTTGCGACCGAGAATGTTGTATACCCCAGGTTGACAAGCAAATTTTCCATAGTTTCAATCTGTTCCGGCTCATCGTCGACAAGCAAGATCTGCTCCCCGTGCCCTTTAACAGGGCGGAGGATCTCTTCTTCCGCATTCGAGCCGACTTTTTCAGTCGTTGCCCGCAGGTAGACCTCAAAAATTGCCCCGGGGTGGTTGTCTTTTACTTCGATCCATCCATTGAGTTGTTGGATGGTATTCCAGACAATTGATAATCCAAGACCAGTGCCGCTTCTCCCCATCTTTTTAGTGGTATAGAAGGGATCAAAAATGCGATCCATATCCTGCTGCGGGATGCCTGGCCCATTATCGGCAACGGTTATCTTAATAAAATCATCGCCGGCTTTCGATGCCTGACGAAGTGATTCCGGGTGAGTAAACTTACAGTTTTCTGTGGTTATCCGAATCAATCCATTCTCCCGTACTGCTTCAAGGGCGTTGCCAATGAGATTGAGAAAAACTTTATTGATATGCTGAGGTGAACAGCGGGTATTATGGAGATTTTGCTGGAAATCGGTCTGAATGATGACACCTGGAAAATTGGCGAGTCGGGCATAATGTTCAATGGAACCAAGGTGGTTTAAAAGTATATCATTGATTTTTTCAACAGTGGCAGAAAGAGTGCCACCCCGGGCAAGCAATACCAGATCAGCGACAACTGCTGCTGCTCTCTTGCCGGCTTCCTGCACACGTTTTACCCCTGCATATAATTTATCCGAACTGCTCATTTGCAAAAGCAAGAGCTCGGGATAACTCACAATACCGGCAAGGATATTATTCAAATCATGAGCTACGGCGCCAGCCATCAAGCCCAAGGCCTTCAGTTTATTTGCTTTTGCCAATTTTTTCTGGAGTTCGAGCCTTTCTTCTTCCGCTCTTACTCTATCTGTAAGATCCCTGATGACACAAATTCGGGCTGAGTGTTCAAGGTATTTGATTGGTTTGCTTTTAATCTCTAGGGGAAATACCGTTCCGTCTTTTTTTATAGCAGAAACCTCATATCTGCCAAAAAGGGAGCTTTCTATATTCAGTCTTACAACTTCCAGGGAATACGGGTTAAGAAGTTTTTCAAAGAATATCCCCACCGATAGCTCTTCCTTTGTATAGCCGACCAAAGCAAAGAACTGGTTGTTGGCGTCAATAAGTTTGCCGTTTTGATGGACTACAATACCTTCATAGGAGGCTTCGGCAAGAACCTTGAATCTTTTTTCACTCGCGGCCAATTCGCTTTTGAGTTTATGGTGCTGAAATGCTTTGTCGAGTCCTTTAATTAATAGTTCATGATTTACAGGTTTATTGAGGAAATCATAGGCGCCATGTTTCATTGCCTGTACAGCTGTTTCTACGGTACTAATGCCGGTCAGCATGATGGAAGTGGTTTTTGCTTGGGACGAGCTGATAAAATCTAAAATGTCAAACCCCTGCATGTCCGGCAGACCGACGTCAAGCAATGCCAGGTCAAAACTCTCTTCTTTCAAAAGCCTGATTGCCTCAACACCGCTTAATGCTATCGTGCACCGGTATTCATAGTGCTTGAGAATAGTTTGCAAGCTTTTTGCAAATCGCTCTTCGTCGTCAACAAGAAGAATTGTAGGCATAGCACTCATTGTCATTCCTCGATACTGGAAGATTGTTGTACGAGTGGAAGTCGGATGGAAAAACGTGTTCCTCTACCAGGCAAGCTTGTGCAAGCGATAGAACCGCCAAGATCTTTGACGATTTTTTCAACGATTGATAAACCGAGCCCCGAGTGGCCACTGTTTTTTGTCGTAACGAATGGTTTGTAAAGATTGTTCATAACCGACTCAGGGAGTCCTGGTCCGCTATCCTCTACAACAATCTCAATCTCGTCGGATTGTGCCCCTTGGTGTGTGCGAGAATTGTTCGAGAAACTCCCGGTCTTGACGCTAATAGTCCCGCCACCCTCCATTGCCTCGGAAGCATTTTTAAGCAGGTTGATGATGATTTGTTTAAGAGCATCCCCTGACGTCATAATTCTTGGAAGCAGTGTATCCGGGATAAATGTTACGACCGTCCCGGAGGCAGCAAAAAGAGGTGCCTTGAATATATGGATGATATCTTCGATTACGGCATTTACATCAGTCATCGCAAGTTTTGGAGAAACAATTTTGGAAAACATATCCATTTGATTCACCATGTTTGAGATTCGCAAGATCTCTTCACCGATTATCCCAAGGTCTTCCTGTATATCCTTTTCATTTGAGAGTTTTAATCGCAGTGTCGTAAGATAATTGGTAATGATGCCCAGCGGGTTGTTAACTTCATGGGCAAACTTTCTTGCTGTCATCGAGACTGCAGCCTTCCTTTCAGCCTCAATTTCCTCCATCTTCCTGGCCTGCATATTTTCAAAATAGAGGAAAAGCCCAACCTGCTGCGCTATCACCTGGAGAAGCTTGCAATCACCCTGGGGAAGTGTCTTAACTGTTTCCGGGAGTCCCAGAACAATCACACCTAGCTGTTCATTGTGTGCAACAACGGGAACGAGAATAACCGTGGTACTCCTGAAGGCAGTGAGTACCTGTCGATCGGCAAGGCTGTTCTGCTTGATCTTCGACGTTAGGAATGTCAGGGAGGAATTCAGGTAGGCCTTTATAATAAGACTCGAGCTGCGTTGCACCGGGAGGGTGAGTCCTTGGCTCAGATGCTGCAGTTCATTGGATGCTGAGGCCCGTGCCTGCAGTAACATACCATCATTTACCGGCAGGAAAAAAAGCACTTTTTCAAGATTGAACAGGATACTCATCGACTGCTCAAATACACTGAATACTGCCTCGCTGTCTCCGGCCTTGGCAAGGTTTTCAAGAAACCCGGACAAGAGGGTAATGTTTTTTATTCTTGAAGTGAGGATCGCCTCGCTGGTTGTATCATTATCCTGGAGGTCTTCGGCAAGAAGTGCATCATCAGGTGTCTGTTCTGTTGAAGATTCAATGCCGTCTTCTGTCTGCAAAATGGACGTATGTTGGCATTTCTCTGAGGTAAAGGGAGGTTTGGCGTTGATATTCAAGTTTTCGGCAACCTGGAGGGCCTCATCCTTTGCACCTTCCACGATAGCCTGAATATCATCGCCTCCAAGCCCAAGCAGCAAATCACCTGCAATGAGGCTTTTCTCAAGATCATCACTATTCTCTCTCAGCAGGTTGGCAAGATAAATGATCTTGACCAATGGAAAGGCTTCATTGATCAGTTCTAGTGGTTCGTGATGATACCGTATGGCGTCGGCCATCAGGGAATTAAGTTTCCAGTTATGCACCAGCCATGCACCGGCTTCACAATGGGTAATTCCGATTAACTGTTTTTCTGCCCACAGTTCATTCCATACATCCTCTGTCTCAAACAAGAATGTTTTGTGTTCTTCTGGAAACGTCGATACCAGTACCAGTCTGCCAATGTCATGAAGCAATCCGGATAAGTACGCCTCCTCAATATTATTATACCGAGTTTTCTTTGCTATACGCCTTGCAAGAGTAGCGCACAGCAGTGTGTGCCACCAGAAGGTGCTGATTTTGAAGTTCTTAATTGCGTTGAAACGTTTGTTGTCGAAAACCTGGTGGATACATGTGGTTACCGCGATGTTTTTGATACTGTTTGCCCCGAGGTAAACAACCGCCTGTTCGATGCTGATGAAATTACGGGAAAGACCGTAATAAGCAGAATTGACAAGTTGCAGTACCCTGAAGCTTAGGGCAGGATCCTTGCTTATGAGAGAAGCTATTTCCGGCAGGGTGGTTGCTTCATTGTCACATACTTCGAGCAATTTAAGTAATATTTCTGGGAGGGTCGGTAGATTGCCGGAATTCTTTATTTTGGCAAAGACATGTTCTCTGCTGATCATTTATCGTAACCTGATTTAAAATGGTCTTTTGGGGTAATTGTTAGGAAAACAATTCTCTTCCAGGTGTGCTGCTTAATTTATGGTAAAAAAGTGGAATCAGGACGAACCATTCCAGCCGCTTATCAAAACAGATGGCTACACCCCCCTGGTTGCTTCTCACTATTTCTCCACTTACGTTCTCAATCATCAGGCGACTGTGATCACCCTCAAAAATAATGTTAATGGCACATCGAGAAGAAATGGTCGGACATTCTGCCATTTCTATAAACATGCCGGAGATACTGATATCATGGAGGGTGCCGCAGTACTGCTTGCCAGTCACTATTTCTTTACAAATTGCCTTTGAAGTAAAGGCTATGCGTTTTGATATTCGGCGATTACCGGGTTTCGACATTTTACAAGAAACTGTTTTCCTCGACCCCGATGCCCGGGATAAGCCATTTGCTGGATTTTTTACGAAAAACATCAAGTGCACTTTTTTGAAGGCTAACCACTTTTGTCTCTTAACCTTCTTCTTATCTATATGATTATGTAATGTTGTGACTCCAACCTGCAGAATAATGTTGGGAGGTATCTCCCCGTCAAATTATAGAGGAGACTATTCCTCACTTCCATCGACTTGCATTGTTAATATATTTCGATAACTTAAGCAATAGGTATTCGTACCCATTTTTCTATTTTCCACAAAATTCAGTTGGATTTGCTCTGCTCCAGGTACCTGGTGAAGAATTGAGCCATCTGTTCCGGCAGAGTTGCAATGAGAAACATACAAAGGAAAATTGAGAAACACCAATCAACTGAGGTAGTTCGGGAATATTGGATACCAAGCCACGTTACGTTGTTCGAGTTACAAGAGCGTTTTTATGTGCCAAAAGTACTGGAAAGTCCGAACAGTAGCCCATTGTTTTTGATTGTGTCGCCTAAAAAATTCATGTGCCATGCAGGTTTTCAGGTTCTCATCTGCGAATCGTGTATTATTCTCCTGAAAGGCGGTCGAATTGTCCCGGGACAAATACTGCCGGGTGAGCGCCATGTATCGAAAAATTATGGAGATAACCTGGGAAAACAGGATCAGGGAAGAGAATTTCAATGGGAGATGCATGTGACAGTTAACGATTGTTGGCAGAATGCTGCCTATCATGGCTTTGAACAGGGACCGATCCGGCCGCCGAGCGAGGCGGGCAGTTTGCTCATTCGCATTACCCGTAACTGCCCGTGGAACCGTTGCACCTTCTGCCCGGTGTACAAAGGGGCGGATTTTTCCCTGCGGCCGGTTGCACATGTGCTGGAGGATATCGATCGCGTCCATCGCTATGTTACGGAAATCAGGAGGGCCGCCGGCAGCGGCAAGGTTTACCCGGATGACATCGCCAGGCTGCGCGCCATGGACGGGGTGGGTGACCGAGCTGCCCTCAACGCCGCATTGCAGTGGGCAGGAGGCAGGATGCGGTCGATCTTCCTCCAGGACGCCAACAGTCTGGTTATCAAGCCGGAACGACTGCTGGCCATTGTCCGCCACCTAAAAGAATGTTTTCCCTGGGTCGACAGGATTACCTCTTACGCCCGGTCGCATACCGTTGCCAGGATACGTGATGACGATCTTCGACTGCTTGCCGAGGCGGGCCTTTCGCGCATCCATATCGGTATGGAATCGGGCGCGGATGCGGTCCTTGTCCGGGTGCAAAAAGGGGTGGATAAGAAGACCCACATTGTCGCCGGACAAAAGATCAAGCGGGCCGGCATGCAACTCTCCGAATACATTATGCCCGGTCTTGGCGGCAAAGACCTTTCCGAAGTGCATGCCCGGGAAAGCGCCGACGCCCTGAACCGGATCAATCCGGACTTTATCCGCCTGCGCAGCCTGGCCATCCCCAACCATGTGCCACTCTACGACGAATACCAGCGCGGCGATTTCGTTAAACTCACCGATGTCGAGACGGCCCGGGAGCTCCTGATTTTTCTTGAAGCCCTGGACGGGATAACTAGTACCCTGGTCAGCGACCATATCCTCAACCTCTTTGAGGATGTCCAGGGCACCTTTCCAAAAGATAAGGACAAGATGGTTGCCATCGTCAAAGGTTTTCTCGCCATGGAGCCGGGCGAGCGGATGATCTACCAGGTTGGGAGGCGGATGGGCCTCTTTCGCGGCGTAAGCGATATGGCTGACGGATCGAAGCGGCAGCATGTCGAAACCGCCTGCGCCAAGGCCGGAATCAGCCCAGGTACCGTCGATGCGGCGATCGACGAGATGATGAAGCGGTTTATTTGACAAGCGTTCCTGTTCCCAGGAAAAGAGGCACTAATGACTCTCTATGACCCGGAAGTGGTAAAAGATAACTGCGGCTTTGGCTTGATGGCGCACCTGACCGGCGAGGCCAGCCATAAACTGGTGCGTACCGCCATTTCGTCGCTGGCGCGCATGGCGCACCGCGGTGGCATAGCCGCCGATGGCCGCACCGGCGACGGTTGCGGCCTTTTGCTGCAGAAACCGGATACCTTTTTCCAGGCCATCGCCGGGGAACAGGGCTGGACCCTTGGTGGTCGGTATGGGGTCGGCATGGTATTCCTCAGTCAGGATTCTGCCAAGGCCGACGCCGGTCGGGCGGTTATCAATGAGGAATTGGCGCGGGAAACCCTCACAGTCGTCGGCTGGCGGCAGGTGCCCGTTGATCCGGCGGTACTCGGCCCCTTTGCCCGGTCGACCATGCCGAGCATTGCCCAGGTGCTCTTTAACGGTCCCTTCGGCTGGGGCTCAAAGGATCTTGAGCGCAGGCTGTATATGGTCAAGCGCCGGGTGGAAAAGCGGGTGACGGACGACGCCGATTTCTATATCGCCAGCCTCTCCGGTCTGGTGATTGTCTATAAAGGCCTATGCCGCCCGGTCGATCTGCCGAAGTTTTTCCCAGATCTTGCCGATATCCGTATGCAGTCGGCGATCTGCCTCTTTCACCAGCGTTTCTCCACCAACACCCTGCCGAAGTGGCCGCTCGCCCATCCGTTTCGCTATCTTGCCCATAACGGCGAGATCAACACCATCACCGGCAATCGCCAGTGGTCGCGGTCGCGCTCCTACAAGCTGCGCTCGCCGCTGCTGCCGGATATGGCCGAGGCAGCGCCCTTTGTCAATAGCTCCGGTTCCGACTCCTCGGCTCTTGATAATATGCTTGAACTGTTTCTCGCCGGTGGCATGGATCTGTTCCGCGCTTTCCGCCTGCTGGTACCGCCCGCCTGGCAGCAGCATCCGGACATGGACGAGGATCTGCGCGCCTTCTACGACTTCAACTCGATGCATATGGAGCCCTGGGACGGCCCGGCGGGTATTGTCATGAGCGACGGCCGCTTTGCCGCCTGCGGCCTTGACCGCAACGGCTTAAGACCGGCCCGCTACGTGGTGACCAAGGATAATCTCATCACCCTGGCCTCCGAGGTCGGCATCTGGGACTACGAGCCGGACGAGGTGCTGGAGAAGGGCCGGGTCGGGCCAGGCGAATTGCTGGTAATCGATACCCTCACCGGCAAACGCTGGACCTCCTGGGACATTGACCGCGAGTTGAAAAGCCGCCATCCCTATAAAAAATGGATGGACAAATGCTGTCAGCATCTTCGTGCCTTCGACGACGATATGCAGTTGCCCACTGGGGCGCGGGAAATGGACGACGACCGTTTGCTCCTCTATCAAAAACTCTTCGGCTGGAGCAATGAAGAATTGGAGCAGATGGTGGCGGTCCTCGGCGAGACCGGCCAGGAACCGGTTGCCTCCATGGGCGACGACGCGCCGATGGCCGTGCTGTCCGGCCGTGAGCGTAGCCTCTACGACTATTTCCGGCAGATGTTTGCCCAGGTGACCAACCCGCCGATCGACCCGCTGCGCGAACGGCACGTCATGTCCCTTGCCACCTGCGTCGGCCGGGAACAGAACGTCTTCGACGAGGCGGAGGGCCATGCCTACCGTGTCATGTTTGGGTCGCCGGTGCTCGTTTACAGTGACCTGCAGCAACTGAAGAACCTCAGCCAGACCCATTATCGGCATGTGGTTCTCGATCTCAACTACCGAAGGGATACGGGCCTTGCCGCGGCGGTACGGGAAATTGCTTTGCGGGCGCTTGCTGCGGCGGCGGCTGGGGCGGTGCTGCTGATCCTTTCCGACCGGGCGATTGGTGTCGACACCCTGCCGGTTCCGGCAGCCATGGCGGTCGGCGCGGTGCAAAAGATTCTCGTTGACAACAATCGCCGTTGCGACACCAATATCATCGTCGAGACCGCCTCGGTCCGCGACCCGCACCATTTTGCCGTCCTTCTCGGCATGGGGGCAACCGCTGTTTATCCGTATCTGGTTTATGAGTCGCTGGCCCGGATGGTTGAGGAAGGCAAGATGCAGGTCGATCTGCGCCAGGCAATGTGCAACTACCGTAAAGGGGTGGACAAAGGGCTTTTGAAGATCCTCTCGAAAATGGGCATCGCTACTGTTGCCTCCTACCGTTGCGCGCAGCTCTTCGAGGCGATCGGTCTTGGTCGTGAGGTGGTCGAACTCTGTTTTCCCGGAGTCGTCAGCCGCATTGAGGGCGCGGATTTTTCCGACTTTCAGGCGGACCAGGAACGGCTGGCGAGACACGCCTGGCAGCGCGGCCACCAACCGCTGTTGCGCGGCGGCCTTTTCAAGTATATCCACGGCGGTGAATATCACGCCTACAATCCGGATGTGGTGCAGGCCCTGCAAAAAGCGGTGCGCACCGGCAATTTTGCCGACTACCAGGTTTATTCGGGGCTGGTTGATAACCGGCCGGTCGCCTGCTTGCGCGACCTCCTGCGCTTGAAGGCGGGGGCTTCGGCGATAGCCCTTGACGCTGTCGAACCGGCCGAGACCTTCTACCGTCGTTTCGATTCCGCCGCCATGTCCATAGGCGCCCTCGGACAACAGGCGCACGAGGCCCTGGCCATCGGCATGAACCGCCTCGGCGGCTATTCCAACAGCGGCGAAGGGGGCGAGGACCCGGCCCGTTTCGGCAGCGAACGGGTGTCAAAAATCAAGCAGGTTGCCTCCGGCCGCTTTGGCGTTACTCCGCACTACCTGATGAACGCCGAGGTCCTGCAGATCAAGATGGCCCAGGGCGCCAAACCCGGCGAGGGCGGGCAGTTGCCCGGCCATAAGGTGACGGCGCAGATCGCCGCCCTGCGTTATTCGGTGCCGGGGGTGACCCTTATCTCGCCGCCGCCGCACCACGACATCTATTCAATCGAGGACCTGGCACAGCTGATCTTTGATCTGAAGCAGGTGAACCCCAAGGCCCTGGTCAGCGTCAAACTGGTGTCCGAACCGGGCGTCGGCACCATCGCCTCCGGCGTGGTCAAAGCCTACGCCGATCTCATCACCATCTCCGGCTACGATGGCGGCACCGGCGCCAGCCCGCTGACCTCGGTGAAATACGCCGGATGCCCTTGGGAGCTGGGGCTTGCCGAGACGCAACAAGCCCTGGTCGCCAACGGTCTACGGCATAAGGTTCGCCTGCAGGTCGACGGCGGTCTCAAAACCGGTCGAGATATCGTCAAGGCGGCGATTCTCGGCGCCGAGAGTTTCGGTTTCGGTACCGGGCCGCTTATTTCCCTTGGCTGCAAGTTCCTGCGCATCTGCCATCTCAATAACTGTGCGACCGGCGTCGCCACCCAGGACGAGACGCTGCGGAAAGATTATTTCGCCGGCATCCCGGATATGGTCATGAACTATTTTCGCTTCATGGTCGAGGAAACGCGGATGCTCATGGCTGAACTGGGGGTAGAGAAACTCACCGACCTGATTGGCCGCACTGATCTGCTTGAGGAGGTGCAGGGCATCACCCCGAGGCAGAAAAAATTGGTGTTGCGGCCGATTCTCGCCTCTGTCCTACCACCTGTCGGCAGCGGCCTCTTTTATCGGGAGGCGAACGTTCCCGCCGATCCCGGGGCCTTGAACCTGCAACTGGTTGAACGCTTTGGCGAAGCGGTGCGGACCGGCGCCGGGGGCGGCGGCAGTTTTGCCATCCGCAACACCGACCGGACGGTGGGTGCACGACTGTCCGGGCAGATTGCCACCCTGTACGGCAATAAAGGTATGGAGGAGCAACCGATCCATCTCCTTTTCACCGGCACCGCCGGCCAGAGTTTTGGCGCCTGGAACGCCGGGGGTTTGCACCTGGTGCTCACCGGCGATGCCAACGATTATGTCGGCAAGGGCATGGCCGGCGGCAAGCTGACCATCCGTCCGCCGCAGGGCGTCGCCTACAAAAGTCACGAGGCGGTGATAATCGGTAACACCTGTCTGTACGGAGCGACCGGCGGCCGGCTGTATGCTGCGGGCAAGGCCGGGGAACGCTTTGCCGTCCGTAATTCCGGGGCTGAGGCGGTGGTCGAGGGCATCGGTGATAACGGCTGCGAGTATATGACTGGTGGCATCGTCACGATTCTTGGCGAGA
The DNA here is from genome assembly GCA_038211245.1 of Desulfobulbales bacterium. Lineage (GTDB taxonomy): Bacteria > Desulfobacterota > Desulfobulbia > Desulfobulbales > Desulfocapsaceae > Desulforhopalus_A. The sequence continues at coordinate 28,683 of JBBQVT010000018.1, read as the reverse complement.
CCGGCGTTAACTTCGGGGCGGGAATGACCGGCGGTTTTGCCTATGTCCTTGACGAAAAGGACGCTTTTATCGCCAGGGTTAATCCGGAACTGGTAGAGGTTTTATCCCTTCTGGGTCGGGCGGTATTGCAGGAGCATTTGCGCGGCATCATCAACAGCCACTTCCTGGAAACCGGCAGTGCCCGGGCCGAGCGGCTGCTGAGCGGTTTTGACGAACACTATGCCGGGCTGTTTAAACTCGTCAAGCCGAAGACTTCGGACCTGGCCACTTTGCTTGGCCATCGGGGCAACTCGCCGAAAGAAACTCTGGCGGTTGTCTATTAGGAGCGATACTATGAGTCAAAACCTGTATCAGTTTATCGAAGTTAAGCGCGTCGATCCCCATAAAAAAGGTATTGAACGGCGGCGCCACGAGTTTGTCGAGATCTATCAGCCTTTTCAGCAAAGCCAGGTACAGATGCAGGCCGACCGCTGTCTCGGCTGCGGCAATCCGTATTGCGAGTGGAAGTGCCCGGTGCATAACTATATCCCCGACTGGCTGAAATTGGCGAACGAAGGGCGAATTATCGAGGCCGCCGAGCTCTGCCACCAGACCAATAGCCTGCCCGAGGTCTGCGGTCGGGTCTGCCCGCAGGACCGACTGTGTGAAGGAGCCTGCACCCTGCATAATGACTTCGGAGCGGTGACCATCGGCAATATCGAAAAGTATATCGTCGATACCGCCCTGCAGATGGGCTGGCGGCCCGATCTCAGCCGCCTCAAACCGACCGGTAAACGGGTGGCGATCATCGGTGCCGGACCGACCGGTCTTGCCTGCGCCGACGTGCTGGTGAGAAACGGCGTCACTCCGACGGTCTTTGACCGCCATCCGGAGATCGGTGGCCTGTTGACCTTCGGCATTCCCGCCTTCAAGCTGGAAAAAAAGGTCATGGAGCTGCGGCGAGAGGTGTTCACCGGCATGGGCATAAAGTTTCGTCTCGGGGTGGAGATCGGCTGCGACCTGACTTTTGTCGAGTTACTTAAAGAATATGATGCAATCTTCGTCGGCACCGGTGCCTATACACCGATGCGTGCCGGACTTGAAAACGAGGAGGCGCCGGGCGTGTATAAGGCCCTCAACTATCTCATCGGCAACACCGACCATCTTATGCGCGCACGCCGCGACCGCTACCCCTATATCAACCTTGCGGGAAAGCGAGTGGTGGTGCTCGGCGGCGGCGACACTGCCATGGACTGCCTGCGCACCGCCATCCGCCAGGGTGCGAGTGACGTCGTCTGTGCCTATCGCCGCGACCGGGCCAATATGCCGGGTTCAGCCCGCGAGGTGCAGAACGCCGAGGACGAGGGTGTGCGTTTCCTCTGGAACCTCCAACCCCTGGGCATCTTCGTCGGCTCGGATGGCAAGGTGGCCGGCGTGCAAGTGGTCGAAACCCAACTCGGCGAAGCGGATGGTCGTGGCCGCCGTCAGCCTGAACCGATTCCCGGCAGTCTGACCCTGCTTGCTGCAGACAGTGTCATTATCGCCTTTGGTTTCAGGCCCAGCCCGGGACCGTGGCTTGCCGAAAACGGCATCACCCTCACCGATCGAGATCTCATCGAAGCCCCGGCTGCCGGCCTCTACCCCTATCAAACCTCGAACCCCAAGGTCTTCGCCGGTGGCGACGTCGTGCGCGGTTCCGACCTCGTCGTCACCGCCATCGCCGAAGGGCGGATGGCGGCGGAGGGGATTTTAGAGTGGTTGGGGCTGTAGGGGAGGATATGGAGCGTTCTTTGGTAGCCGTCAGCAATCGACCCCCAGATAACGCGATTTCAGTTCCGGGCCGGCCTGCAATTCCTTGGTGCTGCCGTTCCAGACGATTCGTCCCTTTTCCATGATATAGTGGCGTTTGGCGATGGCCATCAGGGCTTCGAGGTTTTTATCGATGATGAGAATAGACAACCCTCTTTCTTTAAGAATATTCAAGGCGCGCCAAATTTCCTGACGGATCAAGGGGGCCAGTCCTTCGGTTGCCTCATCCAGGATAAGAAGGCCGGGATTGATCATCAGGGCCCGGCCGATCGCCAACATCTGCTGTTCCCCCCCGGAGAGTTCGTTGCCGTAATGGCTCAGTCTTTCCGAAAGTCTTGGGAAGATGTCGAGGATAGCCGCAAGGCCAAAGGGTTGCGGCGTTTTGCGAGTGTTGGCGGCGGTGGCAATGAGATTTTCCCGCACGGTAAGATTCGGGAAAATCTGTCTGCCTTCCGGCACAAGACCAATGCCCAGGCGGGCAATTTGATAACTTTGCAGCGCCTCTATGCGTTGCCCCAGGTAGCTTATCCTGCCGGTGCGAACGGGGCTGAGGCCGAGGATGGAGCGGATGGTGGTGCTCTTTCCCATGCCGTTGCGGCCAAGCAGGGTGACCACCTCGGCATCCTCGACCATCAGAGAGACGCCGAACAGGGCCTGGCTTTCGCCGTAGCAGGTATGGATTTCTTCAACGACAAGCATTACTCGCCCTCTCCGAGATAAGCCTTACGGACAACTGGATTGTGCCTGATTTCTTCGGGCGTACCGGTCGCGACGTTTTCCCCGTAGACCAGGACCGTTATCCGGTCGGCCAGGGAGAAGACCACATCCATGTCGTGCTCGACGAGCAAGATGGTGACCTGGCCTTTTTGCTTTTTGATGAGTTTCGCCAGTTCGACGGTGCCGCCCGGGCCGAGGCCGGCCATCGGTTCGTCGAGAATCAGCAGTTCCGGCTTGCCGATAAGTGCCATGCCGACTTCCAGTTGCCGCTTCTCGCCGTGCGACAGGTGGCGGGCGGCAAGTTCGGCGCGGTGCAGGAGATCGACTCGTTCCAGGGCAAGGGGGAGTTCTTTTTTGATGGCGGCAGTGCTTTGCCAGTTGCGCCAAAACCGGAAATTATGGCCAAGGCCGGCGCAGATGGCCAGCCCCATGTTTTCGGCGACACTGAGGTTCTCGAAGATGTGGGTGATCTGAAAGGATCTGGCGATGCCCAGTCGGGCCCGCTGATAGGATTTTAACCGGGTGATATCGCGGCCACGGAAGTAAATGGTGCCGCTATCGGCCGGCAGATCACCGCTCAACTGATTGACCACCGTGGTCTTGCCGGCACCGTTCGGGCCAATAAGGGCATGGATATGGCCACGGGTAAGAGAAAGGGAAAAATTGTTGGTGGCGAGGAGTGCCCCGAACGATTTATGCAAGCCGGTGACCTGGAGCAGGGTATCAGCCATTTTTCCCCTTGTCACCGGTGAGAAAGCCAAAAAGGCCGCGTTTGGCAAAGATGACGGTAAGCACCAGAAAAGGCCCCATGTAGATCATCCAGTGTTCGCTATACATGGCCAGCGTTGTTTCGAGCGAGAGGAAAACAGCGGCGCCGAGGACCGGCCCGAACAAGGTCCCGAGGCCTCCGAGGAGGACCATGACCATCAGTTCGCCGGAAAGGGTCCAGTGCATAAGGCCGGGTGAGACGAACTCCGTCTGGTTGGCAAGCAGAGCACCTGCCAGTCCGGCGCTGCCTCCGGCAATGACGAAGGTGGCCAGTTTGTAGCGGTAGGAGTGAATACCTAAGCCCTTGATACGCCTATCGTTGTTGCCGGCCCCCCGGACAACCAGGCCGAACCTTGAATTGACCAGCTTATGCGCGAAAATGAGAAAAAGAACAAGGGCCACAAGGCAAAGATAATAGAAATGGCTGCTGTTGCCGAGATTAACACCGAGCAGGCTGTTTCTCGCGGCAAGCGACAAGCCGTCATCGCCGCCGTATTTTTCCAGGGAGATAAAAAAGTAGTAGAGCATCTGGGCAAAGGCCAGGGTAATCATGATGAAGTGCATGCCGGTGGTGCGCAGGCTGAGCGCTCCGATAATCAGGGCCGCAAAAGCTGCCGAAAGCGTCGCCAGCGGCAGGGTGAGCAGGGCGTTGTTGCTGCCGGCATAGAGAAACGGCCAGGAAAACAGCGGTTCGGCGGCAGCACTGTGGAAGTGCAGGATAGCAACGGTATAGGCGCCAACTCCGACAAATGCAGCATGGCCAAGACTGATCATGGCACCGTAGCCGAGCAGAAGATCAAGGCTTGCGGCGGCGAGAGCGTAAATAATGATGCGACTGGCAAGGGAAATCAGGTAGGGGTTGCCGCCGAGCAGTGCAACAGGTGGCAAAAAAACAAGAAAAAGCGCCCCGCAACATATGGTTATCTGTTTTCTAGTCATTGGCAACTAGCCGTGCGCCGGGAAAAGGCCCCGCGGTTTCCAGACCAGGATGGCCGCCATAAGGATATAAATGGCCATCGAGGAAAGGGATGCGGCGACGCTGTCGGCGGTTGCCGCAGCGAGAATTGTCCGGAGGATGGAAGGCAGAAAGGCGTGACCGAGGGTGTCGACCATGCCGACCAGAGAGCCCCTGCCACCGCCCCCCTGATTGATCCGATGCCGCCGATGACGATGACGACGAAGGTGAGAATGAGAATGCTCTCGCCCATCCCCGGTTCAACCGAGAGAATCGGCCCGGCCATGACCCCGGCAAGGCCGGCCAGAGCCGCGCCTAGGCCAAAGACTAGGGTATAGAGCAGATTGATATTGACCCCGAGGGCGCCGACCATCTCCCGGTTGCTGGAGCCGGCACGGATCTGCATGCCGATCTTGGTTTTTGCAAACATCAGCCACAAAAATAAGGCGACCAGCAGACCGCTACCGATCACCGCCAGGCGATAGGTCGGGTAGTGGAGTCCCGGCAGCAACTGGATGCTTTTGGCCAGAGCACCCGGTACGTTCATAAACAGCGGCTGTCGGCCCCAGATAATACGGATCAGCTCATTGAAAAACATGATCAGGCCGAAGGTGGCCAATACCTGATCGAGATGTTGTCTTGCGTACAGGTGGCGGAGGACGAGAATTTCGACAATGCAGCCGACGGCAGCAGCGGCGGCAACGGCTGCAAGCATGGCCAGGAGAAAAGAGCCGGTAAGGGCGGCAACCGTTGCGCCAACATAGGCGCCAATCATATAAAAGGAGCCATGCGCTAGATTGATGACCTGCATGATCCCGAAAACCAAGGTCAGGCCGGCTGACATCAGAAACAGGGTGATCCCCAGTTGTAGGCCGTTAAGAAACTGTTCGATTACCAGAAGCATAAAAACGGGGGCCTGTTGGGCCCCCTTAACCTTTATATTTTTTCTATAAATGGCTGAAAAATATGAGAATTGACCTTATCCCCTTACATCTTGCATTCTTTGGCGTAGGTATCGACATGATTGGTAAAGACCTTTTTCACCGTTCTGTTGGTGAAGCCGGTTTCGGTCTGAATCACCTCTCGGATATAGATATCCTGAATTGGGTGTTGGTTGTTGCCGAAGGAAAAATTACCGCGAACCGAGGCGAAATCGGCCTTTTTTACTGCCGTGCGGAGAGCTGCAAGGTCAGTTGTGCCACCGGTTGCCTTGAGGGCCGAACCAATAAGCCTGGCGGTGTCATAGCCTTGGGCGGCATAAAGGGTCGGGGTTCGGTTGTAGGCCTTGCGGTAGGCGGCAACAAACTGGCGATTGGCGGGATTGTCAAGATCGTGCGTCCACTGTGAACCATTTTTTACCCCAAGTGCGGCGTCACCAACGGCGCCTAGAATACGCTCGTCAAAAGAAAATGCCGGACCATAGAGCGGAATGGTCTTGTTCAGCCCTGCCTGGGCATATTGCTTGAGAAAATTAATACCCATGCCGCCCGGCAGAAAAAAGAACACCGCTTCGGGTCCCGCATCACGGATTGTGGCTATTTCCGCTGCATAATCGGCCTGATCCAGTTTGGTATATACCTCGCCGGCTATGTTGCCCTTGTAAAATCGTTTGAATCCGGCGAGGTGGTCTTTACCGGCCGGATAATTGGGAGCCAGCAGGTAGACATTTTTATGGCCGACCTCGGTGACATATTGGCCGACCACTTCGTCGAGATTATCGTTTTGGTAGGAAACGCTGAAATAATTGGGGTCGCAGCCGCTTCCGGCAAGGTCGGAGGGACCGGCGTTGGCGCTGAGATACAGGACGTTTTCTTTAATGATTTTTGGCACCACGGCCATGGCTACATTGGAGAAGACGATGCCGGTCATGATCTTAACCCCGTCTTTTTGGGCGAACCTTTCGGCGATTTGTTTGCCTTTCTCCGGCTTGGCGTCATCGTCTTCGACGAGGAGTTCGACGCCGATACCGCCAAGCTTGCCGCCTTCCTGATCAATAGCCAGTTTGAATCCGTCGCGAATCTCCTCGCCAAGATATCCGGCTTTTGTCGAAAGGGTAGTTATCATGCCGATCTTTACCGGGTCGGCAGAAAAACAAAGGGTTGGCAGGGTCAGCCCCAGGGCACAAAGCCCGATGACCAGCTTTTTCATAGTTTCTCCTAGAGGTGATAAGTAATCGGTTTTAAGATATATACTACGGGCAGACAGTGTCGTGGCTAGTAAACAGGCCATTTTCGTCGATTTTGATAAGCACGGCGCACTTGGTCGGGTCGCCGGTTCCGTGATATTCCAATATGCCGGTCACACCTTCAAACTTTTTTACCGCGGCTATTTGATCCCTGAGCTTCACCCTATCATCGAGAAGATCGCCGGTCAATCCGCCGGTTGCTTGGAGCGACAAGCCAATCAGTTTGACTGCGTCATAGGTAAGGGCCGCCACTTCATCGGGGATTTTATTGTAGGCTTTTTGATATTTATCGACAAAATCCTTGGCCTTGCCTTTGGCACCGCCCGGGGCAAAGTTCCCGGTGAAGTACAACCCCTTGCAATCATTGCCACATAGGCTCATGAGATCGCCACCCGACCAGGAATTAGAGCCGGTTATCGGTTTGTTCCACCCCGTATGCTTAAACTGCTGAACAATGATAGGAATTTCTTCATAGTGCTGTGGGGTATATAAGAATTCCGCCCCTGACCCTATGATGGTGCGTATCTGTTTGCCGAAATCAGTGTCGCCGGTACGAAAGGTCTCAAAAGCAACTACCGAACCAACTCCATTTGCTTCTTCAAATATTTTCTTGAAAGCCTTGCCCATGCCTGACGGGTAAGGACTAACCTCATCGTAGAGGACGGCAGCCTTGGTTGCTTTCCACTCTTTGGCGGCGAATTTGGTGGTTGCTAACGCCTGGATATCATATAAAACCGGCATCCGGAAAACGAATGGCCTGTTAACAGTTGTCAGCGGCGAGGTGGACCAAGGGGTTATCATCGGTGTCTTGAATGAGTTGGCGACCTCTCCAACGGCAATGGCCCGGTCACTGCTCTGGGGGCCGACAATGGCCATGACTTTATCCTGGGTGATCAGCTTCAGAGCGTTGGCGCCTGCAGATGATCTGTTTGAGGTGTTGTCCACAAAGACAAATTCAAGGGTGTATGCTTTGCCGCCGATCTTCAAGCCACCGGAGGTATTAATTTCACGTTGAGCCAATTCGGCGCCGTTTTTTGTGCTGGTGCCGACATTGGCGAAACTTCCGCTCTTGCTCGAACTGATACCGAGTTTTATGCTGTCATCGGCTGCGTAAAGGAGGTGAGGTGCAGTGAGTAAAGTAAATAGAGCCAGAAAGCAAATCGGATAGTGTTGTAGCATTATCTTCTCCTGTTTGTGAAACTGTTGAAAATGGCCAAAAGCCAATGCTAGGTGGTCATAAAAAATATTTCCGGAGTAAGGAGCTGCGCCCATTGACATGGAGTAAGTACCATATCTTGCTGCATTGATCAACCCCCTGGAAATATATCTATGCCCATTGAAAAAAGGCTATTTTTTCCTCCCCATATTCCATTGTATCCCACTTTAAACCACTAAAATTTGAATAACTTTTCGAAAGGAAAAATATTCCAATCTTTTTATTGTAATATATTCATATAATCAAATATATAAAATTTTTTCCGCGGTTGAGGGATCAGTTACGAGGATGACATTTTTTGTCCTGAAGAGGATAAAAATATCATGCAGAGTTTCTGTCGGTTGCTTTGGGGATCGACGTTTAATCTGTATAAATAACTGAACATACGTATTTATATTATTGACATCAGCTGCTTTATCGATGTATATGGAAAAGAATGGAATAAAATGGGATCATGTAGAGTGATATGGAGTGTCATGGTCAGCAGTAGGTTTCGCAGCAAATTCGATCATACCATGGACGACAAGGGGCGGCTGAGTCTTCCTAGCCGCTTCAGAGAGGTACTGCGTCAGTATGAGTCCGAAATCCTCATTGCTATTCCCTGGGATACGCATGTGCGAGCCTATCCATTAGAGGAGTGGGAAAACATTGAGAACAAACTCAAGGCCGGAGATGAAGGGCAGTCGGGAGACTTAGACAAGATTATCAGGTACTTCGAGTCAGAAAGTTGCGAATGTGTCTTGGATAAACAGGGGCGGATTCTGCTTCCGCCTGCATTGAGAACCGACCTTGGTTTGAAAAGGGATATTGTCCTGATAGGAATGATTGATCGGGTAGAGATCTGGGATAAAGATACCTGGAATGTGGAGCGTCAGGTTAGTCGCGAACATTTCGGTGCGCTGAAAGCAAGTATCAAAAAGAGGGGAATTATCTGATGGAAACCGGGGAAGGCGCAGTTGAAGCAATGCGGAGGCAGAAATGAATCTATATAACCCAACTCAATCGTATTTCCGGCCGCGGGCAAACTTGCATTTTTTCCAACAGTTGAGCAACCAGAAGGTCTGCCCCCCGTGGGGTGATAGACGACTCGCGCTCTCGGTTGGCAAGATGCTGCTTGTTTTCTGCCCGATACTGCTGGCAGTGCATCTGTGGCTTGCCTCTTCCTTCAATACTTTGCAAAAATCCGTGCAGGCAGATGAAATTGTCCGGTATGAACTCATGGAAAATCAAATCAGTCTGAAAGCCAAAAGGGATCAAATGCTTTTACCTGAACGGGTACGGGTAATCGCTGCGGAAAAATTAGCACTCCATGTACCGGAAAAGGAGCAGGTTACCTTTATCAGGTAAGGCTGTTGTAACCGGGAGTTCTCGGCCGCGCCTATTTGATGGTAAAGGGGGATTACATAGCAAAAAGAGTTCCTGGTGGGCAAAAATCCGCCCAAAACTCTTTTTACTGCCTTGGATCTATCTATGCCCTTATATTTTAAAATGACCAACCAACGCATTCAGGTTTGACGCCAGAAGCGATAGCTCCGTAGAATTCGCTTGAACCTGTTCCCTGCCGTCTCGTAGCTCCAACACTACGCTGTTAATCCCCGCTATTTCTTGCGCTATTTCCTGCGAAATAACAGCTGTCTGGGCAACCTGCTCGTTTGCACCCTGCATACTTGCGGCGGCATGGGCGACATTATCAACCACATTTCGAGTAATCAGCGCCTGCGCCTCGATTGCTGTCGCAATGCCTGCAACCAAAGCACCTACCTCGCCAATAACAACGGTAATTTTTTCAATGTCGGCCATAGCTCCACCAGCCGATTGCTGAACTCCGGAAATTCTGCCCTTGATATCTTCAGTGGCCCTGGCCGTCTGTCGAGCCAACTCCTTAATTTCACTGGCGACTACCGCAAAACCTTTTCCTGCCTCACCGGCCCGGGCAGCTTCGATAGTGGCGTTCAGTGCCAGCAGGTTGGTTTGTGAAGAAATATCGGTGATTGTCTCTGTTACCTTGCCAATCTCCTGGGCTGCCTGTCCAAACTGCTGCATTACCGTCGTAAGCCGAAGGGCCTGTTCGCCGGCCTGTTCGCTGATTCCCCTTGCTTCGTCCGAATTGAGGACTATCTTGCCGATGTTATTGTTCATTTCATGGGTCGCGTCGGTTACCGTTGCAAGACGCGTCGTCGCCTCTTCCATGCTTTCAGCTGCCGAGTGCGTATTCACCCTCGCTTCCTCGGCGGCAGCCGATACCGTACCTGTTTTTTCCGACATCACCTCAACGCCATCGCCCATCTGGTTGGAAAGAATTGACAGCTGATCGGCAAACGACGCCATGGTAACGACATTACTGGAAAGCTGTTTAACTATGTCGTGGATCTTTTCGACAAAGATATTGAATCCTTTTGCCAGTGCACCAATTTCGTCATTGGAGTCGACCAGGATTCTCTTGGTGAGGTCACCCTCGCCCTCGGCTATATCCTGCATCACTCCCGCTGCATGGCCAATAGGCTTGACAATGGCTTTGGTCATCAAGGCGGTGAGCCCCGTCATAAATATACCACCGAGAAAAATCGCCGCTCCGGTAGCAAGAACATCGCTCCTCAGTTGAGCAGTTACCCTTTCCTTGCTGTAACTGAATTTCAACTGCGCGATAACCTCCTTGCCATCCACGGCTTTTATGCTCCTTTCAATCAGTATGGATTGAGAAGTTGCCGGTTGTTCCTGACTGTTTTTGGTCAGGATCGCTCCTTTTGGATCATAGAAGACCATCCACTTTACATCGGAGTCCTTGACCACTTCTTTGACAAAGGCGTCAAGCGCCGGATAATCATAGTTGGCGATATACGGGCTGCCAACCTGTTCAGCCAGGGAAATCAATGAGTAGGCTTTGGAGTCAAGCGCCTTCTGCATCAAGCTGTTGCTTCTAAACATCATGAAAGCTCCCATGCACAATAGAAGCAAGGCGGTTGTCGAAACCATTGCCATAAGGATCTTCGCTCGAACTGTCTTGGTGTTAAGCTTTAACATGATGCACCCGTTAGCCTGTGTAAACGAATATTTTTCGCAGCCGCCCCATGCCATTGCCTCTTTTCGGCCGAGGCGGCTCCTCTGTAGAGAGATCAGGTGGTCGCCAATTATGCTCCCATAGATAGTCGGGAGCAAAGGTTAAACGAATACCTCCCGATGGACAATCATTTGGCGATATATTGCTTTCCTTCCCCAATGATAAAATCGAGCATTTTCTGTAGACCTCCGGACGGGGCACCCTTGGTTATCAAGGTTATCGGCCTGCCGACCTCGGGAATGGCCGGAGCATTGACGGTACCGTCAATTTGGGCCATTGCTGCTAAACAGACGGCACCTGGTGTTGCTTGCACTCTGGTTTTTAAGTCTTCAACCGTGCTGCCCTCAACGGCATCTTTAGCATAGGCTGCACCATCCATGATTTGTTTTTGAAACACTGTTTGGGTTCCGGGGATTTTGCTTCCGACCATGACGACGATCACCTTGTCCGGCCCTCCGACCTCCGACCAGTTCTTGGCTTTCCCGGTGAAGACGGCAGTCAATTGTTCTTTGGACAGGCTTGATACCGTTACGTCTTTGTTGGTTATAACCTTGATGACATCTTTGCCGATGACCCGGTTTTTATAGATCGTCTTGTCGGCAATAGCATACCCTTCTTTTTCCATCATCACCATCCAGTCAGGAAAGGTAAGACCGCCGACGGCAGCATCAACGCTTCCAGCATCCAAATCTTTCAGTGCTTGGACAGGCCCACTGGAGAGAAGAGTCAACTTGACACCATTGGCCTTTTCCATTGGATCTTTTATCTTGTTGAAGATATTTTCAGTTGCCGCAGCACCCGTGCCCACTTTTACTTCTTCAGCCAACACTGTGCCGGCAATGCCACTGATCAAGGTAACAGCGAAAGCGACCTTAAAAAATTGTCTGCAAATCTGTATTGTCATTCCCTACGTACCTCCATTTTGAAGTTGATCATCACTGCCCGCTAAGAAAACCGATTGATGATAGTTGAGTTCCAGTACAATACGCCTATGCTATCATGAAATTTAGTAATAGTGAAGGGTGGCATGGACGATTTTTTTGTGCCGGATTGCAGTGGCTGATATTTGCATATAAACGCAGTGATCGACCGCTTTTCTGTCCCCAAGGATGTTGGAAAACGGCATAGGGAAATAGAGGTGACATTCCCGGGAGTATAAAAGTGCGGTGACGGCGTTCCTTTCTCTCAAGTTTCCGCTTTCGGGGCAGTCCAGGCCTTGTCAACTTCTTCAAGGTTAATTATCCGGTCCTTTTGCAGGAGTTCGGTGAGGTCGGCATTGTATTGCTGGTACATGGAAATGTAATTCTGCCTCTCCTCTCGGTGAATCTTGTAGAGTTCCGGCATGGTCTGCTCGTCTTTTTTATGAAAAAGCCTGGTGATGCGATAGGCCTCATAGGGGTCATGGCCGAGCATTTCCAGGACGTCCCTGCCCAGTTCCATGGCACTGCCGAAGGTCTCGCGACGGATGGAGGTAACCCCGAGATCCATGAATTCATAGGTGGCGGAACGGTCGGCGGAACTGACGGCTATGCGTAGATGCGGATAATGCTTACCCGCCAGGCGCACCAGGTTCAAGGCCTTTTCCAGATCGCCGAAGGTGATGATGAGCAGTTTCGCTTCCGCAGCCCCTGCCGCTTCCAGCAGGTCGAGGCGGCTGGCATCGCCGTAGTACACTTCAAAACCGAAGCGGCGGAGGAGATCAACATTGGCAGGATCGTTGTCGAGGATGACCGGTCGGCAGCCGGCGGATAGGAGCAGGCGACCAAGATCGGTGCCGAGTCGACCGAAACCGGCGAGAATAACTCGGGAGACGTGCCCGGTAATGATATCGGCAGGCTTCGTTGCCTCGCTTGCCTGAAAGCGGGGGGCCACCAATTTTTCGTAAGTAAGAAAGAGGACAGGGGCCAGAAACATTGACAGGGCGACCACTGAAACCAATGTTTCGACCATAGTGGCCGGCAGTACGCCGTTGATCCTGGCAAACTGAAAGAGGACGAAGGCGAATTCCCCGCCTTGGGCAAGTGCTACGGCAAAGAGCCACATACCATCGCGAGACATCTTGAATACCCGTGCGGTGATAATCAGCATGGCGAACTTGATGGCGATCAGCGCCGCCACCAGCCCTCCAATCAGCCAGATTCGCTCGCCAATCAGGGTGAAGTTGATACTTGCCCCGATGGAAAGAAAGAAGACTCCGAGCAACAGTCCTTTGAAGGGTTCAATATCACTTTCCAGCTCGTGGCGATACTCGCTGTCTGCTAAAACTACCCCGGCCAGAAAGGCACCAAGGGCCGGCGACAATCCCACCATGGTCATCAGCAGCGAAGCACCGATAAGCAGGGCCAGTGCCGTGCCGACAAAGATCTCCCGTTGCCTTGTGGCGGCGATGACACGAAAGAGCGGTCGGCTGCCGAACCTGCCGATCAGATAGATGCCGCCGATGGCCAGAATGATAATGGCAAAGCGTTGATAGGTCGGTAGTTGGGTGATGTCAATCAGCGACCCACCCGGCAGAGCGCCATTATTTAGAGCGGTCATCGCCAGCAGCGGCAGGATCGCCAGCATCGGGATGACCGCCAGGTCCTGAAAGAGCAGGACCGAAAAAATCGATCGGCCGGAGGAGGTATTGAACAAGCCCTTTTCGCGGAGGGTCTGGAGGGCAATCGCCGTTGACGACAGTGCGGCGATCAGCCCGACCGCCACTGCTTGTCGCCAGGGCATGGCAAGTGCCAGGGCCGTAAGGGCCACCGCGACGCAGGTTAATAAAACCTGGGTTCCGCCCATTCCAAGAATGGGGACCCGCATCTGCCAGAGGAGGGATGGCTGTAGCTCCAGGCCAACCAGAAAGAGCATCATCACAACCCCGAATTCGGTGATGTGCATGACCTTTTCGATCTCGCCGATGAGCGACAGGCCGTAAGGGCCAATGATAATCCCGGCGAGAAGATAGCCGAGGACCGAGCCGAGTTTGAATTTTTGCGCCAGGGGCACGGCGATAACCGAGGCCCCGAGAAAAATAAGGAGCTGCGCCAGAAATTGTTCCATTACTTATTCCTCCCCGATGAGGCTGGTAAGATCACTATTAAGGAACTCAAACGATGCGGCCAGGTCGAGGTTTATCTTGTCGTCGCGCAGGGCCAGGATGGTTCGGCGATAGTTTGCGACATGGGCAGCCAGTTCATCCGAATGCAGGCCGCGATGCACGCCGAGCACGGCGTAGGGCGGCAGCCAGCGCATCCGGCAGAGATTGGCGGTGGCCCGAAGAGGCAGGGTGAGTTCGCGGAGGGTAAAACGATTGCTGCCCATTGCGCTGTAGGCGGTGGCGTCGCCTCCAGCGGTCAAGGCCTGAAGAAAAATTTTGCCTTCAAGTGCTCTACCGCCCGTTCCGTAGGCCCAGCCATGTTCGAGAACCAAATCCAGCCATTCATTGATGATGGCCGGGGTGGAATACCAGTAAAAAGGATGCTGGATGACGAGCACATCGTGGTCGAGGCACAGTTGCTGCTCCTTTGCCACGTCGATTAAAAAATCAGGATACCGGGCATACAGGTCGTGGACGGTCACATCGGCCAGACCCTCAATCGCACCGCGCAGGGCGACGTTCATCTTCGATCGCTTAGAGGCTGGGTGGGCAAAAAGTATAAGGATTTTTTTGGGATTCGGCATCACCAGTCAACCAGACTTCCCTGTGTATCAGTTCCGGTTTTCAAACGGGCGGATGCTTCGCCTGGTTTTAATGGCTTCGAGGAATTCCATGGTGACAACCTCAGCGAATAAAGTTCATGTAGATTTTATTCTCCATAGCCGGTGGTGTAATCGTGTCCTTGCCGTGTTCTACCAACTTCATCAGCCAGGCCATGTTTTTGCCAAGAGTACGCATAATCTGTTTGCCTTCTTCATCCCGGGTTGCCTCTCCCGGCCGGGTTCCGTGAATGACGTTCCAGTAGTTGGCTGTCGGCAGCAGCATTTCAGTATAACACAAAAAATTATTGAGTTGATTAAATGTCGGCAACCCGCCGGAACGGCGTACTGCAACCACCGCCGCACCGACCTTGTGGCGCAGCATGCGATTGTTGACTCCGGTGACGTAAAAGGCTCGGTCCAGAAACGATTTCATGGTGCCGGCGATGGCCGAAAAGTGCACGGGGGAGCCTAAAAGGATGGCGTCGGCCTCCTTCATTTTCTGAATCCAGCCGTTGACCTCGTCTTCTGTCTGCACACACTGTTCATTTTGTTTCTTAGCACATTGGCCGCAGGCGAGACAGCCTCTGATAGCCTTGTTGCCGACATGGAGGATTTCTGTTTCTATCCCTTCCTTTTCAAGTTCATCAATGACCATTTGCAGGGCATGGTAGGTATTGCCTTTCTTGTTGGGACTGCCGTTGAATCCGATTGTTTTCACAGATTTTTTCTCCTGTATAAAGTTATTGTTGCATTGACACTTGAGGTTGTGTGACTAGGAGGCTGTCCGAGAATGCCCTTTTTTACCATATCTTCGTTAAACTCGAAAAATTATCTTCGGAATATTAACTCTATGCCTCCGGTAATTTTTCGAGTTTGCCTTAAGCTGTGCCGTGCCCTGCAGGCCGAAGCGGTCGCCGGTACCGAAGGAGTATTTGCCAAGTTTCATAGGTGCTCTTCCTGTGAGAATATCATGGGTTACCGACTGTAGGCGGTCGAGGTGGTGGCCCCGCCGCTGCCGGTCCAGTCGGTATGGAAAAAAACGCCGCGTGGCCGATCAATTCGTTCGTAGGTATGGGCACCGAAGTAATCGCGTTGGGCCTGGAGCAGGTTGGCCGGCAGCCTCGCCGTGCGTAGGCCGTCGTAGTAGGCCAGTGCCGCCGACAGACAGGGTGCGGCGATGCCGTGGCTGGTAGCCAGACCGACGATGGCCCGCAGGTCGGCCTGGGCCTTGTTCACCTCGGTGCTAAAGGTTGGAGCAAAAAGCAGGTTGGCAAGATTCGGCAAGGCTTTATAGGCAGCGGCGATGCGGTCGAGAAAGACCGAGCGGATAATGCAGCCGCCGCGCCAGATCCGGGCTATGGCCCCGTAGTCGAGATTCCATTCATGGGCAAGGGATGCCGCCCGTAAGAGGGTGAACCCTTGGGTATAGGAAATGATCTTGGCACAGTAAAGGGCACGTTCCAGGTGGCGGAGGACTTGCGCACTGTCGCCGGAAAAATCTCGGGTGGGACCGGCGAGGAGGGTTGCGGCCTGGCGGCGCATGGCCTTTTCTGCCGAGATGCAGCGGGCAAAGACCGATTCGCTGATCAGCGACAAGGGGACGCCGTGGTCGAGAGCCGCGTTTACCGTCCATTTTCCGGTACCCTTCTGGCCGGCCGTATCAAGGATCAGATCAACGGTCGCTTGTCCATCCTCCTCGCGGTGGCCGAGGATGTCGGCGGTGATCTCAATGAGGTAGCTTTGCAGATCGCCTTCGTTCCAGCGGGTGAACACCGAGTGCATCGCCTCCGATGGCAGGCCAAGGAGTTCCCGCATGATCTGGTACGCCTCGCAGATCAGCTGCATGTCGCCGTACTCAATGCCGTTATGGACCATCTTGACGAAATGGCCGGCACCGTCCGGACCCATCCAGGCACAGCAGGGTTCCCGGTCGTCCGCCTTGGCGGAGATGGCGGTAAAGATCTCTGCGATCTGTGGCCAGGCGGCGACCGAACCGCCCGGCATGATTGACGGGCCTTTGAGCGCCCCCTCCTCGCCGCCGGACACCCCGGTGCCGATAAATAGCAAGCCTTTTTCCTGTAAAGCACGGGTGCGGCGAATGGTGTCGTGGTAGTTGGAATTGCCGCCGTCGATGACGATATCGCCAGTTTCAAGGTGCGGCAGGAGTTGCTCGATAAACTGGTCCACCGCCTCGCCCGCTTTCAGCATCATCATGACCTTGCGCGGCTTCTCAAGGGCGGCAACGAAGTCTTTTACCGTATGAAAACCGTTGATCGTCTTGCCCTTGGCTCGACCGGCGAGAAAGGTATCGACCTTGGCGGTGGTCCGGTTAAAGACGGCGACCGAAAAGCCTTTGTCGGCCATATTGAGCACCAGGTTTTCGCCCATTACGGCCAGACCGGCGACCCCTATCTGTGATATTTTGTCCATTATTTGCTCCCTTGCAGTTGTTGCATCCAGGTATCGATTTCTTCGGCCAGTTTCTCCGGGCCGGGGCCGATATGAAGGGTCAGGCCGTTCTCGGGCTCCTCCATGGCAGCCAGTTGACTGGTCAGTAGATCCTTGTTCATATATTGATGATTTCTTCCTGCGATTCGCACTCGCAGCAGGTCGAAATCGCCCTTCAGGTAGACCGAGAATACCTGCTGCTGATCGATACCCAGCAGGTCGCGATATTGTTTCTTTAAGGCCGAGCAGGCGAGTATCAGATTTTCCCCGGCCGTTTTTCTCCTGTTGATGCGTTCGTTCAGCGTCGTCAACCAGCCCTGCCGATCATGATCGTCGAGCGCAATGCCGGCCTGCATCTTGTCGACGTTTTCCTTGGGGTGAAAGTCATCGGCGTCGTCGAAGGGCCAGCCGAGCCGTGCCGCAAGTATCTTGCCGACGGTGGTTTTGCCGCAGCCCATTGGGCCAATGAGGACGATGATCATAGTTTTAGTCCGTCAGTGGCTTTATGGTGCTCAAGGCTATCCAGGGGATCGTCGGTGGTACAGACCACCCTGACCCGCATCTTTTGTAACAGGCCGCGCGTGGAAAAATCGTCACGCTGCAGCATCTCCGAGCACTGCTCATATATGGCGTCGGCGGTGGCCGGTGACAGCAGGGTGCTGGTGATGCCGAAGGGGTTTTTCAGCTCCAGGTGGCAGTGGTAATCGAAGATCGGCATGTCGGCTGCGTATTCGTGGAACAGCCGCTCGGCGGCTGCTGTTTCCAGGAGGAAATTCTCGTCAAGAAAGGCTTTCATGGCGTGCACGCAAGGATGGGGTTTGGCAGGCGATGGAGGATCTCGCCGGCTTTTTCCACAAAGAGGATGCCCTCGGCCTCCCGGTTCCGATACTGCTCCGGATCGATGGTTTTTGGGTCGAGGTAGCCGAGATTAATTTTGGCGCAGGTTTCCGGGGAGATGGCCGAGGCGAGAATGACATTTATGCGTGGCTGCTCCACTCCTTCCACCATTTTGCCAAGGCCCCGAACGTGGGTCGAGTGGGCCAGCACGCCGCGCGGGATGTCGGAAAAGCGGACCGGGTCGGCAAGAAAATAGTCACGGACATGGTAGCCGATCTTTTCCATATAGCTGCCCCAGGTGCGTGACACCTCGTTGATATGCGGGGCGTAGATGATCAGTCGGCCGCCGTCGGCCACCACCTGTTCGAGTTTATACATGACCTTGCCGCCGGTCCAGATCTCGTCATACATCGGCGGGCAGATGCCGAAAACGGTATGGAAGGGCATTTCTTTCACCACCACGTGCAGCCGCTCCGAGAGGTCGGCGGCCATTGACCAGGCTGTGTGGTGATCGCCGCCGAAGAGGCCATACAGCTGCGTTGCCGATTTGACGACCATGGCCAGGCAATGCACCGGGACCTCGACAAAGCGCATGGCTCGGTTGATGACTTCGCGCACCGGGGTGTGTTTGATGCCGATGGTCCCCGGACAGGTGACCACCGCCCCTAGCCAGTGGAAGGCGTGCAGGAACTCGCCGCCGGAGATGCCGGGGAACAGATATTTAGCGCCACCAGAATAGCCCACTACCTCGTGTGGAAAGACCGGTCCGAGGACGACGATCCGGTCGTAGTCGAAGATCGTCCGGTTGATGTCCACCGGCACCCGCTCGCTGAGGCGGCCGGCGGACAGTTCTTCAATTTCCTCTTTCTCGATCCAACCGATACGGGCGAGGGTATTCGGTAGATCCCAGCGATGGTTGAGAAAGCGGCTGCCCGCCCAGCGTTCCTGCCTTTCTTGGTCCGAGATGCCGTAGAGGGCAAGTATACGTTCCTCGGCAAGTGGGGTATGGGTGCCGAGGGCCACCATGAAATCGAGGCGAGCAGCCGCTTTGCCCATCAGTTCGCCGAGGCAGCGGATCATCAGGGGCAGGGGGCAGGTGCGGGTGGTGTCCGGGGTGAGAACCAGGACCTTTTTTCCGACAAAGAGTGAGGCCGGCGTCGTGCGTTCGATAATCTCGCGGATTTCAATTTCACTCAGGACCTTATCCGTTGCGCCGATGCCGTGGATCATGCGGTTTCCCCCTATATGTTATGGACCAAATAGCCACCATCTACCGGGATCGATACCCCGGTGGTAAAGCCCGAGGCCCTGGGGCTGGCGAGAAAGACGGTAGTCCCGGCCAGTTCCGCCACATCCCCGAAACGAGTGAAGGGGGTATGATGCAGTACTGCCTTGCCCCGTTCGGTGAATCACCGCTTGCCGCGTCGACCAGCAGGCTTTTGTTCTGCTTGCCGAGGAAGAATCCAGGGGCGATGGCGTTGACCCGAATGCCGTAAGGGGCGAACTCGGCCGCGGCGGCCATGGTCAAATTGAGGGTGGCTGCCTTAGCGGCGTCATAGGCCCAGACCCCGGACAGCGGATTGTAGGAGGCCATCGAGGTAAGGTTGATAATGCAACCTTTGATGCTTTCGGCGATCCATCGTCGGCAAAATA
Organism: Desulfobulbales bacterium; assembly: GCA_038211245.1. Taxonomy (GTDB): domain Bacteria; phylum Desulfobacterota; class Desulfobulbia; order Desulfobulbales; family Desulfocapsaceae; genus Desulforhopalus_A. The sequence goes on along the minus strand of JBBQVT010000018.1, from coordinate 9,374 downwards.
CCTTGGTGGGAATGACCAGGCCGGCCGTCAGATTGAGGTCGAGGAACTCCCGGAAAGTAGCGATGTCGATGTCGATAAATGTGCTTTTGCCTCGATTGCCGCCGACGCCGTTAACGAGGATTTCCGGTGCTGAGAAGTGGGCCTTTGCCTGCACATATGCCCCTTCCAGTTCCTGCTCGTTGCGGCAATCCAGGGCAATACCGTGGACGCGCTTACGCAGTTCCGGGTCGTCCTGAAAGCGGGCGAGAAAGGCATCAATGGAGCCCTTGGTCCGGCTGAGGACGACAACATTTGCCCCGGCGTGGAGCAGCGCTTCGGACATCACCGTACCAATGGCCCCGGCCCCGCCGGCGATCACCGCGGTTTTACCGGCCAGGCTGAAAAGTTCTTCGAGATAGCTCATGGGCTGCTTCCTTCACGGAACGGGTTTTGTGTTGTCTATTGGCGAATTCTTAGCGGAGGAAGAAGGTCTTGTCAAGGGCTTTGTTCACTCAGTAAAATATGTTGTTGTAATTTTTCTCCAAAATGTATAACGTCGTTGTTGTGTTATTAAAATGGATGTATGTCCGTATTCGCCCGCTACTCTCGCCGGTTCGATAATAACAGAAGGGAAAATTTGTAACATTAATTCATTCATGCAATTAAATTCCTCTAATCCATTGACCTGTCGGGATGCCGGCTTGGCCGGCAGACATGAGCGGGGTGCAACATGGCGGTAGCGAACCGGGATCTTATGCGGGCGATCAACCGGTTTGCCATTCTCCATGCCATCCGCGATGCGGGCACGATCTCGCGGGTCGATCTTGCTCGCCGCACCGGGCTCAGCCAGGCGACGGTCACCGGCATAACCGCCGAACTCCTCGGTGAGAACATGCTCTTGGAGCAAGAAAGTGGCCGGTCGGAAGGTGGCCGGCGGCCGGTGCCGCTTGCCCTCAATCCGCAAGGGGCCTATACCGTGGGCGTGCATCTGTCGGTGGATCACATCTGTGTGGTGCTTATGGACCTGCAGGCCGGTATCCTCAAGACCCACGTGAAAAAGCTGGAACGAGATGATTACCTTGCAGAACATATGATCGAGGTGCTCATCGAGTCGGTGCAGACCTGCCTTTGGCAGGCCGATTTCAGCAAAAAACAAATCTCCGGAATAGGGGTCGCCATCCCTGGCCTGATCGACTCGCGGACCGGTTTTGTCCACTATGTGCCGAATTATAAATGGACCAATATCGGCCTCGCCGAGCGGTTGCGCGAGCGGATGGGCGTGGCGGTCTATGTCGAGAACAGCGCCAATACCCTGGCTATCTACGAGCAGTGGTTCGGTATCGGTCGCGGCACCGACAACTTCCTCCTTATCACCACCGAGCATGGCATAGGCGCCGGTTTGGTGCTGGACGGCAAGCTCTATCGTGGCTGTCGTGGCATTGCCGGGGAATTTGGCCACACGGTGATCGATGCGAAGGGCCCGCTCTGCCGCTGCGGCCAAACCGGCTGCCTTGAGGCAATTTGCGGCAATAATGCCATCTTGCGAGACGCTCAAGAAGCGATGCGGTGCGGTGACTGGCGCGCGGAGGGAATAGAGCCCACCATTGAAGAGGTTCTTGCCGAGGCCAAGGGCGGCAATGCCGCTTTACGGGAAATCTACAGCCGTGCCGGTCGCACGCTCGGCATAGGCATTGGCAATATCTGTAAACTCTTCGACCCGGAAAAGATCATCATCACCGGCAAGGGTGTCCTGGCCGGAGAACTGCTCTTTGGCCCGATGCGCGAGACCCTGCCGTCGACCATTTCTTTTGCGCTAGGCGCCGAGGTCAGGCTCCATATCCAGGAGTGGCAGCCAAGTCTTTATGCCAGAGGCGCGGGTGCCCTGGTTCTGCAGGAGGTTTACCAGAGCCCGGCCAACCGGGTTGTGCCGATTATTTAGGAGCCGTTAGGGAATGGGTCTTTTCTTCCCATTGCCTTATGCCTCCGTATCCCCTTGAGGGGATTCTGAAAGATAAAGCAATTGAAAAACAAGGAGTGCAGTATGGCTTTTATAAAAGAAGTTGAACTGAGCAAAGAAATCATCGGTACAGGGCGCAGTCGCTACCTCGGCTATACCGACAGCCTGATGGTGGTGGTTATCGACTTCGACGACGGACCGAGCGAAGGCCATGATCCGCCGCACTCCCATCCACATGAGCAGGTTACCTACGTGGCCGAGGGGCAATTGATCGTCCACATCGGTGATGAGTCGACCCGCCTCGGCAAGGGAGATATCTTTACGGTCCCGCCGGATATTCCCCATACCATTCAGTTGCTCAGTGAACATGTGCGTTTGGTGGATACTTTCACGCCCCTGCGCGAAGATTTTCTGAAAAAATAAAGGCCGGCCGGCCCGGAACAAGGAGAACGATCATGGAAGTACGACATCCGGTGCACCCGGAACATATGCTGATGTTTGATACCGACGAGATGCGCCACCACTTTCTCGCGCAAGGACTCTTTGTCCCCAGCCAGTCGAAACTCGTTTACTGTTTTTACGATCGGCTGATCGTCGGCGGGGTCTGCCCGGTGGGGCCGGTGACTCTTGCCGTCGACCCGAAGATCATCGGCGCTGAATTCCTCCTTGAACGGCGGGAACTGGGCATTATCAATATCGGCGAATCCGGCCGGGTGGTAGCCGACGGCACACGCTTTGATCTTGGTCGCGGCGAGGGGCTGTATGTCGGCCCATACCCATCAGCGGCGGATGGAGGCCTATCTGTACTTCGATATGCCGGCGGATGCGGTGGTTTTTCATCTTATGGGCGAACCGGAAGAGACCAGGCACCTGGTGGTGCGCGAGGGCGAGGTGGTGCTGTCGCCTTCCTGGTCCATCCATTCCGGGGCAGGGACGGCCAACTATACCTTCATCTGGGGCATGGCTGGCGAGAATCAGAACTTCAGTGACATGGACCATGTGCCCATGGCCCGTTTGCGCTAAATCCTCAAGCCTTTTATTCTAACCATGCGATTCCGGCGCCATGCCGGGATAAGGGTGAAACCATGATACTCGATGCATTCAATCTCCGTGGCAAAGTGGCCATCGTCACCGGCTGCGGCACCGGCCTTGGTCGGGGTATGGCCTTAGGGCTGGCTGAAGCCGGAGCGGATATTGCCGGGGTCTATAACAACAGCGAGCCGGACTGCGCCGGGGAAATAACCAAGATGGGCCGCAGGTTCCTTCCCATCAAGGCCAACCTCACCGATCTTGACCAGATCGAACCGCTGGTCGAGCAGGTGGTGGAGGCCTTTGGCCGGGTTGATATCCTCATCAACAACGCCGGGATCATTCGCCGTCAGCCGGCTCTGGAATTTACCCGGGAAAATTGGGATGAGGTGGTGAACCTCAATCTGCGCGCCCTGTTCTTTCTCGCCCAGGCGGCAGCCAAGCGCTTTGTCGCCCAGAAGAGCGGCGGCAAGATCATCAATATCGCCTCGATGTTGTCCTTTCAGGGCGGCCTTCTGGTGCCGTCATACACCGCCAGCAAAAGCGGAGTCATGGGCCTCACCCGCGAACTGGCCTGTGAATGGGCGGCCCAGAACATCAATGTCAACGCCATTGCCCCCGGCTATATGGCGACGGAAAATACCCGCGCCCTGCAACAGGACCCAGTGCGCAGCGTCGACATCATGAAGCGTATTCCCGCCGCCCGCTGGGGCCGGCCAAGCGATCTAGCCGGGGCGGTGGTTTTTCTTGCCTCCGAGGCGGCAAACTATATCCATGGTTATACCCTCGCCGTCGATGGCGGCTGGCTGGCCAGATAAAATCTCATACGGGAGGATGTCATGCAGAGCAATCCGCTATTCTCGCTTCTCGGTAGAAGGCTGCGTCTGGCAGTGATCGGCGGTGGGCCGGGCTCGTTCATCGGCCCCATGCACCGCTTGCCGCCCGCTCCAGCCGACTGGTGGCCGGCCATCCCGAGGGCTTTCCGGAAGGTTTTGCCAACCTCTACAGGGATGCCGCCGAGGCCATCGCCGCGAGGATCGCCGGGGTCGAACCCAATCCCCTGGCCCTGCACTTTCCCACCACGGCCGATGGTCTGGCCGGGGCCCTTTTTATCGATGCGGTCATTCGTTCCAGTGATGGCGGAAGGTGGTTGCAGGTGCCCTCGGCATAGAGAGGATATATCAGCCGTGCCTTCTCCGGCGGGTTTGTGAATTCGTGGGGCAGCGATCCTTTGAACCTGACTGAATCCCCTTTCGGGGAAAAAGAGGTCTCTGCCCATGTGAAGGCCGGGAAGCTTTCTGTCTTCAACCATATCGGAGAAGAAGACGCCGTCTACATCATGGCACCCGCCCCGCAGTATCTCGACTGCCGGTTGACCGTGCCGCAGGTCGCCGATGCCCTGGGCATCGATACCGCCGTGATCGATGACAAGATGCCGCTACGCCTGGTCGACGGAGGCCTGAGAACCCTTTTGGTCCCGGTCCGCAGTCTGGACGGATGCCTCTCGGTCGGCCCCGATTTTGAAAAACCTCAAATTTTCTGTTTGGAAAACGGCATCGACATCGTCCATGTGTCAGTTAAGGAGACCCGGACGGCCTCTTGTCGCTACCGCACCCGGGTATTTGCCCCGAAGTTCGGCTATCTGGAGGATCCAGCCACCGGATCGGGCAATGCCGCCTTTGGATACCGGCTGCTCGCGGAAAACCGCTGGGATGGGGATTTTATGGTCGAACAGGGCGCACTGCTTGATAATCCAAGTTTTGTCAAACTTCGGAAGCATGAAACCGAAGATGGTCTGCGAATGCTGTTCGGTGGCTGTGGAACCACAAGGATTGAAGGACTTTACTGCTATCACGGATAAAGAAACGGGGCTGGAACAAGGCCAGTACCTTTTCCTGAGATATGAGAAATCTTAGGAGCTTCTGCATTGTTCAATAAAATCAATAAACAGCGGTAACATACTGTCGGAACTGGCAAGCATCCGTTCTGGATGCCATTGCACGAGATGGATGGGCAGAGAGCAGTGCTCCGCCGCTTCAATGACCCCATCCCGGGCGACAGCCGTTACCCGCAAATCCCTTCCGACCTTCTTAATGGCCTGATGATGCCGGGAGTTGACGACCACTTCACTCCCAAAAAGACCGAACAACCGTGAGCCGGGTTCGATGGTGACGAGGTGCTCAGTATCGTGATCCGGGCCACGATGGCGAAGGGCCGGAGTGTGCCACTCTGCGTCAATATCCTGGAAGAGGCTTCCGCCAAACGCCGTATTTATCAGCTGGCAGCCACGACAGATTCCGAAAATCGGTTTTTTCATCCGGCGGCAGACATCGAACAGGTGGAGCTGAAAGATATCCAGATCGCGGTTTACTTCTTCAAGTCCGGCGGCAGCCGCCTCATTGTACCACGCCGGATCAAGGTCGATGCCTCCCGGCAACAAAAGCCCGTCAAGCCTTTCGACCATGAGGCGCATAAGTGTTTGATCGCTACTATACGGAAGGACCAGTGGCAGGCCGCCGGCTTTTCCAATAGACGCAGGATAGGCCAGGGGCAGAGAATTTATCGCCATGCCAAGGCGATTCACATCGATGTTGGCGGCAATGCCAATAATGGGTTTCATAAAAGGAGAAGGCTCTATAGAGGACGTTTGAGTATCAGTTTCGCTTGGTGCGCGGTTTAAACCTTACTTTGTTTTGGCATCAAGAGCTGCCCGCAGACCATCACCGAAGAGATTAAAGAACACTATCCTATTTTGTTTTGCAATTTCTATTTACCACCGGGTAAACAATGCGCCCGCAGACTGCGAGGGGCGCAGCCTCATTGTCAAGTATTCCTCGCTGCGCGTTTAAAAATGTTGCATCGATACAACGAATTGAATACCTTACACTAAAGATCGGTTCCCGGATGACATTGTTCTGTTGTGGAAAAGCTGAAATTTCATATTTTGGGTTTGGGAGATAGGCAATGAAAACCACTGCTGCCAGTATCATGACTACGGAGTTTCCTACTCTTTTTCCCGAAACACCGCTCATTGATGCCATTCGCGTTTTTCGTGAGTCCTCCCGGCAACACGGTCGCCGGCTCTTTGGCATAATCGTCACCGATAAGAATCGACATTTGGTCGGAATGCTTTCGATGTACGATATTCTCCTGTATGTGCGACCAAAACACATCCAGGTCTGGGGCGCCATGGAGGATCTTGATGTCAGCGGATTGATAGATGCCGCCGGCAGTCGGCTCAAGTCGATCCTGGTTGGGGATATTATGACCCCCGAGGTCATCACCATTGGTCCGCAGGTTAACCTGTTGATGGTCCTCGATATCATGATAAAAAAGCACGTCCGCAGGCTACCGGTGGTGGAGGATCAACGCATCATTGGTATTATCTATATTTCCGACCTGTTTAATCATTTGTTGGAGCGAATCGGCGACTGAACAAGACATACTCGATCCATGCAAGGCCTGCCGGGCAATGGTTTTCATGGGTACTCTTTTTGCCGGATGTAAGCGCAATCTGGAGAAGTTATGGCACAGTCCACCAATACCCTTCGCAATCTGAGTGTCAACCGAGCCATGCGCCGGCAGATCATTTCCCTTGATCATAGCAAATCCATCGGTCATGGAATCAATGTCATCATCAAACACAAGGTAAATGCTCTTCTCGCTGTTGACTCCATGCAGCAGCCAGTCGGTGTGGTGTCGAAGACCGACATTATGGGGGCCTACTATGCTGGTTTGCCGATCGATTCTCCCCTTGAATATATCATGGTAGCACCGCCACTTTTTTGCAAGGCTGGTGATTCTTTGGAAACTGCGCTTGAGCAGATGCGCAGCAACAAGGTATACCGCCTCTATGTTGCCGACGACGAAACAGGGGTACTCGTCGGGGCTTTGGCATACCCTGACATTGTCGGACTTCTTTACCGATATTGTCGCCAGTGTGAATACAGCCATCTGAACCGAAAGAAACATCTGGGCGAAACCGATGCCGTCCACCGCTTCAAAGTGCGAGAACTCATGGCCGCCGGTGTGAAAAGCCTTCCCATGCATGAAACATTAAATACCGTCATGGAAAGCCTTTCCGCCTATAGATTCGGGGCCATGCTGATTACCGATGGAGAAGACCTGCCCCGTGGAGTGATCTCGAAAACCGATCTAGCCCTCGCCTATAAACGGGGCATCAATCCTGCCGAAAGTGCCGAACAGGTGATGTGCACACCGGTTCATACCTGCGACCTCAATTCATTGCTGGAAGAGGCAGTAAAAAAAATGATCGTAACGGATATCCATAGACTGTTCGTCCATGAAGGCAATGTCGATACTATCGTCGGTGTTCTTTCCCTCTCGGATGCGGCCCGCGGTCGATCCGGTTCATGTCATGGGTGCGTCTCCAGTCGTATCAAGGTAGAAGATAACCAATAGGTGTGCGGCCGGTACGTTCATAAATCGGCGCACACCTCAACTCGCTGGGCAAGAGTTTAACCGACCCTCTCGTCGTGACGTATTCCGGCTCCTTTCTTTTGGTGAAATGCATGAAAATTCTCCCTATTCTCACACTCATTTTGCTGTCATGCCTTACTGGCTGTGCCGGAAAACCCCTGCCGCCGGTGGTTGTGCAGGTTCCAAACAGGATGGTTAACTATCAAGCGGAGGTCAAACCGCTGCTGGACAAGCGTTGCACCGTCTGCCACTCCTGCTATAACTCGCCCTGTCAGCTCAAGCTCGATTCTTTCGAAGGGACCGACAGGGGTGCGACAAAACAGGCAATCTACAACGCCTCACGGCTGAAGACCATGGACCCCACACGGCTGTTTATCGATGCCCACTCCACCAAGGAATGGCGGGAGAAGAAATTTTTCAGTGTTACCGAAAGCACGGTCGGGAATGGTTTGAATGAATCGATGAGTTTGAGCGACTCGATGATGATACAGTTGCTCGCCCACAAACTGAAAAACCCGAAAAGTGCCGGCGAATACAAGTCTGAAGCCGGTGACTTGACCTGCGCCGAAAACGGCACAGAGTTGGCAGCGTATCTGGAAAAACACCCCAATAACGGTATGCCGTTCGGTTTCCCGCCGTTGAAGCAGGACGAGTTTGAAACTATCGCCGGTTGGCTTGTACAGGGTGCAAAAGGGCCTGATACCGCCGAACAGGCCGTGCTTACCACGCCAAAACCCGCCGATGCCCTGGCCATAAAGCAGTGGGAGGAATTTTTTAACAAGAAGGACGCCAAACACGCCGTGACGGCGCGCTACCTCTACGAGCACCTGTTTTTGGCGCATCTGAAATTTGCTACCCCAACCAATGAATTCTATGAACTGGTGCGCTCCACCACCCCTTCGGGTCAACCCATCAACATCATTGCCACCGTCCGCCCCTACGACGACCCGGGCGTTGCAGAATTTTTCTACCGTTTCCGGAAAATCCATTCTACCATCGTCCAGAAGACGCACATGGTGTTCGATCTTGATGACGCGCATTTTGAGCGGTTCAATGATCTGTTTATCAAGCCCGAGTGGCTGCAGCCACCGCACCTGATGGGATATGCGGCGAAAATCAGTGCCAGGCCGTTCACGGTATTCGAGCAGATTCCTCCCCGCTCGCGTTATCAGTTCCTGCTGGACAACGCCCAGTACATGATCATGACCTTCATCCATGGACCGGTATGCAAGGGTCAGATTGCCCTCAATGTCATCGACGACCACTTCTGGGTGATGTTTATGGACCCCGATCATGATTTGAGCGTCACCTATCCAGCGTTTCTGAAGCTGCATTCCGAGCAATTGGCCATGCCCATAGAGCGTGGCAGTGGCGAAAGACTCTTTTCGGCACTTACCGACGAGCACCGCAAAGCGGCGGTGGAGTTTTATAAGGCCCGCCAGGACTACTATATGTCGCATAACTACGCAGGTCTTGGTTACGATGCCATCTGGCAGGGAAGTCGGCCCGGCGACGCACCGTTGCTTACCATCTACCGCCACTTCGACAGTGCATCGGTGCACCGAGGTGCGTTGGGGAACCTGCCCAAGACCCTGTGGGTCATTGACTATCCGCTCTTTGAGCGGCTCTACTACGCCCTTGTCGCCGGGTTCGATATTTACGGAACCGCTGGTCACCAATTGGCTGTCCGACTGTACATGGACAGGCTGCGGGTGGAAGGGGAAAGCTATTTTCTCGATTTTCTTCCTCCGACCAAGCGACCGGAGTTGATGCAGTCGTGGTACCTGGGGGAGGACCTCGATGAGATGAACTATTGCCCGTCTGCCCTGCCTGCCGCGGTGTCTTTCATGACCGATGACCCCAAACGTGAGTTCGTCGAATATGTGGTGGACCGGCATCTGCTGCCGACCGGCAACATTAATTTTGACCCGATCAATTACCTTCGGGCAGATGCCAACTACCCGGAACT
>JBBQVT010000017.1:0-41957 GCA_038211245.1 Desulfobulbales bacterium | reverse complement strand
TTTTTTTCTAGAACAGAGCCGACTCTATAAGAATCGATAATACCGATAAGCCAACAAAGAGTGAAAATGGCCAGCGCAAAATCGAGTGACATCACTCCATGTCCAGTGTCAGTGAGTTGTTTTGCTACCAATTCGATCAGTGCTGCCACATCCGGTTCGACATAGCTACTTTGTATTTTGTCGACTATCTGCAAAGCACTCTCAACCGTCTTTGCAATGAGAGAATAGAGAGCCAGCGATGAAACCGCAAACAAAAGGATACCGCGGACATATTTCTTTAAATACATATGTCCTGCGCCAGGAAAAATCAAAGCGGATAACAGAGCAGCCTTCGTTGATTTTTGCATTAATTGTTCACAAGGTTTGGAACTGTCGGCAAAACTTTTATCTTAGGGGTTCGAAATAATTTCATTCGAGACGTTGTCGACAACAACAGGGGTCTCAAGGTAGGTCAAGGTCGGATCGGAGCCATATTTACCACGCACAAACCCTTTCCATTCATCGGTGTACAGATTATCTGCGTCTTCCCGCGACTGCCAAAGATAGATTCCGCCGGCTTTGATGCCGTCCGGCGCAAGAAAATAGTACTTTCTGATCAATCCGGGCATGCCTTGGTATTTGGGTGCGGTACTCAGAAAAATCTCCCGGGCCTGATGGTTCGAGATCGGCTGTGGGAGTTTGAACTCGGCGATTACGGTAATCATTGCTTTCTCCAGGTATAATGAGGAACATTTTCTTATTTTTTACCATTTTTGGAGGCAGAAGCGGGGGGAGATTTAAAGAGATTTCCTGGAACGAATCCTTGGACCTCGGAAATTCTGCCCCGCCACCAAACACCGCCATTTGCTTGCATTGGATTTCCCAGCGGAGTAAAAAACATGGCTTCTTTAAGGTGGATATAGGAAGGTGATTCGGTATGTTCCCTGTTGGAAACGCACGCACATTCCTCGCCAATCTTTTTAAAGAATGACTTTATGTCCATGGGGTTTTTGCCTGCCTCGAAGGAAGAAGCAAAATCTTCGCCAAACTCTTCAAAGTAGCGTTTTGCCCCTACAAGCGTCCCGGCTATCAAGAATCCACCGACATTCAGAGTTATTCCCAGCTCAAATTGGTTCCTGTTCGCCAAATTCACCAAAAATTGCAAAAACCAATCTTTTGCCGGCGCCTTGTCGCTGGAAAGTTTATTAAATTCTTCTCTCATCATGGGTTGCACCTCCTAGAAATTCCCCAATGCCGGACATCATTTTTTTGATTTGCGCAAATCAGCGATAAGTTGACTTGAAACCTTGCCGTCTTGGGGCAAACCAAGCTTTGTTTGGAACTCCTTGATGGCTGTGATGGTTTGGGTGCCGAGTATCCCGTCTATGTCCCCCACTCGGTAACCAAGAGCGGATAAGAGGGTTTGCGCTTCTCTAATTTGTTGCTCTTCTTTCTGTCGATCTTTGGCCGTTATATACGTCAACGGTTGACCAGATGGGTTTTTGAATGAAAGGAAGCAGTCGGTGATGGCGGGATCATCGGTGCCCCCTACCTTGAAAGAAGACGTTTGACCCGGCAGTATCGGGTTGGACTCAATGGTGGCCTCCTCGGATTTCACCAGGGCGCCATCTTTTGTCCGAAACATTGCGACCGCCATAACCTTTTCCATGCTTTCCGATGAAATATTCTTCACTTCACCAACAATATAAACATTGGTGTTTTCTTTTCCGCATTTCCGCGAGATCAGTTCGAGTGGTCGGATGTCGGGAGCGGCGACCGGGACCGGGAGCGCTGATTGCTTTGGAGTCGCCGGCGGCGAATTGTTGGAAGAAATGTAGAAATAGCCAATAGCCGAAAGAAAAACGACAGGGACTACCAACCATGCGAAAAGTGGTATTTTTCTTTTGATCGGCACTCCGCATTGTGGGCATTTCTTGGCATTTCTACTCATTTTCCGACCACATTCTTTGCAGCTCATTGATGCCATATTGCCCTCTGTACCCTTTTGGAGCATGTTACTTGTTCTGGGCAAATCTCCCCAGATTCTCGACCGCTTTCATTCCTGCAGCCTGCAATTTTTCCCGGTCTTTGGCCATAAGACCAAGCGAAACTGTGATGTAATAGCCGTCCTTCATGATGTGCAACCCCGGAGGCGCAATAAAGTTGTCATCGCCAAGGCCTGCGATTTTAGCAGCACCCTTAAAGCCTCCTTTAATCGAGCTATAGATGGATTCCGGGGTGTTTCCACCCTTCATATTCGCAGCCTGCGTCAAGCCCAATTGCAGGAAACTCCCGTCCTTCTCGTACACACACAGCTTCAGGCCTACAGCAGGCTGTTCCTTGACCGTGCACTCGTCGAAAGCGACACCAATGAGCGCTTTGGCATCTTCCTTGGAGATGATCAATGCCGGTTCAATGGCCTTTGATCCGCTACCACCGGAGTTGCTCTTGTCCCTGCTGTCACACCCGGAAAAGAGAGTGAGGATTAGGACCACAAGTGCCCCATTTATAAATGTCTTTTTCATTTTTGTTATTATTGGTTACAGAACTTTTGAATTCACCGAACCTGCGCGGTTTTTCCGCAGGTTCGGTGAATTGATGAATTGGGTATTACTGAACTCAGTTTTAAAGTGGAAAAATTTCATAAACTGTCCCCGGAACTTCGTGGGTCAGGCATCCAAGATCAAAAGTTAACTTGTTCATTATCAAATCGTGGTTCTCACATCTTGCAACACGCAAATGAACGAAACCAACGATAGGTTCATCTTAATTTAATCTCGTCATCTTAAAAGCCTGACCACCTGCACTGACCCTGGTCAATGGTCAATCAGCCTGTTATTGGAAAGAAAATTACAATGCGAACATCTCAGCAATAACCGATAAAACCTTGGACTGAGTTTTTCGATCGATAACTCCAATTTTTTGGACCAACCGTGATTTATCGACTGTCCTGATTTGATCAAGAACCACCTGGCCACGCTTGCCTTTGAAAGAACAGCTTACTCTTGAAGGATAATCCCTGCCCTTGGTAGTCATAGGTGCCACGATTACTGTGGCTATATGTCGATTCATTTCGTCGGGTGAAATAATGAGACATGGTCGGGTCTTACGAACTTCACTTCCGATTGTTGGGTCAAGACTCACCAGATAAACCTCAAAACGACTGACTACCACTGCCATTCGTTTTCATCCCATGTTGTTTGGTTGGTAAGTTCTCCGTCGAGAAGATTTGCGTCTCCGGATGTCGCCATAACCGCGAATTTCTCATCCCATCCCTGGCGAGGGCGTGTCGCTGTGAAGATAATAATCTTTTTGTCTTCAACCTCAAGCTCAACATCTGTCCCTAAATGGCATTGCTCAATAATGGCTTTTGGTATTCTGATGCCCTGCGAATTGCCGATACGAACGATATTTGTACGCATATGAACCTCCCTTGTTTGCATAAGCACATTGTAATTACATGAAGAGAGTAATTCAAGAAAATTTTCAGACATGAACGCTTTCCTGTCAAGACGGGTGACCCCACACTGCGACCATACCTTCTTTCTTAAATCCGAAAAACTGCTGCCGCAGTAACCATCCCCGCAACTCGCCGGAAAGCAACGCCGCCCCCCACTTGTCTAACAATTCACCAAACGGACGATTTGCCTGGAACGCAAATTCTGCTAAAATAGCCATGGTCGCATGGAGATAATCGATTTTTGGTCATCTTTTCTTTGACCAAAGGTTTGTATGCGGCTACCATGGTAAGAATGATGGTTTTTCTTATCCGCAAATCCCAAGCTTGACTAGGTGTACGTCCGATGAAGTCAAAAATAGCAGTGCAGACGGCAGGCAGTGATGAGGTTGTCGGGATTGAAAAGGAAGTCGCCATTTTGCTGAGCGATATGGTCGGCTATTCCCTGCGAACCGCCGATATGCGGCCAACGGAAATCAAAGATTTCATGTTGATGTACCACCGTAATCTGAAAAAAATTGTCCATGGAGTGTGTGGCAAGGGGCAGAATATAGAATCTTCGGCGGGAGACGGTGCCTTAGCCCTTTTCGAAAGGAAAGAAGGGCAAGGCAAAGACCAAATGTGCGGACAGGCCTTAAATGTCGCTTTGGAAATGGTCTATGCCATGGAGAAGGGACTGATCTCTGAAACCCGTATCGGGCTCTTTACCGGTGATGTTACCGAGGCTGTCCTTGACGGCAAAACCATGCGCTTTGGTGCCAGTTTCTCGGTGGCCAGCCGTCTTGAGGAACTGTGCGGCTACTTCGGTATCAAGATTCTCATGGATCGCGAGGTGGCTTTCTGGCAGACGGAACATGCCCGGTATCTGACCTGCATCGGTAAGGTCACACCCAAGAATTTTTTGCACCCGGTGCATATTTTTTCCGTGTACAGACCGGGTATCCACCAGTGTCCGGTAGATATTAACAAGAAAAAACTGATGAGCTTTATTGAGATGAAGAACCGTGCCATCGAGTTGTTTTGCGGCAATGTTCTGCAGGGGATACAGCCGGATTTTCCCCTTGCCAGGCAAAAACTGCTCGACAGCCAGAAGCTCTTTGTCGAGATGACCGGCAAAAAGGATTTGCCTACTGAACGAGTTCTTGAATATATCGGCAATCATCCCCGTCCGGAAGAGGACTTCAGGCAGGTTGGCATGAAAATCGGTGAACCTGTCGGGCAACATCTCGGCGTGCGCTTGCTCAATCTGTCCGGTGAGTTTTTTAAAGCCATGAATGAGCAGTATTACCAGGCCCTTGTCGTCGATACCGGCTGGGAGAGGAAATTCAAATTGGTATGGCGGAAAAAAAACGAACAGGTTCTTCATATCAATGACAGCCCGGATGGAATCTATTTTATCGAAGTAGGCAGTGTTGCCATCCTTGATGCCGATGGTCAGCAACTGGCTACCATGAAGGCCGGAGATGTCTTTGGCGAAATGGCCTATTTTTCCAAGAAAGGGGTAAGAAGCGCCAGTGTTCTTGCCAAAACCGACCTTGTGCTCCGGCGAATTTCCGGAGAGGATCTTAAGGAACTGCCGGTAATCAAAAAAATATTTAAGAAAATCGCCGATAAAAGAAAAAAATGAAACTGCCGGAAATGCTGGAGTTGCTAAAAGTAATTTATGAACAGCAGATGCCTTTTAACCGTCTGCTGGATATTCGGATTCCCCGTTTGACCCTGACGGATATTCAGGTCAGAATCGATATGCGCGAGGAGCTGATCGGCAATTTTATCCGGGAGATACTGCATGGCGGGGTCATTTCCTCGGTCCTCGACCTGACCGGCGGCTTGGTCGCCTCGATGGAACTGCTGAAGCATATGGAGGGCATGGAAATGGAGGAAATCGGCAAGCGCATGGCGAAAGTCGGAACCATCGATCTGCGTGTCGACTTTCTCCGTCCGGGCAAAGGTGAATACTTCGTGGCAACCGGTACGATACTCCGCAAGGGCAGCAAAGTTGCGGTGGTACGTACTGAATTATGCAATGACCAAAAGGTGCTTATCGCCGCCGGAACCGGCACCTATCTGGTAGGATGAATTGCCTTCGGCGGGGACCGATGGCTTACCCAATCAATCGATGAGCGCCAGGAGATCAGGGCCAAGGTAGGTGCGCTCGTTTTCGCCGAGAATCCCCAAGGACAGGCAGATCAAGGTCCAGAAATGGACGACCCCGTAATTGCCGCCGTAAAAGTGGCCGATATCCTCCATCTGCGAATGGCAGTTGTGGCAGGGGGTGAGGACGTAGGCGGCGCCGGTGGCGGCTATCTGGTCGAATTTTCGCTTGCCGTAGGTCCTACGATGTTCCGTCATTCCCGCCTGTAAAAAACCGCCGCCGCCGCCGCAGCAGTAGTTGGCGCTGCGGTTCGGCTGCATATCGATGAAATTCTCCTCGCCAACCAAGGTCCGGACGACAAAGCGCATGTCCTCGGCTATCGATTCCCCGAACGCTTTACGGACAATCATACAGGGATCCTGAACGGTGAACTTTATGCCCTTGGTGTTCCATCTGCAATTCACCGGCAGCTTGCCTTCGCGGATCCACCTGGCATAATAGGTGATCAGGCTTTCCAGGCGAAAATCGGCAGTAAGACCAAAGTGCTTTATCCCCTGCCACATGGTGTAATAGCTGTGGCCGCATTCAGTGTTCAACCACACCTGGCAGCCCAGCCCGTTTACCGCATCGACCCGCTTTTTGATGACCTCGTACCACGCCTCCTCATTGCCCGAGAACATGCAGAAATTCTCGGCCGCCCAGCCTGTTGAGGAATAGGTCCAGTCGGCACCGACGAGGTGCAGGATCTTCCAGAGAGGCACCATTTCGTCTGGCTCGCTCATTGGCTCGCGCGAGTTCTGGTTGACGAAAAAATGCGCACCCTGTTGGTCCATGGGTGCCTGGAGATCTTTAAAAGCCGGTTGCGTGGCCCGGACTTCCTGCAAAACATCCTCAACCACGAAGACGAAGTCGGCCGGCGGCAGGCCCATGGCGCTGGTTGAGTCGGTTGCAAGGATCATTTGGCAGGAGCGGACGATGCCTTGCGGCTTTTTGTCTTCCGGCCAGTTGCTGCGGGCGAGAAAGACCAGCTGCGAGATATCGATATTCATCGGGCAAACGTGGTGACAGCGCTTGCATTGGGTGCAGCACCAGACCCAGGGCGTGGTCGACAGTTCCGCATCCATACCGAGCTCGGCCATGCGAATGAACTTGCGCGGATCCATGTTTTCGATGCCCGAGGCGGGGCATCCCGAGGAACAAAGGCCGCAGGTGAGGCAGGCCTCGAAACTGGCACCCTCCGGTAGCAGTCGATGCGCTTCTTCCTTAAAATTAATGGTGGCTATGGGAGTGTCGGCCATGACTGTTCCTTCTTCCTTATCCCGTTTGTCGGGGTTATGCCCGGGCAATTATGAACCGTTCCGCCTCTGCTACCGCCCGGAAAGCGGTGGCGATGGCAATTCCTGCGCCGCTGCGCCCGCGAATCCAGTCCTGATGGGCGAGGATGATCCCGGCGGCAAAAAGACCCGCGTTATACGGTTGACCGTCCCGGCGCAGGGGTCTGAAAGCGCCGTCGACCTCGATTCCCGCCCGGTGGATAGCATGGCCGCGCGGATCGGTGTAGCGCTCGCGATACCAAAGGTCTCTGTCGGCCGGCTGGGTCACCGGCAAATCCAGGAGGTGTTCCCTGATTCCCTGCGGATGGGCTTCAAGGCCGCCGCTCAAAAAGCGGCCGGTGGCGAGGATGACTGCCTGCGCCTGTACGCGGATTGGCCCGTAGCTGTCGCTGAGACAAAGGGTCGCTCCATTATCGTCAAAGGTTAAAGCTGTGACCTTTTGCTGGGGGATAAGGGTCACCCCCCTTTTCGGCAGTACCTGCTCGAATAGCTCGCGCAGGCGGATTCCCGGCACCGATGGCGGCATAGTGGGAATCTCAAAGATTTCCAGGCCGGTAAGTCTTTCCATCTCAGCCCGGACGTGATCGGGACAGTGCATGCCGAGGATTGCCGGCAAGCCGATAATCTTTGCCGGTCCGGCTGCACCTTTCAATGCTTCTGCCAATTTTTCGCGGGTGGCCGGTACCTCAAGGGCCCGCGCCATGACCTCCGGATAAAGCTCCCCGTGCGGCATGTCCGGAAAAGCGATGCGTTGGCTGCTCAGTTCCGGCCAGCGGTCGCGAAGATTGGCCACCACCTCGCGGCCGCTGAATCCCTTCAAGCCGATAAAGTCGACGATAACGCAGACCATTCTTGCGGCAAAGGCGCGTGGTCCGACGGCCATGGTGGCCGGAACGCAGAGGGTCTTTTTCAGGGTACCCACCGGAGTTAGGGCAGTAATGTTGTGGTCGCCAGGGTCGCTGTAGGCAATGCCGCACTCGCCGAGAAAGGCGGTGAACTCGGCAAAACCGCGGTGAATATCGGCGACCGGAACCCGGCTGAGCGGATGGTTCGGTTGTTTTTTGCGTAACTCTTCCAGTGCCTGCCAAGGATCGGTGACGGCATCTGTTGCAGCATCCATCTTGCCAAGCAGATCGAGATAGCCGGTGGTGTAGGCCACGGCCCCGGTGTTGCCTATCTGGGCTGTGGCGATATGGCGGTTCACCGCAAATATCGATGCGGCAAAACCGGCGATGCCCGAACCGATGATGGCCAGTTTGGTTGTGAAATTGCGGGGTTCATCTTTCATGTCCATCTCCGACGAGGTGCTTGATGGCAACCATTCATTAAGCGTTTTCCAGGCTATCGAGTCCAAGAAGCCCACAGTGCAAAGCTTCTGCCAGTTCCATCTGGGCCGCCTGTTGTCCCCATATGACCGTGCGCTGGCCTTTGAAGCGTTCGTTGAAAAAGTCGCGCATATGGCGCAGACCGGTGCTGTCCCGGTAGTAGCCCCGGTCGTAAAGGTAGGAGCAGATGCGGATGCCGCAGAATGAGCCCTGGCAGGGGCCTTTGCCGGCGCGGGAGCGCAGGGCGATGGCTTCAAGGGTCATCTCTTCTTCGACACCGGGTGCACACTGAACGATCTGGTCGATTGCCGATTGCGGCACCATTTCGCACTCACAGAGGATCATGTCGTCGGGATTGTTGGCCTTGAACCAGTATTTCGGGGCGGCACCGGGTTCAGTCCAGCGGCAGGATTCGCCATGCGGCAAGGGAACTTCGGCGGTTGCACACGGCTGGTGGTTGCCGAGTCTTGCGGCGACCAGATCGGATGCTTTTTCGGCCATGAGGCGGAAGGTGGTGAGTTTGCCACCGGTAATGGTGCAGAAATTGTTCAAACCCTGATCCTTGTGGTCAAGGAGAACAAAGCCCCTGGCCGCCCCACGGTCGTCGGTGTTACCGGTGCTTTGCAGCAGCGGCCGTACCCGGGAAAAGGCCCGGATGTATCTGGCGCCGGCAAGAGCCGGGACCATTGCCATCCCCTCGCGGATATTCACATCGATTTCGGCAACGGTCGGCCGGACATTTTCCAGGTCGTCGGTGCGGATGGAGGTGGTGCCGAGGACGGAAACCGTCCCTCCCGGCACGAGAATGTCGCCGTCGCCGGGTGGCCGCAGTCGGTTGATGACGTGATGGGTCAGCCGGTCATGGCTGATCAGCAAGGTTCCTTTGGAATACAGAAGATGGACGTCGGTGCAGGCGGCCAGACGGGCGATGTTCATGGCCCATGCGCCGCCGGCGTTGACATACTGCCCTGCACGGATGGTCAACAGGCTATTGCTCCGATTGTCGCGGCAGATTGCCGCACGGATTTCGCCACCTGCTCTTTGAAAATCGAGAATTTCCGTGTGCGGCCGATAAAGACTGCCATTTATGGCCCGTGAGTGATCAACATTTTCGAGGGCCAGGCGGAAGGGATCGACCGTCGCGTCGGGAACCCGGTAGGCCCTGATAAGTTTGTCCGCCAGATGCGGCTCAATCCTTTTTGCTTCGGCGACGGGTAATTCTTCACAGAGAATTCCGGCTTGGCGGCAGAGTATTGGAAATTGTTCGGCAAACTGCGGCTCATCGCCTTCTACAGCGACAAAAAGGCCACCGGTTTGTTCGATACACTGCGGCGCCATACGCTTGAGGAGTTCGTTTTCCTGCCGGCATTCCCTCGCCGAGTGCAGGTCGTTTGAGACATATCGGGCACCGGAGTGCAGCAGACCGTGGTTGCCGCCGGAGGCACCGGCGCAGAGGTCGCGCTTGTCTATGAGGATGGCATGAATGCCGCGCAGGGCGAGATCGCGCATGATCCCTGCACCGGTAACGCCGCCGCCGATGATCAAAACTTCGGTTTCCAGAGTCGTAGCTCCAGGCTCTGCAGCTTTACGAAGAAGGGGGGCAGGGTTCATGGTGTCATTCCTTTTATTGGAGATGTAGCGGCATATGCAGGGCTGTGACCTGAATCTTATGCTTTCCTTTGACTTGTAACCCCCCGGGGAGATAAACTCAAGTGAAAATGTAAAAAAGTTCATATGAAATATATAAAACTAAAAAACGAAACACAAAGAACGGTTTTTGGAGGAGCTGATTTATAAATAACGGTGGTGGCAACGAGGGGCGGGAGAATATACGCTCTCGGGCGAGATAACAGTCGTGCGGTGCGGCCAAACAGGGCTACAATCCCTGGTTGGCAAGATGAGTCAAAGCTATGGTTTGATTGCGGCGGGAAGGGGGCAGTGGAGGCGTGGAAGGGAGAGTAACAACCGTAAGATTCAATAGATGGCTTGCCGAGTCTCGGCATCAAAGAGGTGGATAGCATCGAGGCGAAAGGCAAAGGGCATGTCGGTCCCTGCGCTGATGCGCTGTCGTCCATCACATCTGGCGGTGAACTTTATCCCGAAAATGTCGGTGTGCAGATGGGTTTCGCCACCCAGCGGTTCAACAACCTCAACCAAGCCGTTGGTGCTCCATTCCCCTGCCTGGGCCGGCTGGCAGTCGGTGAAAAGGGGCCTGATACTTTCAGTGCGAATGCCAAAAACCACCTTCTGGCCATCAACCAAGGCGGGTTTTTGACCTTTTTCAGGAATTGGAATGTGCAAACCCTCGGATAAAATGACTTGAACACCGCCCGGTGTACGGAGAAGTCGGCCGTCCAGCAGATTCATGGGCGGACTGCCGATGAATCCGGCGACAAAGGTGTTGGCCGGCTGTTCAAAAAGATCGATCGGTGTCCCTATTTGTTCGACGCCACCGCCGCGCATTACGACAATGCGATCGGCGAGAGTCATCGCCTCCACCTGATCGTGGGTGACGTAGATTATCGTCGTACGCACCTTCTGGTGCAGGAGCTTGATCTCGGTCCGCATGGTATTTCTCAGTTTGGCGTCGAGATTGGAAAGGGGTTCGTCAAAGAGAAATGCCGAAGGATTACGGACAATAGCTCGGCCCATCGCGACGCGCTGCCGTTGCCCCCCGGACAGTTCGTGTGGTTTGCGGGCGAGAAGTTCACCGATACCAAGGATCTTTGCCGCCTCCTGCACCCGGCTTTCAATCTCCGGCTTGGAAAAACCTTTGATGGTCAGGCCAAAAGACATATTTTTGTATACGTTCATATGCGGATACAGGGCGTAATTCTGGAAGACCATGGCGCAGCCACGATCCTTGGGTGCCACGTCATTGACTACCTTGCCATCAATCAGAATGCGGCCTTCACTGATATCTTCAAGACCGGCTATCATCCTCAATAGGGTTGACTTGCCGCAGCCGGAGGGCCCGACCAGCACCAGGAATTCCCTGTCGGCGATGATCAAATCGACACCGTGGACGACCTCGGTCTTGCCAAAACGCTTCGCTACATTTTCGAGAACTACCTGGGCCATGTTTTATCTCTCGTTGATCGGGGGAAAAATCTTAGCCGCATATCTTTGTGTTGTGCGGTATGGTATTGTTTTCTTACCATTACGACACTCCTGCATTCAACAATAAAAACCGCGCAGGTGGCTGGAAAAAGAGGTAGGGCGGGAAGAGCAGGTTGACGTAACAACAAAACTTGACTCGCACTTGAGAACCGATTATGACAATTATAATAATATGTACGAGGGGTTTACACCTTTTCCTAGCAACGGACCCGCGGGTCTAGAATATGCTCGCGGACGCCATTACTCACACTTACAGGAGGATAAACGTATGAACGGAAAACGCGGATCGACATTCATTGCTGTTATGCTGGCGATGATTCTTCTTGCCGGCCAGGCCTTTGCGGAACCGATCACCATTGAATGGTGGCACGCCATGCGCGGGGCCAGGGGCGAAACCCTCGACAAGATGGTCAAGGCCTTCAACGATTCCCAAACCGAATATAAGGTGGTCGCCACCAACAAGGGTGATTACGGCGAGGTTGTTAACGCCGGTGTCGCCGCCTACCGTGCTAAAAAGCACCCGCACATCCTCATGTCCTTTGAGGTTGGCACCATGACCATGATGCTTTCCGGTGCTATTTATCCGGTCTTTCAACTCATGGCCGATCAAGGCTATAAAATTGACTGGTCCAGCTATCTGCAGGCGGTTCTCAGCTATTATGTCGATGAAAAAAATAATCTCCTTTCCTTGCCCTTCAATTCATCGACTGCGGTAATGTATTACAATGTCGATCTGTTCAAGAAGGCAGGCATCGATTTGCCGTCGAAAACTGTGCCGCTTACCTGGGAGCAAATGGGTGAAATCACCAAAAAACTGGTTGCCGCCGGGGCCAAGAAAGGCTTGGTGACCACCTGGCAGTCGTGGATCCAGATTGAAAACTATAGCGCCATGCACGATATTCCTTTCGCCTCCAAGGCCAACGGTTACGAAGGTTTGGATTGCGAGCTGATGATCAACAACCCCAAGGTCGTGGGACATCTCGAACGGCTCAAATCGTGGATGGCCGACAATCGTTTTTCCTATGAAGGTCGTGAGTATCAGGGCCCGAACGCAGCCTTTGTGGCCGGCGATGCGGCGATCATGATGGAATCGGTAAGTGGTATCGGCAATGTTAAAAAGAATGCCAAATTCGAATGGGATATCGCTCCGCTGCCGGTGGAAGCCGATATGAAGCAGCCGCAGAACAGTATCATCGGCGGGGCATCTCTCTGGGTAATGAAAGGCCACCCTAAGGAGCATTACAAAGGTGTCGCGGCTTTCATGAATTTTCTCGCCCAGAATGATATGCAGGAACTCTGGCATATGGAGACCGGTTACTTCCCGATTACCACGAAGGCCTACGAATCGCTTAAAGCCAAAGGATTCTTTGACAAAATCCCCTACCAGGAAGTCGGTATCAAACAGCTCAACCGAACCGTGCCCAACAAGAATTCACGGGGTATCCGTCTTGGCTATTTCGTGCAGATCCGCAACATCCTGGATGAGGAAATGGAACTGATCTGGAACGGCAGCAAGACCGCGCAGCAGGCCATGGCCGACGCTGTCAAACGTGGCAACGACAAGCTGCGGGAGTTTGAAAAAACCAACAAATAGATAGGCGAGATCTCAACACCCTTTTGGGGCAGTATCGTAGGGTGCATTCCATGCACCCTACGAAAAAAGAGTGGAGGTAAGCCGTTGTCCGGAAATAACATTGGTTAATGTAGTCGTGGAAACGGCATAAGGAGCCGAAACGAAATAATGAAAATGAACATGTTATTTCGTGACGGCTCCTAAGCCGCAACAACCATTTACGCCACTGACCGGCAAAATACCCCATGATCAAGCGCTCCCATTTCAAATCTAACGCCTTGGCGTATCTGCTTATTACCCCGCAGGTGCTGGTGACGGTGGCTTTTTTCTATTGGCCGGCGATCCAGGGATTAGTGCAATCGCTTATGCTGAGTGATCCTTTCGGCCGGAGAAGCCAGTTTGTCTGGTTTGAAAATTTTGTGCGGATATTCACTGATATCCTCTATCTGAAATCCGTCGGCATCACCCTGTTTTTCAGCCTCGCCACAGCTCTCACCAGCATCATTTTCGGCATGACCCTCGGCTGCCTGGCCAACCGGGCCCTGCGCGCCAAAGCATTGATCCGTACCCTGCTGATATGGCCCTATGCGGTGGCCCCGGCGATATCCGGTATTCTCTGGCTCTTTCTTCTGCACCCGGCATATGGAGTTGTCGCCTATTTTCTGAAAAACGTTATAGGTATGCATTGGAATCCACTGCTCAACGGCAACGACGCCCTGTTCCTGGTAGTAATCGCCAGTGCCTGGAAACAAATCAGTTATAACTTTGTATTTTTTATGGCCGGGCTGCAGGCCATTCCCCATTCCCTGATAGAGGCGGCGGCCATGGACGGTGCCGGGCCCCTCCGTCGTTTTTGGGTAATTACCTTTCCCCTCCTGTCGCCGACGATCTTTTTCCTTACGGTAATGAACATCATTTATGCCTTCTTTGAGACCTTCGGAGTTATCCATGCGGTCACCCAGGGCGGTCCCGGAGGGGCAACCAATACCCTAGTCTACAAGGTGTATCAGGATGGTTTCGTCGGTTTGAACATGGGGGCATCGGCAGCTCAATCGCTGGTGTTGATGGCGCTGATCATCACCGTTACCGTTTTGCAATTCCGCTTCGTTGAACGAAAGGTTCAATACACTTCGTGATCGCTATGATGGTTGAACGAACCCCGATACTTGACACCTTCACCTATGTTTTCCTCATGGCCGGTATCTGCGTTGTCGGTTTCCCCATTTTCTATGCCATAACCGCCGCCACCCTGCCGCTTGATCAGGTTGCCAGAATACCGATGCCGTTGAATCCCGGGGATCAGTTCCTGGTCAACATCCAGGCGGCCTGGAATGAAGGTCATCTCGGCAGACAACTGATTAATTCCTTTGTGATGGCGGCGGGCATCACCGTCGGCAAGATCGTGGTTTCCATGCTTGGAGCCTTTTCCATTGTCTATTTTGATTATCGTTTCCGCAATGTGGCCTTTGCAACAGTCTTTTGCACCCTGATGCTGCCGGTTGAAGTTCGCATCCTGCCCACCTATGAAATGGCTGCCAATCTTCTCGGACCGCTGCAGTGGCTGCTTGACGTCCTCCATCTCAATGCACTGGTGCAGTGGCTGGTCGGCAATAACATAGAAATTTCTTTGGAATGGAGTCTTCTCAACAGTTATACCGGCCTGATTCTGCCGCTGGTGGCCTCGGCGACCTGCACCTTTTTGTTCCGCCAATTTTTCCTGACCATCCCGGAAGAACTCTGTGAAGCGGCCAAACTCGACGGAGCATCACCAATGGTCTTTTTCTGGAAGATCCTTCTGCCACTTTCCGCCACCAATATTGCCGCGCTGGTGGTAATCGAATTTGTCTACGGCTGGAATCAGTACCTTTGGCCGCTTCTTATCACCACCAGCCCGGACATGACCACCGCGGTCATCGGCTTAAAAGATCTGATTCCCCAGGCCGATGACATACCGAAGTGGAATGTCGCCATGGCCGGGTCTCTTCTCGTCATGGCTCCACCGGTTCTTGTGGTGTTGTTGATGCAGCGCTGGTTCGTTAAAGGGCTGGTCGAGCGGGAGAAGTAGGCTGGAGCGCAAGGAGAAAATCAGTCAGTTCGGCAAAGCCGTCGCCACCCTCTTTTTCCGTGACCCAGGCCGGTTGATGTTCCAGCTGGTCGGTAAAATGGAGGACATTAGCCACGCCGACACTGTGCGGGAAAAAACCGAACATCGGGGCGTCGTTGGGTGAATCGCCCACATAAAGAATCCGCTGGCGATTTTTCTCTATATCAATTGCAAAGATATCGGTAAAAAAGCGGCGGCTCATGGCCAGTTTGTCATATTCGCCAAACCAGCCATTGACATGGATGGAGCTGATCTTGGCGACGGCACCTGCCCTGTTAAAACAATCGACAATGGTCTCGACCGCCTCTTTTCCGAGAGGTGCTACATCTTCACAGAAGTCGATGGCTAAGTCGGCCTCGCGGTAGGCTTGATCGGCGGCCACCGCGGAGCCGGGCACCCTGCGGAGCACCTCCCCGCGAATTGCCGCCAGCCGCCTTTGGTCGGCGGATCGCTCCTGCGCCGTTTTCCAGTAGCGCCGCACCATGACCCTTCGTTCTTCGTCATAACGGAAATAGAGGGCGCCGTTTTCACCCACAACGCCAGCCACCGGCCATTGCCTGGCAATCAAATCGCACCAGCCGGCCGGCCGGCCGGTAACCGGAATAACCTGATATCCGGCAGCCGTCAGGCGCCAGAGGGCACTGTATGCCGATGCCGGCAGTTTGCCGGCACGGGTGAGGGTGTCGTCGATGTCGGTGAGGATGTAGCGGATTTCGCCGAAGGTGCCGGGAGTCATCATTCTCAGTGGCTGCATGTATTTACTTATCATTGCAAGCATTCCATTTACGCCGGAAGGCGAAATTATTCCCGATGTGCCATGGGAGCAAGGGGCTTCTTTCCATTCCATGCCGGCAGGTATCTCCGGCAATCGAACTACAGGTTCTTGCAGCAACACCGCAACAGGGATGCCAAGTACGGCATGAAGGCGTCTCATCATACTTACACTCAGTGGTCTTTGTCCGGAAAGTACCTCGGATACCTTGCTTTTACAGCCGAGAAAGGGGACCAAATCCTTTTGTTTCAAGCCCTGCTGTTCCATGCGGAACCTGATGGCACTCATAAGCAATATAGGCCAGGCCCCTTCCGTCGTAAAGGGAAATAGTTCCCTTCTTGGGAACCAAAAAACAACTCATAAATCCAACTCGCACCATGTTTCATTGACCACATCTTTCGCTCTTGATAATCGGGCATAACTTTATAACCCCATCGATCTACTCCAACTTGTCTTGTGGTGGACGGCAACTGCGGGCGGGTTTGCAGGGAAAATTTAATTTTCTTAACTGTCAGGATATGGATGGAAAGGGGGACCTGGGAAAGGGGGACGGAAAGGGGGACACCTTACTGATAGTTTTTCAACAATTGATAAGATGTCCCCCTATTTATGTCGATCTGGAATGAAAGAAAGAGAGGTAACATCCTGGGACGGCGTTGCCACCCGACCACCGAATGGTGGTCAGTGAATCTTTTGACCATGCCGCTTTGAGCGGCTCACATTTTTAATACCACCGGTTTTGCCGGTGGATACTTATTAAGCCGCAGAAAGCCGGTCGCAAAAAGACATAGACTTAGTTGGTAAGGTGTCCCCATATTGGGAGAGCATACCATACCCAGGGATAATTCCCGCTACCGGGAGGGAGCTGGTGAGTGTCATCCCTCGGACAGCATCCTAGGGCAATTGACTTCGACATGAGGGTTATTATTGTAAGTTCGTGAGCAAAGAAATGATATTATCACCATCTCCTAACGGAGCATTACCATGAAGAAAAAGATATTCTTTACCATTCTCGGCCTCATTCTTTTAGCGGGGGGAATTAGTGGTGTTAAAGCCCTGCAGATCAAAAAAATGATCGACCAGGGGAAGACTATGACTTTTCCTCCTGAGGTCGTGACAGCCACTGGGGTGCAAAAAAGCTCCTGGGAGGCAACGCTGAATTCAGTTGGCAGTCTCACGGCAGTACAAGGCGTGACAATGGCTGCAGAGCTTGCCGGCAAGGTTGTCCGCATTGCCTTTGAACCCGGGACCAAAGTGCGCGCTGGAGATCTTCTGGTCAAGCAGGACAGCAGCACCGAAGAGGCCCAGCTCCGCTCCGCCGAGGCGCAGATCGCCCTCGCCCAGAACAATTTTAACCGAATAGAACAACTCTTCAGCAGAAATGCCATCTCCCGGGCCGATTTTGACAATGCCGATGCGCAACTGAAGGCCAACAAGGCCCAAGCAGACGCGATTCGCACGGCAATCGCCAAAAAGAACATCCATGCGCCATTTTCCGGACAATTGGGGATCCGTCTCGTAAACTTGGGCGAAATCCTCAAAGAGGCAACCCCCATCGTTTCCCTGCAAACCCTGAGTCCGATTTTTGCCAATTTTCAAATGCCGCAGCATCAGCTTGGACAGATCAAAATGGGCTACCTGGTACGGATCACCTCGGACGCTCTGCCGGGAGAGGCCATCGACGGCAAGATTACGGCGATTAATCCCCAGGTGGACAGTTTAACCCGCAGCATTGGGATCCAGGCAACTCTTGAGAACACTGAAGAGCATTTGCGTCCCGGAATGTTTGTAAATGTCCAGGTGGTCATGCCTGCCCAAACTGAGGTGCTGGCCATTCCGGCCACCTCTGTTTTGTATGCCCCTTACAGCGATTCGGTGTTCGTTATTGACGACAAAACCGACGAAAAGAGTGGTCAGGAAGGGAAGGTGGTTCACCAGAAGTTTGTTCGCCTTGGCGAAAAACGGGGAGATTTTATATCGGTAATCTCCGGCTTGACCGAGAGCGACATGGTTGTGACCACCGGGGTCTTTAAACTCCGCAATGGTCAGGCTGTGGTTATCGATAATAAGCTGGCCCCTCAATTCAAACTTTCCCCGAAACCGGAAGACAGCTAAATACTTGCAGGCAACCCCTTCGAAGGCGCCCTATCCATGAATTTTACAGATCTTTTTATCCGCCGACCGGTCTTGGCACTGGTAATCAGCCTAGTGATCGTCATTGTCGGTTTGCAGGCGATGAGGAGTCTCAATGTCCGGCAATATCCTCGTAGCGATAACGCCGTGGTTTCGGTCACTACCGTCTATGTTGGGGCGAGTGCCGAGCTGGTCCGGGGCTTTATCACCACGCCGCTGGAACGGGCGATCGCAGCCGCCGACGGCATCGATTACATTGAATCCCAGAGTGCCCAGGGGCTGTCCACTATTAATGTCCGTCTGAAACTCAATTACGATCCGATTAAGGCACTCGCCGAAATCAGTTCCAAAGTCGACCAGATCCGCGGCGATTTGCCCCCCGAGGCCCAGGTTCCGGCCCTCAACGTCCAGTCGGCGGATAGCCAGTTTGCCTCGGCCTATTTGAGTTTTACCGCGGCAGACCTGCGTCAGAACGAGATCACCGATTATCTGGTTCGGGTTGTCCAGCCGCGACTCTCGGCCCTTGAGGGCGTTCAACGTGCCGATATCCTTGGCGGCCGCACTTTTGCCATGCGCATCTGGCTGAATTCCGAAAGGATGGCAGCCTACAGCATCAGTCCGGCAATGGTACGGCAGGCCCTAGCCACCAACAACTTCCTGGCTGCAGTAGGTCAGACCAAGGGTTCGCTGATCCAGATCAATCTGACCGCTAATACCGATCTGCGCTCGGTGCGTGAATTCAAACAATTGGTGATAAAAAAAGAAAGTGGAGCCGTCGTTCGTCTGGAAGATATCGCTGAAGTGGTTCTCGGAGCCGAGGATTACGGGGCTGAGGTCCATTTTTCCGGACAGTCGGCCGTTTTCATGGGCATCTGGCCGCTGCCCAATGCCAATTCCATTGATGTGATCCAGCGGGTACGGACGGAGCTGGAAGCCGTCCAGAAACAGATGCCCAGCGGCATGCAGGGGAAGATTGCCTACGATGCCACCGATTATATCACCAATGCGATCCATGAGGTTATCGTGACCCTCATCGATACCCTGCTCATCGTCGTGGTTATTATCTTCCTCTTTCTCGGTTCGTTCAGATCTGTGCTGGTCCCGGTGGTGGCCATCCCGGTTTCGCTTATCGGCGGCATTTTTCTGATGCAGGTCTTCGGTTTTACCATTAACCTTCTGACCCTCCTGGCCATTGTCCTTTCCGTCGGACTTGTTGTGGATGATGCCATTGTCGTGGTGGAAAACGTCGAGCGCCATCTCCGTGAGGGCCAATCACCCTACGATGCGGCGATCAACGGCGCGCGAGAACTGGTCGGCCCAATCATTGCTATGACTATAACTCTTGCGGCGGTCTATGCCCCCATCGGCCTGCAGGGAGGCTTGACTGGTTCGTTGTTCCGGGAGTTTGCCCTCACCCTGGCCGGGGCGGTCACCATCTCCGGCATTGTGGCCTTGACCCTGTCACCGGTGATGTCGGCGAAGATCCTCAAGCCGGGGCTCGAACAAAAGGGCTTTGCCGGAAAGATCTCCAGGGATTTCAAGAAAATTCAACAGTTTTACCGATGGCTGCTCGGTGGTACTCTTAACGCCCGCCCGGCAGTCTATACGGTCTGGCTGGTCCTTGTGCTGCTCACCTTTCCGATGTTCATGATGTCGGCCAAAGAATTGGCACCGGCCGAGGATCAGGGAGTTATTTTCGGTATTCTTGATGGAGCGGCAAATTCGACACTCGATCAGAACAGCCTCTATGCCGCAGCGGCCAACGATGCCTTCATGAGCATCCCCGAGACCGAGTTCACCTTTCAGATTACCTTTCCGACTTCCGGTTTCGGTGGCATGGTGCTGAAACCTTGGGAAAAGCGTGAACGCAATGTTTTTCAGATCATGCCGGAGGTGCAGCAGAAACTGCACGCCATCCCCGGTATCCGGATGTTTCCGGTCACCCCACCGGCTCTACCGGGCGGTGGCCAGTTTCCGGTGGAATTCGTCATCGCCTCGACGGCTGAGGCCGACCAGATTCTGCAGTTTGCCCAGCAGATCCAGATGAAGGCCATCCAAAGCAAGATGTTTGCATTTCCGCCACTGATCGATGTGAAAATGGATCAGTCCCAGTCGGAAATCGTCATCGATCGTGACAAGGTTGCCGATTTAGGACTGAACCTCCAGCAGGTCGGTTCCGATATCGGGACCATGCTGGGAGGCAATTTTGTCAATCGCTTCAATATTGCCGGTCGCAGCTACAAGGTTATCCCGCAGATCAACCGGGTTGAACGACTGAATCCGAATCAACTGGAGAATGTCTATGTTACCGGACCGGGTGGCAAACTGGTCCAGCTGTCAACCGTTGCTACCATCAAAAATTCCACCGGAGCGCGGTCTCTCAACCGTTTCCAGCAGCTGAATGCAGTGAAGATCAGCGGCGTGGCGATACGACCGCTCGATGAAGCCCTGCGGTTTCTTGAGGATGAGGCCATAAAGATCCTCCCCAAAGGCTATGTACTCGATTACACAGGGGAGTCCCGCCAACTGAGAACAGAGGGCAACAAGTTCCTGCCGGCCTTCGGCTTTGCGGTGATTCTCATCTTCATGGTGCTCGCAGCCCAGTTCAACAGTTTCCGCGATCCCTTCATCATCCTCGCCGGATCGGTGCCCTTGGGCATGTTCGGCGCACTGCTTTTTACCTTTTTGAAGATGCCCGACCCAAGCGTTGCCTTCTGGACCCACGGTTGGACCACGACTCTGAATATCTACTCGCAGGTAGGACTTGTCACTCTCGTCGGATTGGTCTCGAAAAATGGTATCTTGATTGTCGAATTTGCCAATAAACTCCAGGAAAAAGGCCTTTCAAAACGGGAAGCAATCATGGAAGCGGCAATTACCCGTCTCCGCCCGGTGCTCATGACCTCCGGCGCCACCATCGCCGGCCATTTTCCGCTGACGCTGGTTACCGGTGCCGGCGCACTGGCCAGGAACTCCATCGGTCTGGTATTAGTTGGAGGCATGGCAATAGGCACCCTGTTTACCCTCTTCGTGATCCCGTCTATTTATATGCTGATAGCCAAGGATCACGCGAAGAATCGGGGCGAACAGACGGATTAATAGCGTATTAAGCTTTATGCGGAGATAGTGTGGAAGATCAGAAAATTATCAAAATACTTGTTTCTGAGGAAGAGGTGCGCAGCACAGTGGCACGCCTTGGCGCGGATATTACCAACCATTACCAGGGGATCAAAAAGGAGCTGGTGGTCATCGGTCTCTTGCGCGGGGCCTTTATTTTTATGGCCGATTTGGTGCGGCAAATCAAGGTTCCCCTGGTGGTCGATTTTATGACCGTTTCAAGTTATGGCGATGGCACGATAAGTAGTGGAGATGTCAAGGTTGTTATGGATCTTGACTCGTCCATCGAGGGGCGCGACGTCCTGCTTGTCGAAGACATAGTCGATACCGGCTGCACCTTCAGTAAGGTGATTCGGATGCTGGGTAATCGTAATCCCCATTCCCTGAAAACCTGCACCTTTTTAAACAAGCCGGGGGCCAGGCTGGTTGATATCCAGATCGATTTTTGTGGGGTGAACATTGCCAATGAATTTGCTGTAGGTTACGGTCTTGACTATGCCCAAGGCTATCGTAATCTCCCTTATGTGGGGGTTCTTTCGCCTGATTGACCGGTAAACGTTAACCCAATAGGTGGATCAACACCGTGCTCAACCACGGGAAATAGGTGATGATCAGCAGGGTGATGAACAACAGGCCGAGGAAAGGTAAGGTTGCGTAGCAGAGTTCGGCGATCGGCTTTTCGAAGCGGTAGGAGGCGAGGAAGAGATTTAAACCGACCGGTGGGGTGCAATAGCCGATCTGCAGGTTGGTAAGAAAGATGATCCCCAGGTGGATAGGATCAACACCATAACCCTCGGCGATCGGCAGAATGATGGGGACGATCAGGACTAGGGCGGAGAAGATATCGAGCATCATCCCGACAATGAGCAGGAAGACGTTGAGGAGCAGCAGGAAAGTGTATTTATTGTCGATGAAGCTCCGGATGAATTCAAAGAGGCGGACAGGTACTTGCTGATCGATAAGATAGTTGGTAGAAGCCATGGAGGTGGCGATAATGACCAGTATGCCGCCGAACAGGACCATGGATTTGCTCATTACCGCCGGCAATCGTCCGAGCGGGATATCACGGTGAATGATGACTTCCACAAGCAGAACATAGAGAGCGGTAACCGCCGCAGCCTCGCCGGGAACAAAAAGCCCGCCATAAATGCCGCCGAGGAGGATGACCGGCAAAGGCAGTTCCCAGGCGATGACGCGTAAGCCATGGAGGACCTCTCGCGCAGTATACGATGGTCTTGCCATGCGTACCGGACTTTTTGCCACAGCATAGCCGATGAGCAGGAGGAGCATGAGAATCCCCGGGAGGATGCCGGCGATAAAAAGATGATCAATGCGTGCCTCGGCGATAACCCCAAAGAGAATAAGCGGCAGGCTGGGGGGGAAGAGCAGTCCGAGGCTGCCGGAGGAGGTGATGAGGCCCATGGAGAATCGTTCTTGGTAGCCCTCTTCAAGGAGCGCCGGTAGCAGCAGGCCGCCGAGGGCGAAGATGGTCACCCCGGAAGCACCGGTAAAGGCAGTGAAGACAGCGCAGACGATGAGGGAGATGACCGCCAGTCCGCCCGGTAGCCAGCCGAGAAAGATTCGCGAAAATTGAAGCATCCGGCCTGGGGCTTTACTTTCCGACAGAAGAATACCGACAAAGATGAAAAGCGGTAGGGACACCAAAAGCGGGGTGTCGGCCAGCCGCGACATTTCGATGACCACCACGGAAATGTCGATTTCCGCCGAATAAAAGGACAACAGGGCCAGGGCACCAATGACCAGGAACAGCGGCGACCGCAGCAGAGCGAGGGCCAGGATAAAGAGTTTCAGGGTAGTCATACCGGCTTATCGCCTAGGCCTTGGTTTTTGCTTCCTAACGCTTTCACCTGCATGATAAAAAGCAGGCAGGATTTGCAGGCGATCAGGCTGAAGGCCAGGGGGAAGATGCCGTTCCAGAACCACAGCGGCAGGGCAAGTGGGCCATCGCCGCCGTCTTTTATTTCCCCGACAAGAAAGAGCCAGCCGGCCCAGGTCAGTCCGGCTGCCGCCAGGGTACTGAACAACTGGGTGAGAAGCGACAGCCACGGATCAAGGGCTACGGGAATGCGCTTGCCGAAAATGTCCAGAGCGATGTGCTTGCCCTGGGAGGTAGCAGTAACTGCGCCGAGGAGGCCGCACCATAATACCAGATAGCGGAGGAGGGGGTCGATCCACAACAGGCCGCTGGAAAAAACCGTACGGAGGAGGATTTGCAGGCAGGCGAGGATGATCATCGTGGCCAGAAGCAGGCAGAGCAGTTTCTCTTCAACAGTGTCGAGAATAGCAACTATCCTATTGTTTGGATACATATCAGCAGGGTCGTTCAATTGGCCTTTCCCCCCGCCGATTTCTTACGATAATCTTTGAGCAGGTCTACCGTCTGCTCGTGAATGGCCTTCGACAGGGAATCAGGAATTAGCTGGTTGACCGTTTGCTCCCTTTTCTCATGCAATACTTGCGCTGTTTTCTCGTCAAATTTTTCGAATTCGGTGCCCCGGTCAAGCATCACCCGTCGCGACTCACTATTGCTTTCCCGGGTTTTCTTGAGAAGAATCGGAAAGTGGATCGCCGCCGCTGTATGTATGACCTGTTGATGCGCCTCGGAAAGGGCAGCGAATTTTTTGCCATCGAGGGCAAAAACCCCATAGGCATAGCCGTACGGAGTATCGATAACGTACTTGGCCTTGGTGAACCATTGCAGGACAATGGCACCGTAAAAGGAATTATAGACCGTTTCGATCAGGCCGCTTTGCAGAGAGGACAGCACGTCCGGGATGGACAGTTGAATGGGAGTGATCCCCAGGGCCTTCAGGTAGTTTTCGGAGATCGGGTCGCCGGAGGGGCTCCAATTCTTAGACTGTTGCAGTTGCTCAAGGGTACTGATGGGCTGCGTTGACATTGCATAGATAAAACCCACCTCGGTCAAGGCGATGAACTCCAATTCCTTTTCCCGGAAGCGCTCCTTGAAAGTAGGGATAAGTCCTTCTGTGACATAATCGACTTCTTCGTAGGATTCAAAGAGAGAAGGGATGGCCATCACCCGGAAATCCTGGACGACTGTGGCTATTCCGGTCATGGTAAAGCCGCCGCCATGGAGTTGTCCAACCCGCATCTTGCGGAACATTGCCTGGTCGTCACCCATGACCCCTCCCGGATAGACGCGGAAGCCGACTTCGCCACCGGTCTTATCGTTTACCTCCTTGGCAAAATTCTCGAATTGCTCGACCCACACCGAACCGGCTGGGGCAAGACTGGCTATTTTAAAAAGATATTTTGGGGTAGCCTGGAGCCATTGGCAGTTGCCGATGAGGAACAGGACCGTGCAGATGATCAGAGTGGCTATGCGTTGCATGGAGTCTCCGGGAAGTTCGAAATCAGAGGTAAGTGGGGAATTAATCTTGGAAATAATTTTCTGCCAACAGTCTTTTTGCTCGGTTCACGGCGATCCGGTTGCTGAGGCCGAATTCCGGCGCACTGTCCAGCGGGAAGGCCAGCACCTCCATGAGTAAACGGTCGTGCAGATCCCGGTCCATGGTCATCCTGGCCAGGGTCGCGGCGTAGGTGGTATGGGTCAAAAGAAAGCGTCGCTTGGAGATGGTCAATGCCTTGTCAAAGTGGCTGGCGCTGAGATCAGGCCTGCCGCCGAGCATCTTCGGTTTGGCGGCATGGTAGGCGCCGAAAAACAGATGAAGGCTGCCGCCCTGGTAAGACTCGTCGAGCTCCAGGAGTCTGGCCATGATCTTTTCGATGCGGACGATATCGGCGATCGCTTCCGGGGAACCTTTTTGTCTAAGAACCCAGGTCAGCCAGCCGGAGGTTCCCCAAAAGACTTCGGGAACATCGCCGGTAGAGAGTTTTGTGAGATTCTTGTCAAAGTTGGAATCGCCCCCTTTGTGGTCAATGGGTAATAAGGGTCGGAGGAGTTTTTGACCGTGGGCCTTGGCCTTGGCAGCTATGGCACCGATTCGCTGGTCGGAGCCACCGCATTCTTCGAGAGCAGTGGTGTAGGCGCTGTAGGATTGCGTTGCAATCAGCAGAAGGTCTTGGTTTTCAGGAGAAGAGACGAGCATGCTGTCGAGCATCAGCAGATAAGCCGGCGCGCCTTCACAGACCAGCTCTATGTCCTGCTGCTGCTGGAGGTTGCCGACCGCCGGCTTGATCACCGTGCCGGTGATGAGGCTTGCACAGGAGCATAAACCGCAGCAAAGACCAACAAGCCAAACAATGGGGAAGAGCGAAGGAAATGGTCGGGCAGACATATTGGGCTCCCTTTGGCAGGGCTAGTTTTAAAAATGTGCCGGTGCAGTCAGTTCTTTGCGTTTTCGGGGGAAGAGATCACCAAGATTGTAATTGCCGGCGGGGAGTTTGGCAATCAGAACTTTACCTTGCGTTGCAAGAAGAGGCCCATTACCGATAAAGCCTTATCGGTAATGGGTGAGAGAAGACAATAACCCGTTACTGTCGTTGATCGACAGTCTTAGGCACGGTTTGGTTCATTGCGTCAATGGCTTTCTGAGTAGCAATAACCGCATCTTTCATGGCGTTCACTGCTTCTTGTTCCTTGTCTGCGCTCTGATTTTTGGCAGCTGCTATTGCTGCTTGCCAAGGGGATTGATTTGTTTGCTCAGTTTGCCGGTTGTTTTCCCTATTGGTGTTTGCACCCTCACTCGCTGCCCCCTTGGTCGCCTTGAGCATCTCCTGCGTGGCAACCACCAGCTGTTTGGTTACCAGCACCATATCGTTGGTAGCCTCCGCCATTCTTTGCACTGCGCCGGCGAGATCCTCTTCAGGTTCTTCCATCTGCAGTGGCCGTTCGAGGTCTAAACCATCAACCGGCATGGGTTGCTTTACAAAGACTCGGCCGCAGGGCATCATTATTAACTCTTCATCTGTCGCCGGCTGTTTTTCACCCATCATCGGGCAAGGGGGAGCCTGTTGCTGTACGCAGGGAGCATTCTTTACGTAGGGGGCATTGGCCGGCATCGGATGCTTTATAAACATGCAACCGCAGGGCATGACCACGATATTTTCTTCATCCGGTTGTGTCAGCTCGATGGCGCCTTGTTGTATCGGCTGCGGGGTTGCATCAACCGCTGCGGCCACCGGTTGTTTGGCGGTTTCTTGCGGCTGGGTTGCTTGTGTCGGCTGTGTCGGTTTTTCTACGGTGCTGTGAACGGCCTGTTCTTTTTTGACCTCTGTTTTTTTCGAATTGTCCGGACCACAACCATAAACAAGAAGGTAGCATGCAATTAAGGCTATAAAAGCGTATTTCATCGTACCAATCTCCTATTAAAATAATATTTGATGCAACTTGCCGAATTCAAAGGTCGGCTGCCTATGAAATAACAATATCATAATTTTGCTGTCGGTTTGAGTAATATTTCCGCCATCTTCAAGGTCCTCCTTAAATCAAGAAAGCTCATGCCTGACTACCTTGAGTGTCGGCGGTGCTTTACCGGAAGGATTTTTAACTGTTCCCTGTACTTAGCCACAGTTCTGCGGGCTATTTTGATATTTTCCTCGGCGAGTTTTTCGGAAATAACATTATCACTGAGGGGATTGTTTCTGTCTTCTTCCTGAATCATTCTTCTGATGAGAGTCTTGATCGATTCAGCGGCCATGTCATCTTCACCCTCGCGGGCAATGGCGGTTGAGAAGAAATACTTCAGTTCATAGATACCCTGGGGAGTGTGCACGTATTTATTGGAAGTGACCCGGCTCACCGTCGATTCGTGCATTTCAATATCGTCGGCGACATCTTTGAGGATAAGCGGTTTCAGATAGGCTGAGCCGCGTTCGAAGAAGTCGTATTGAAAGCGAAGAATGCTCTCCATTACTTTGTAGATGGTGCGCTGCCGCTGATACAGAGATTTGATAAACCAGTCGGCGTTTTTCAGCTTATCCTGAATGTATTGGCGTGACTCCTTGGCCAGATTTTTTTCATTTTTCAACATTTCCTGATACAGCGACGACAGTTTCAGGCGGGGAATGTCGTCGTCGTTCAACTGGATGACATATTCTTCGTTAACCTTGCGAACATAGACATCGGGGACAACGTAGTTGGTGGTGTCGGTGGCATAGGGCAGGCCGGGAAATGGGGTAAGCTCGGCGATGATATAGTTGATGGCCCGTTCCAGCTCCGGTTTTTTTCGCCCGGTTTCCTTGGCGAGAGCTTTATAGTTGCGGGTTTCCAGCAGCGGCAGATGGTGCAGGACAATCTCTGCGGCAAGGCTGTCTCCTTTGCCTAGACGTTCCAGTTGCAGATACAGGGATTCACTGACATTGCGAGCACAGATGCCCGGCGGATCAAGTTCCTGGATGACCTCGAGAATATATTCGGCATCGTCGCGCGCGCACCCTGTCTCGGCCATGACTCTCAGAAGGTCCACCTCAAGAAAGCCGTAACGGTTGAGGTTACCGACAATAAACTGGGCGATCTCCCATTCTGTGGCATCCAGGTTGCTGTGTGCCAGCTGCCAGTGCAGGTAGGCCGAAAGCCCTGGCTTTTCAGAGATAAAATCAAATTGTGAGGGGGCGTCGGCGGGCGGGGTTTCGTGGGAAAAGGAGAAATTGGAGTCAAAATTGTTGGCGTAGTCTTCCCAATTAATTTCCGCCAGACCGTCTGACACCCTCACGCTTTCGGTAATTTCCGGCTCCAGGGGGATGGATTTTTCCTCGATTGTCGAGGACAGCGAGAAGGACGTTTCAAGGGTTTCAGGTACCGAAAGATCTTCTTCAAGTGCTGGATTCTGTTCGATCTCGGCCTGGAGGGCATCAGAGAGCTCAAGCCTGTTCAATTGCAGCAGTTTTATGGCCTGTCGCAGTTGCTGCGTCATCACCAGTTTCTGAGTAAGCTTGAGCTGTTGTCTGAGTTCGAGGGCCATAAAGAATTACATCCGGAAGTTTTCACCGAGATACATTTTTCGGGCGACTTCACTCTCAATTATATCGTCGGCAACACCGCTGGTGAGTACTTGTCCGGCGTTCAGGATATAGGCAAAGTCGCAGACCTGCAAGGTTTCTCGGACGTTATGGTCGGAAATCAGGATGCCTAGCCCTTTTGCTTTTAATTTAAAGATGATTTTTTGCAGGTCGATGACCGCCAGTGGGTCGATTCCGGCAAAGGGTTCATCAAGGAGGATGAACTTCGGCTTGGTCGACAGAGCCCGCATAATCTCCACCCGCCGACGTTCACCGCCGGACAGTTCATGGCCTTTGTTGTGGCGGAGATATTCAATCCCAAGGTCTTCCATGAGCGCATCAATCCGGTTATTAATCTCGTTTTTTGAGAGCCCAAGGGGCTCAAGAATGATCCGGACGTTTTCTTCTACTGTGAGTTTTTTGAAGACCGACGGTTCCTGTGCCAGATAGGTGATACCCTTGAGGGCTCTTTTATGGATGGGAAGATCGGTTATCGTTTCTCCTGAAAGGACGATACTCCCTCGATCCGGGCGGATAAAGCCGGCGATACTATAAAAGGTGGTTGTCTTTCCCGCGCCGTTCGGTCCGAGGAGGCCGACCACAACGCCGGGCTGAACTTGCAGGCTGACGCCGTCGACAACCGTTCTGGCACCGTAGCGTTTAACAATGTTGCGTGTTTCAAGTATCGACATGGGGTGAGACTAATTCTGGAGGATGGTCATGTTGACTCGGGAAGGTTTTTTCTTGCCGCCGTCGGTTTCGCCCGCGGTTGTTGCCTTGCTGCCGCCGATGACTTCTGAGCGGCCTTCATCAAGATAGTAGATGATTTTCTCGCCGCTCACCATATTCTGGCCCTGCCATGCCTTGGCATTTTCAGTCAGTATAACCTGTCTCTCCTTGGAGAGATAGAGCATTTTTTTGGCGGTCCCCAGCCATTCCCCCCGGGTGACTTCAACATTGCCGATGCAGATCAATTTTTCGACCTGCTGGGTGGATTTCTTTTCAGCCGGTTGGGTCGGTTTCTTCTTATCTTTTTGCTTGGTTGGGCTCTCAAGTGCGTTGTAAAAAACAGTCATCTCATCGGAACGGATCCGTACATCGCCCTGCTTGGCATCGACATCTCCGGTGAACACAACCGAATTGGATTTCTCGGTCGAGGTCATGCGGCTGGCTTCGATGTGAATGGGGGCATCGGCGGCCAAGACATCCATCCCCATCACGCCGCCGATGACTGTGAAAAAGGTGAGAGAGAGTATGTTCAGCAGTAATGATCGGTCATACGATTTCATCGTGACCCTCCGCTTGTAAGAGAAAATATTTATAGCCCATGGTTTTACCGAGCCCATCGTAGCGTAAAGGTCCGGAAATGTAAAGCCATGGTATGCGGTGGCAAAACAAAGAATTCTTTACTTACCGCAGATGAGTCAGTACAATACGGTCAGATTCCGGGCCTTAAGACGAGGTCTTAGTAGATTGAAATCACGATAAAATATAAGGACTGATCGGGTGATAGGAAGTGGTGCCATGGTAAAAACCGTCGAGGAGAGTATTGAAAAGGCTAAAGTGCTTATAGAGGCGTTGCCCTATATGCAGGAATTCAGGAACAAAACCATTGTTATCAAGTATGGCGGCCATGCCATGGTCGATGAGCATTTAAAAAGACAATTTGCCCTTGATGTCATTCTCCTCAAGCAGATTGGCATCAATCCGGTCATTGTCCATGGTGGCGGTCCGCAAATCAACAACCTCCTCGATCGTCTTGGGATAAAGCCCAGTTATGTCCAGGGAATGCGGGTCACCGATGGGGAAACCATGGATGTGGTCGAGATGGTGTTGGTCGGCCAAGTGAACAAACAGATCGTCGGCCTCATCAACCATTGCGGCGGCAAGGCGGTCGGGCTTTCCGGACGGGACGGAGATCTGGTCTGCGCCAAAAAACTCAAGATGAAACGGAAGAAAGAGGATGAGATGCTGCTCGATGCCCCGCCGGAACTCATTGATCTTGGCCGGGTCGGGCAGGTGACGAAGATAAATATCGGGGTGCTTGAAAGCCTCAGCCGCAATGACTTTATCCCGGTCATTGCCCCGGTAGGGGTGGGGGAGGACGGCCAGGCTTTCAACATCAATGCCGATCTGGTTGCCGGAGCCATAGCCGGGGCGCTGGCAGCGGAAAAGATGATCCTTCTGACCGATGTCCCCGGCGTACAAAATAAGGCCGGCCGATTGATTTCTACCCTGTCCAAAAATGAACTGGAGGGGTTGATAGAAGATGGCACTATTGCCGGCGGCATGATCCCCAAGGTCCGCTGCTGTGAAGAGGCGCTGCGCCGTGGCGTCGCCAAGACCAATATAGTTGATGGCAGAGTCGAACATTCGATATTATTGGAAATGTTTACCCGGGACGGGGTGGGGACGGAGATATTCTAATGAACACGTGTACAAACGAGGAATGGAAGGAACGGGGCGATAGGGTATTCATTGGCACCTATGCCAGGTATCCGGCGGCGATGGTCAAAGGGTCCGGCTGTCGTCTCACCGATGCCGATGGCAAAGAGTACCTGGATTTTTTAGCGGGCATCGCGGTCTGCGCCCTCGGCCACTGTCATCCACTGGTGACCGAGGCCATCCGGCGGCAGGCGGGTGAGCTGGTCCATGTCTCCAATCTGTATTACACCGAGCCCCAGATACACCTTGCCGAATTGCTCACCGACAATTCCTTCGGGGAGAAAATATTTCTCGCCAACAGCGGCGCCGAGGCCAATGAGGCGGCGATCAAGCTGGCCCGGATTTATGCAGGCGAGGGTCGCTATCTGGTCATCAGTCTTTCCGGCTCTTTTCACGGACGGACGCTGGCCACCGTGGCGGCAACCGGTCAGCCGAAATTCCATAAAGGTTTTGAACCCTTGCCGGAAGGTTTTCAGCACGCCCCCTTTGGCGATCTTGACGCTCTTGCGACGATGATCACAGGCAAGACCTGTGCGATTCTCTGCGAACCCTTGCAGGGTGAGGGTGGGGTGCGACCACTTGCCCGCGAGTATCTCCAGGGTATTAAGAAACTCTGCGAGCAACACCGGTTGTTGCTTATTTTTGATGAGATTCAGACCGGGCTCGGGCGAACGGGAACCCTTTTTGCGTACCAACAATTGGGTGTCACGCCGGATATCCTCACCATGGCCAAGGCTCTGGGCAACGGCCTGCCGATCGGGGCGATGATGACCCGCGCCGATATCGCTGCCGCTTTCACGCCGGGCTCACATGCCTCCACCTTCGGCGGCAACCCGGTGGCTTCGGCCGCCGCCGTGGCGGTCCTTTCGGTCATGCTGGCCGATGGCTTTCTCCCTGAGGTGCAGCGCAAGGGCGTCTATTTTAAGGGACAACTGATGCGACTGGCTGAGCGTTTTCCGGCGCTTATCGGCTCCGTCCGGGGCATGGGCTTGCTCCTTGGTGCCGTGCTCACCGAGCAGGGCGCGACGCATGGGCAGGCGATTGTCACAAAGATGTTTGAAAGGGGCTTTCTCATGAATTTCGCAGGCAATGTGGCTTTACGTTTTGTGCCGCCGCTGATTGTTTCAACAGAAGAAATCGACATTCTTATGCTAGCTCTTGGTGCGGTGTTGGCCGAAATATGATGGGCGGCTTCTAAAAATCGGACAGAACCAAGCAAATACGGGGGAAATGTTTTGCAAATCACCCCCCTTTTATGTAATGATAACGTCTTTCTCCCCTGAATACTGAAGATGCAGGCTGAAGTGGGGGAGGTAACTGATGGGGATGATCCCCGCTTTGTTTAGATTTAGAGGTGCAGAGAGTGCCGAAGCATTTCAGGTCATTACAGGAATTTACAAAAATAGAGTTGCTTGGTCTCATCGACCGGGCGATAGAATTGAAAAAAGAAAAAAAGATCGGCAAGATTCATCAACAGTTGATGGGAAAAACCGTCGGTCTGATTTTTGAAAAACCATCGACCAGAACCCGGGTTTCCTTTGAATCGGCTATGTATGGTCTTGGTGGACAGGTAATCTTTCTGTCCGGTCGCGACACCCAACTGGCCAGGTCGGAACCGCTCAAGGACATGTCCCGGGTGATGTCCCGCTATGTTGACGGCATGGTAGTCCGGACCTTCGGCCAGGAAGTGGTCGAGGAACTAGCCGCCTACGCCTCCGTTCCGGTGATCAACGCCCTGACTGATTTGCATCATCCCTGCCAGGTGTTGAGCGATATCATGACGGTCATTGAGAAAAAAGGGGGGATTGAACCCCTGCTTATCGCCTGGGTGGGGGATGGCAACAACATGGCCAATTCCTGGATACAAGCTGCCGGGATAATCGGTTTCGAACTGACCCTGGCCTGTCCGCAAGGCTATGAGCCGGACAGCGGAATTCTTGCGGCAAGTCGGAAGATTGCCGGCAAACCGATTACCCTTATACAAGATCCTGTGGCGGCGGTTCGCGGTGCCGATGTTATCAACGTCGATGTCTGGGCCTCCATGGGTAAAGAGGATGAGCAGGAAGAAAGACTGCGCGTTTTCAACCATTTTCAGCTCAATCGTGAATTGTTGGCGAAGGCCCCTGCCGACTGTGTGGTATTGCATTGTCTGCCGGCGCATCGCGGTGAGGAGATAACCGACGAGGTTCTCGAATCGGCGCAATGCATAGCCTTTGATCAGGCGGAAAATAAGATGCATATCCACAAGGCGATACTTGAAAGCCTGATTGGTTAAAATTGTTCATCTTCGCCAAATATAAAAAATAATATTGTTTGAGGTTTATGCATGAGTATTAACAAGATTGTCCTCGCCTATTCCGGTGGTCTCGATACCTCGGTTATTTTGAAATGGCTGGCCGAGGAGTATAAATGTTCGGTCATCGCCTATTCTGCCGATATCGGGCAGGAGGAGGATTGGGATGCGGTCAAGAGAAAAGGTCTTGCCACCGGTGCTGAAAAGGTCATCGTTTCCGATCTGAAGAAGGTTTTTGTCGAAGAGTACATTTTCCCTGCCTTCCGGGCCAATGCCATCTACGAAGGCTCATATCTGCTCGGCACCTCGCTGGCCAGACCTTTAATTGCCAAAGAGCAGGTGCGTATCGCCCTGGCCGAGGGTGCGGACGCGGTGAGCCACGGCGCAACCGGCAAAGGGAATGACCAGGTGCGCTTCGAGCTCGGTTACATCGCCCTTGCCCCGAGCCTTACGATAATCGCCCCGTGGCGCATCTGGAATCTCAATTCGCGGCAGAAGCTTATGGAGTTCGCCAAAGAACGGAATATCCCGGTTCCGGTCACCAAAGAAAAACCCTACAGTTCCGATGAGAACCTTCTGCATATCAGCTTTGAAGGTGGAATTCTTGAAGATCCTTGGAACGAGCCGGATGAAGCGATGTTCAAGCTGACCGTCGCCCCGGAAAAGGCACCCGATAAAGCGACCTATCTGGAGATGACGTTTGCCGGCGGCAACCCGGTCGCCCTCAATGGGGTTACCATGGAGCCTCTGGCCCTATTTACCGAGCTCAACAGACTAGGCGGCGTCAACGGCATCGGCCGACTCGACCTGGTGGAAAACCGCTTTGTCGGTATGAAGTCGCACGGTGTGTATGAGACCCCGGGTGGCACCATTCTGCGCATTGCCCATCGCGATCTGGAGACCATCACCCTTGATCGGGAAGTCCTGCGTATCCGCGACTCTCTGACGCCGCGCTATGCCGAATTGATCTACAATGGCTTCTGGTTCTCGCCGGAGCGCGAGCTGTTGCAGAAGACCATGGATGAGACCCAGAAAACGGTGAACGGCGTGGTCCGTCTGAAATTGTATAAGGGCAATTGTACCCCGGTTGGTCGCAAGTCCGATCAGTCGTTGTACCAGGTGAATTTTGCTACCTTTGAAGAAGATAATGTCTACGACCAGGGCGATGCCACCGGATTCATCCGGCTCCATGGTCTCCGCCTGAAAATCAATGCTCTGCAGGGCAGGTGTAGTAAATAGGAACGGTATGATTGAGCAAAAAAAGAGCGGATCGGCAAAGCTGTGGGGTGGGCGGTTCGGTGAAGGTACCGCTGCTTCGGTAGAGGCCTTTACCGCCTCCATTCACTATGATTGCCGGCTTTATAAATATGACATCGCCGGGAGCAAGGCGCACGCCGCCATGCTCGCCGATAACGGCATACTTTCGAAAGAAGAGCTGGCGGCAATAACCGATGGTCTGAATGCAATTGAACTGGAGATAGCTCAAGGGACATTTCAATTCAGGCGAGAGCTCGAAGATATTCATATGAATATTGAAAAGGCCTTGGTCGAACGTATCGGCCCGGCTGGGGCAAAGTTGCACAGTGCCAGGAGCAGGAATGATCAGGTTGCTCTTGATTTTAAACTTTATCTGCGCGATCAGTGCGACGAGCTTATGCTCCTCCTGAATGGCATTCGCCGGGCTTTTGCCGTACTTGCCAGGAAGTATCTCGGCCAGATTATGCCGGGCTACACGCATCTGCAGCGGGCGCAACCGGTGCAGATTGCCCATCATATGCTGGCCTACTATGAGATGTTTGGACGGGATCTGGATCGGATGGCTGATTGTCGCAAGCGCCTCAACCTCTCGCCTCTCGGCTGTGCCGCCCTGGCCGGTACCGGACTGCCGATCGATCGGCAGCAGGTCGCCGGAATCCTTGGCTTCGCCGGAGTTACAGCAAATTCCATGGATACCTCGGGCGACCGCGATTTTGCCATCGAATTCACCAGCGACTGCACAATGATCCAGCTGCATCTTTCCAGAATATCCGAGGAA
This sequence comes from Desulfobulbales bacterium, assembly GCA_038211245.1. Taxonomy (GTDB): domain Bacteria; phylum Desulfobacterota; class Desulfobulbia; order Desulfobulbales; family Desulfocapsaceae; genus Desulforhopalus_A. Next base: position 7,233 of record JBBQVT010000017.1, on the reverse strand, counting down.
CTTGTCCTCTGGTCCAGTCAGGAATTCGATTTTGTCAATATTTCCGACAAATTCTGTACCGGTTCGTCGATCATGCCGCAGAAGAAAAATCCCGACATCCCTGAGTTGATTCGAGGCAAGAGCGGGCGTGTCGTCGGTAGTCTGATGACCCTTATTACCCTGATGAAAGGATTGCCCCTCACCTATAACCGCGACCTTCAGGAAGACAAGGAGCCGGTATTTGATGCCGTCGATACGGTGTCCGCCTCCCTTGCCATTATGGCGGAACTCCTGGAAAACCTCAGCTTCAAGACTGACAAGATGGCGGCCGCGACCCAAAAGGGGTGTATGACCGCAACCGACCTTGCCGACTACCTGGTACTGAAAAATGTACCCTTCCGTGAGGCCCATGGTATTGTTGGTCGAGCAGTTGCCTATTGTCTCGATAAAGGCTGCGAACTGCCGGATCTGAGTATTGCAGAGTTGCAACAGTTTTCCGAGGTTATAGGAAAGGACGTTTATGGAGTGTTACATGTTGAAGGATCGGTCAATAGCCGGATTTCCGTAGGAGGAACCGGTATACAGAGAGTGGAAGAAGCATTGCTGGCAGCGGAAAAACAACTGGGGATTGGACGATGAAAAACAGATGCTTGGTGCGGGTGATGGGTGTTTTCCTTTTTGGCGCATTGTTTCTTCTGGCGGCTGGATGCGGGTTTAAAAACAAGCCGCTGCCCCCTGAAAGCGTTGTCCCGCAGGCAATTGACGATCTGCGCTATACGGTGAACGACAAAGGGATACAACTCACCTGGTCATATCCGGTTAAGACCATTAAGGGCTCGGTCCTCGAAGATATCTCTTCTTTTCAATTGTCTCGGGCGGAAATACCCCTGGAAAATTATTGCGGCAGCTGTCCCATACCGTTTACAGAGCCGGTGACAGTAGGTGGCGGTTCACCCCTGGACGGCCAGACGAGAAGAAAGGTCAGCTACGATTCCAATCTGTTACGTTCAGGACATAAGTATTTTTTTAAGGTTCGATCCCGTACCAGTTGGTTCGCCGACAGTGCCGACTCCAATGTCATCACTTTGGTGTGGTTCGATCCTGCGGCGGCAACCGGGAAAGTGACAGCGGTCCCCGGGGACCGTCAGGTGTCGCTGGCTTGGCAGCCGGTAACCTTGAAGACTGCCGGCAAAGATTTGCTGGTAAAATACCAAGTACTTCGTAGCTTGGACGGCAAGGAGTTCACCAAGACCGGTGATCCGCTGGTCGCTACCAGCTATCTTGACCGTCAGGTCAGTAACGGTCGAAAGTATTTCTATTCCGTCCAGACTTTGACGGAATACAAGAATGAAATCGCGCAAGGTGGGGTGAGCAAAGAAGTGACGACCACCCCGATTGACCTGACTCCACCGGTACCGCCGACCGGAGTGACCGCAGTGCGAACCGATGTCGGCATCAAGGTCTTCTGGGATCGAACCGATGAAGCAGATCTTGCAGGTTATCGAGTCTATCGCCGGGCGGCAGATCAGGACGGCTATCAGATGCTTGGCAATGTGGAGCCGACCCATACCCTCTTTGTTGACACCAAGGCCGGTGAGAGCGTACGGTACTATTATTCGATTACAGCCCTTGACGGGGCAACGCCGGCCAACGAAAGCAGCAAGTCGAAAGAAGCCACAATCAGGAATTAGTGCCCTGTTGTCAATAAAAAAACTTGGCCGGAGAAATACCCGGAACGGCTCCTAAGGCGCAGGAACAAAACCATTGTGGTGCTCAAGTAGACGCCCTCCCGCCGCAATTGATGCGGTAGGGGGGCTCTGCTGTCTGGATAGCATATGAAAAAGCTGTGTTGTTAGTCAGTCCTTTACGCTGAAAATGTTAATGGCCCATGTACACTGAAAAACAAAAGGGGCGAAAGAAATGGTAAATTTCCCCATTCCTTTTGAGAAAATGAGCGGAACCGGCAATGATTTCGTCATCATTGATAACCGCAGTTTACGTATTCCGCTTGCGGAACAATCCGAATTGGCAAGAAAGATTTGTCGGCGGATGTTCTCCATCGGTGCTGACGGCCTGATTTTTATCGAGGAATCGACTGTTGCCGATTTTGCTTGGAATTTTTATAACGCTGATGGCTCGGTTGCCGAGATGTGCGGCAACGGTTCGCGATGCGCGGCACGGTTTGCCTATCGGCATGGAATTGCCGGAAAAAAGATGAAGTTTTCGACGTTGGCTGGGATCATTGAGGCTGAGATTGGCGATGAAGAGGCTGGGGTAAGGGTGCGGATGACGACTCCGCACGATTTCCGCCTCGGGCTTTTACTGTCTGTCGGAGATGAGGAAAAAGCGGTTGGTTATGTCGATACCGGCGTGCCCCATGCAGTGATCTTTGTTGATAATGATGACGTTCCCGTCAAAACCTGGGGACGGCTGGTACGATTTCATGAACTCTTCATGCCAAAGGGAGCCAACGCCAACTTCGTGAGGGTGTTGCCCGATGGTCGACTGAAGGTTCGTACCTACGAACGCGGAGTCGAGGCGGAAACCATGGCCTGCGGCACCGGCGCGGTCGCCTCGGCGCTCTTTGCAGCGCTGCAAAAGGGGCTGGAATCACCGGTCGAGGTCATTACCTCCGGTGGGGGAGTGTTGACGATAGTGTTTGATTTATTCGACGGACCGGTGGTGGATAACGTTTTCCTACAGGGACCGACCAGACTGGTTTGTACCGGCAACTTGACCGCTGAAGCGCTGCTCTGATGGATCGTAGAGATAAGTCGTTGTTCAAAAAAAGCACGAACGAAGAAACCTTCGGAACGGCTTAAGAAGGTATAAGGAAATGGTTGAAAGTTGTCAAAGCATTTCCTGGCGGCTACTGATCATGATGCAAAATGAGGATCGGAAGGAGGAGTCATGGAAAAATTTCACGGAGCACTTGTTGCACTTGTAACCCCGTTTATCGACGGTCGCTTAGATGAACAGGGGCTGATTGATCTTATAGAGTTCCAGATAGCCGGCGGTACCCACGGAATTGTGCCCTGCGGCACAACCGGTGAATCGGCAACGATCGGATTCGACGAACATAAACGGGTCATTGAGCTGATCGTCAAGACGGTTGGCGGCCGAGTGCCGGTGGTTGCAGGCACCGGGGCAAACAACACGTTAGAGGCTATCGAACTCACCGAGAGCGCCAAGCAAAGCGGCGCCGATGCGGTATTGTCGGTGGTGCCCTACTACAACAAGCCGAGTCAGGAAGGTATGTATCTGCATTTTCGGGAGATAGCGGAGCATGTTGATATTCCGATGTTTCTCTATAACGTCCCGGGTCGTACGGTGGTCAACATGCAGCCGGAGACCGTTGCCCGCTTGGCGGAAATCGACAATATCATCGGTATCAAGGAGGCCTCCGGCAGTCTGGAGCAGATTTCCGACGTTATTCGCCGCTGTCCCAAGGATTTCATCGTCCTGTCCGGTGACGACTTTACCTCTATGCCGACCATTTTTATCGGGGGCAAAGGGGTCATCTCGGTGATCTCCAACGTCTATCCGCAAGGCATGTCGGCGATGATGGAAGAGGCGCTGGCTGGGAATATCAAAAAGGCCGGCGAGCTGCATTACAAGATGTTCGAGCTGATGAAACTGATGTTCATCGACCCCAATCCGGTTCCGGCCAAGAAGGGCTTGGAAATCATGGGCCGGATTCGTAGCGGCCTACCGCGTTTGCCCCTGGCCCCGATGGGGGGTGCAAATCTGGAGAAACTGCAGGCGGCGATGCGTAACATCGGCCTTCTTTAACTCCTCTAACTTTCAAGGCGCGGGTTGAGCGGCAATTCAGATGAAAGGAGCACAGAGATGATAAAGGTTATAATTGCCGGAGCGGCGGGTAGAATGGGACAGCGGGTTGCCGACATGGTCAACCGCCATCCGCAGCTGCAATATGTCGCAGGCTTTGAGGCGCAGGGGCACCCTTCCATCGGCAAAGATGCCGGTCTCCTCCTAGCAGGTGAGCCAAACAGGGTGATAATCGGTGCCGGCATAGAGTCGGTTATCGATAAGGGCGATGTTATCATCGATTTCACCTTTCATAAAGCCACCATGGAATTTGCCAGGGTTGCGGCCAGACATGGTCGGGCAATGGTCATCGGCACCACCGGTCTTACCCCCGACAACCTGGTGGAACTGCGGGAACTGGCAAAGAGCTTTCCCTGTGTGCAGGCTCCGAATATGTCGGTCTGTGTTAATGTCCTGTTTAAGTTAGTAAAAAAAACTGCGGCAATTCTCGGTGATGACTATGACATTGAAATCATCGAGGCCCATCACAACAAAAAAAAGGATGCTCCCAGCGGCACAGCTTTGAAGCTTGCCGAGATGGCGGCTGAAGGGGTGGGCAGAGACCTTGGCGAGGTGGCAGTGCTTGAGCGCAACGGCATTATCGGTGAGAGAGGCGCCAAGGAGATCGGCATTCAAAGCATCCGGGCCGCCGATATTGTCGGTGAGCATACCGTTCTTTTTGCCGGCCCCGGCGAGCGAATTGAACTGGTGCATCGGGCCCACAGTCGCGATCATTTCGCCCGCGGTGCAGCCACGGCTGCCGCCTGGATTGTCGGCAGAGAATGCGGAATTTATTCAATGTTCGATGTCCTGGGCTTGCAGGATCTCTAAGCCCCTGAGCAAAACGACGGCGTAATGATTGAAGAAGTGAAAGCATTTATCGGGCTGGGCTCGAATCTTGGCAATGGCCGAGCAATTCTGCGTGAGGCCTGGGGTACACTTGGCAATGTTCCGGGGATAGGTCTTGATGGTTTGTCGAGTCCGTATATGACTGCGCCTGTCGGTATGACCAGCCGTCTCTGGTTTACCAACGCCGTAGGGCGATTGCGGGTTTCTCTGCCGCCGCTTGATTTGCTTTATACACTGCTTGCGGTAGAAAAAAAATTCGGCCGGACCAGAGAAAATATAAGCTTTGGCTATCAGGATCGCAGTCTAGACCTTGATTTGTTGTATTATGGTACGCAGGTGATGGATTCGGCCCAGCTGACTTTACCGCATCCACGCATTGGTGACCGACTTTTTGTTCTTGCCCCTTTTGCCGAGCTTGAGCCGGATTTCCGGGATTGTAACAGCGGGATGGCTATTTCCGAGCTGGCACAACTGCTGATACAGCAGATTAAGGTTGGGGCGTCGAACAATCAAGAAATAATTTCCGGGAGTTGGGATGACTAGGCTGAGTCTTCTTGGCATCCCACCGGCAACTGTAGCGGCCCCCGGCCAGGGACGTTGGGCGCGGAGAATTTAAAAAGTGAGGACAGTTTGAATCCATTGCGGATAATCATCCTTATCATTCTCGTTTATATCGGCTACCGGCTCATTTTCGGTGGCAGAAAATCTGCAGAGGCGGCAAAGCAAAAAGGCCGGTCGCAGCCATCGGATAGGGGATTAAGCGATACCCTGGAGGAAGATCCGGTCTGCAAGAAACTCGTGCCCAGCCGCCAGGCCGTGCAACTTGAATGGCGGGGCAAAAAAATCTATTTTTGCAGCCGGGAATGTTGCAATACCTTCAGAATCAACCAAGGAGAATAATAATGAAATTTTTTATCGATACCGCCAATTTGCAAGAAATAAAAAAAGGCGTGGAAATGGGCATGGTAGATGGGGTCACTACCAATCCGTCATTGATAGCCCGAGAAAATAAGCCCTTTGAAGAAATTCTCGCCGAAATCTGCAAGGTAGTCGACGGTCCGGTAAGCGCCGAGGTTGTGAGCCTTGAGGCCGAGGGGATGTTGGACGAGGCGCGCAAACTGGCAAAGCTTGCCGAGAATATCGTGGTCAAGATCCCGATGATTGTCGAAGGGCTGAAAGCCGTGAAGAAGCTGACTGCGGAAGGAATCAAGACCAATGTCACCCTGGTTTTTTCAGCCGCGCAAGCGCTTTTGGCAGCGAAAGCCGGAGCCACCTATGTCAGCCCTTTTGTCGGCCGTCTTGATGATATCGGCAATCCGGGGATGGATCTGATTAGCGATATCGTCACCATCTATGACAATTACGGTTACCAGAGTGAGATCATTGTGGCAAGCATTAGAAGTCCACAGCACGTGGTGGATGCTGCCCTTATCGGCGCGGATATTGCTACCATTCCTTTCAAGGTTATTGCCCAGCTCGCTAAACATCCACTCACCGACATCGGCATTGAGCAGTTTCTCTCAGACTGGGAAAAACGAAAAAAATAGATGACTGGCTATCGAACCTCGCAATTGCATTCCCGATCGCTTTCTTCCCCTCAGAGTGTGGGAAGGCTCGTTGTGCTTATCACCGCGACCTTGCTGGCGTTGGCCTCGGCGGCGTGGGGCGGGTCAATGTATATCTGCCGCGAAAAATCGGGAGCAATGAATTTCACCAATGCCCCGACCGGCGCCAATTGCCGGCCCTATTCGCTGAGTCAGAGCGGTGGATTTCAAGCAACAATGGGTGGAGGATCGACCGATTCCACAACCTACGATCAGGATATCCGCCGCATAGGTCGCCAGTATCAGGTGGAGCCCCAACTGATCAAGGCGATCATTCAGGCGGAGTCCGACTTTAATCACCGGGCGGTATCGCGGCGGGGCGCCTTGGGGCTCATGCAATTGATGCCGGATACCGCTCGTGAGCTGCATGTCGTCAACCCCTTTAATGCACGCGAAAATATTGATGGTGGTACGCGCTATCTCCGCCAAATTCTTGATAATTTTAAAGGTAATCTGACTCTCTCCCTGGCAGCCTATAACGCAGGGCCGGGATTAGTGACACGGACTGGAGCAGTTCCGGAAATTCCTGAAACCCAGCAATACGTGACCAAGGTTATTCGCCAGTATAAGGAATACAAACGACAGAACGGCAGCGACTTTCTTTTGGTGCGGGAGTGAACTGCGGTTGGCGGTTTTTTAACCACAAGAGAGGGGCAAAAGGAGTTTGGTAAAGGTTCCTCTGGTTTTTCTCTCGAAACTTCACGACCATATTAACCCGACCACCTTTTGCCCTTGACGGTAAACCGCCAAGTGAGGTATAAGCAACGATTCTACTGCCGGAGTGGTGAAACTGGTAGACGCACTGGACTCAAAATCCAGCGGACGCAAGTCCATGTCGGTTCGATTCCGACCTCCGGCACCAAGTAAATTTAGGGCTTTATCCCAGTAATATTGGGGTAAAGCCTTTTTTTGTGCTTTTCTGGTTTTCCTCACCTCTTGCTATCTTTTGCTGTTTAGTGCTATATTCTTCTTA